>RPRC01000366.1 GCA_003857395.1 Geobacter sp.
AGGCTTACCTCAAGATAAGATAATTGAAGGTAATGAAAAAGTCCGTTCGTATACTCAAGAATGTTATCAAAAATTTGAAACTCTTTATTCCAAAGGAATTTGTAGTATTTGCAACAGACCATTACACCATTTTAGTACTGAAGATCCGTGCTTACACTGGTTACTAAGACCTAAAAAGTTCAAAAAAAAACATTTCCCCTTTATATATCAAAAATTTTCATATTATCGGATCTCAGCATATGTACGATGGGTTGCTTCATTAGAGCATCTAATGAAAAACATAAATGACTTAATTGATGAACATCCTAATGACTATATCATAGGCTTTACTGCTAAATATAAACACATTCAATGGTCATTCTCGTGCAGTAAAACTGATTATGAAGGTCATAAAACAACATCGTATGCTGATTTTCCACATTATCACATGCAGATGCAATTAGATGGACAATCTTTTATACGTTACAGCGACTTTCATATACCATTCCACGGCGATGACATTTTTGATATTGAGTTGTATACAAAGCACAAGGATACAATCAGACATGATTATGGTCATGGTTCAGGAATGCAAGCTTTATTTGAAAGCACTAAAGGTCTTGAATGTATCCTTGACACCTCTCACCCAGTAGAAAACGAAGAAAATGCCGCTTTCAAAATAAACACCCTAGTTATGGCAAAAGAAGGAGAAACAATTGATGGAAATTTAATAGCCGATGCCATTAAAGAAGCGAAAAATAAGAATAAAACGGTTTCTTCGATCCTCCGAGATAAATTAAAAAACACAAATGCATCTATTTCAATTGACATTTCTCCTGGCGACGGAGTTCCCGAGCCACAAATTCGTAATGGAAGAAATAAGAAAAAATAAAGCCAACAAAAAAATGCACCCGACCACGCAAAGCGTGGCGGGTGATTTTAGACGGTGCGCCCGGCAGGGCGCGCTCACTTGGAGGTGCAAGTCCTCTACTCACCCGGCAAGGGGAAGAGTTAGCCGAACGGCAAGGGTGCCACAGGCGACTGTGGATCTGGAGGAAGCTGAAGGCAAAGCGCTGGCCTGACGAACAGGAAGCGGATACGAGGCAACACGGTGGGGTAAGGCGGCCGTTATCGTCAAAGCCCGAAACTTGCACGGAGCACCGGGTTGTAAATCCGACAGGTATAAGCGTGAAGGTGGGTGCGTCATACCCGGGGAGATCTGCAAGGGTGCCGCGGAGAAATTCGTCGAGCTACAGGCCCCGCGAGGCGCCTTGGATGTCCTTGCAGAAGTCAGCAGAGGCCATAGTAGTCGCCAAAAGGGACGAAGGGCCGAACATGAGAGAACGCGAGTAGACGATGGTGAACGGAGAACAGCCGAAGAGGACAGAAGCTCATCCCAGAGGTGAGGCCGGAGCGAAGGTACCGGGACGGAATTCCGGGGGTGTCGCGACCGGTGTCGAGGCCGACTTCGTGAGTCAGCCGAGAACGAAAGCGGAGCGGAGAACGGACCGACTGATGGAGGCCGTGATGGAACGCGGCAACCTGAGGAAGGCCTACGAGCAGGTGATGCGTAACAAGGGCGCGCCGGGTGTGGATCACATCGGTGTGCAGGAGTTTCGAGCACACCTGAAACGGCACTGGCCGTCGATTCGGACCAGGGTTCTGGATGGGAGTTATATTCCACATCCGGTTCGTCGGGTGGATATCCCCAAGCCGCAAGGAGGGGTGAGGACACTCGGCATCCCGACGCTGCAGGATCGGTTGATCCAGCAAGCGTTACATCAGGTGCTTGCACCGATCTTCGAACCGGGATTTTCGCAATCTAGCTATGGGTTTCGCCCCGGTAAAAGCGCCCACCAGGCGGTCAAGGCAGCCCGAGACTATGTGGAAGGCGGCCGTCGGGTGGTGGTGGACCTGGACCTGGAGAAATTCTTCGATCGAGTCAATCACTCGGTCATGTTGAACAAACTGGGAGCGGTGATCCACGACGAGCGGGTTATGAGGCTGATCAACCGTTTCCTGAAAGCGGGGATGATGGCGGACGGGGTCGTTACGGCCCGTACGGAAGGGACTCCTCAAGGTGGCCCACTGAGTCCGCTGCTTTCGAACATCCTGCTGACGGATCTGGATCGGGAACTGGAGCGGCGAGGGCACAAGTTCTGCCGCTATGCGGACGATTGCAATGTGTATGTCGGCAGCCGCAAGGCAGGTGAGCGTCTCAAGGCGAGCCTGACCCGGTTCTTGGAAGAGAAGCTGAAGTTGAAGGTGAACGAGTCCAAGAGTGCAGTGGATCGGCCATGGAAGCGCAAGTTCCTTGGCTATAGCATGACCCTGCACCACCAGCCCCGCCTGCGGATAGCGGAAGTGAGCCTGGAAAGGTTGAAGAACAGGGTACGGATGGTGCTACGGAAGGCGCATGGCAGAAACATCGTCAGAACAATCAAAGAGCTGGAGCCAATCCTGCGGGGCTGGATCAACTACTTTAGGTTGACCCAAAGCCTCAAGGTGCTGCTGGCGCTCGATGGCTGGATCAGACGCAAGCTGCGCTGCATTCTGTGGCGGCAATGGAAAAGGCCCTACACCCGGGCGAAGAATCTGATGAAGAGGGGATTAGCCGTGGAGCGATCGTTTCGCTCGGCCTTCAATCAAAGGGGGCCGTGGTGGAACAGTGGCGCGAGTCACATGAACGAAGCGTTCCGCAAAATATGGTTCGATCAGCATGGTTTGGTGTCGTTACATGATCGTGTTAAGATGCTCCAGAGTCTTTCATGAACCGCCGGTTGCGGAACCGCATGACCGGTGGTGTGAGAGGACGGCGGGAGCAATCCCGCCTCCTACTCGATTTAGCTTTTAAAAAGGAACATATGATTCAGAATTCAATATTCGTCGTAAATAAAGAACCATATTGTATTTGGGAAGTTGATATAGTGAAAAGGAATGATGAATTTCTTGATGGAATCGACACTAATTATTTTGAGTATCTGCTCAAAGTCCATCTCGAATCTGATGACGAAAAAAGAGCAGCTATTGCACTCAGGGCCACTCTGCATCATGCAATGGAAACTATGTTTTCATTATTAGGCGCATACATTCAGGCGCCAGACTGTGCATATGCATGGATAGCCAAATGCTCAAACAAAGACTTACGGCAGTTAGTGAAAAAGATTGGTGGCTATCACAATACGCTTTTTACAAAGCTCAATGTTGAACAAGTGTCATGGGAGTCTATTTCAAAATTAGTATTCCAATGCTACATGCCAGATAGTGAGAGAAATACACAAACAACGAAATTATTCTCCTCGTTCTGGCAACGATTAGCTCATGAGTTTATTGATATGAACCATGTTGATGAATATAACAGTATAAAACATGGGTTTAGGGTTCGCTCTGGGGGGTTTTCTCTCGCCATAGGGTTGGAGCACGAATATGGAGTACCACCTCCTGCCGATGAAATGAAAATGATTGGCTCATCCGAGCATGGTTCTTCATTCATTAAAATAGAACCTGTAGGGACTTCAGGTAACAATAGAAGCATTAAATCAAAAAGAACCTCAATAAATTGGAAAGTTGAAAAAGTAGCATTACTTATTCAATTGGTATCAATGTCGATAAATAATATTGTTTCTGCGTTGAAAATCGCAAATGGAGCAAAAGCTGGTACATGCCAATTCTTGCGTCCAGAAGAGGATGCAGATTTTGAGAGGCCATGGTCATATTGTCCAGGTGTAACAAGCTTTAATATGGATTTTTTTATTAAAGAGAGCGATGTTAAATCAACAACAAGAGAAGAGCTGCTGAAAAACCTTAATGAGCATAAGAAAAGCTAA
>RPRC01000367.1 GCA_003857395.1 Geobacter sp.
AAACTGGAGCATAAGTCAATGAAAGTGTAACCCATGTCCACAGGTTAAAATGTAACCTATCTCCATGTTGCACAGGGGAGTTATTGGTGCGTGCTGAATAGTGACCTAGTTTTCTTCAGGATGAAAACTAAGTACGCATTATCTGCCTTTCAGAAGTGCTATCCCCTCGTCAGCGGTCCTGACCGCAGAAGCGACACAATCATTCAAGCTGATCCCCCGATAGGAATTCCCGGTAAGCATCAGACCGGGTAGCGAGCAGAGATTTTCCTCCAGCGCCTTCAGACGCACTCCATGCCCGACGGTGTACTGGGGAATCGCCTTTTCGTGGCGAAAGACCCGGGTAAACTCGGGAGACTCCTGAATGCCCAATATCGTACCAAGGTCCTTCTCTACCCTCGCCACAATCTCATCATCCGGCAATTCAATATACTCAGGGAAACAGGCACCTCCCAGCATACTTCTGAGCAGGACATGTCCCTCCGGTGCCCGATTCTCGAAAATGCTCGAATCCCAGAGAGTCCCCAATGTTGACATTCCCTCCACCTTGGGAATCAGATACCCGAAGCCATCAAGATTGTGGCCGATGCGCTCCTTTTCGTAACCAAAGCAGGCAATGGTCATTGAAGCATAGGGGATTTCCTCGAGAATTTCGGCAACCTGACTACTCACGGAGCGTAACATTGCCGCAGCGGCAAAAGACGGCGCGGCAACCACAACCAGGTCGGCTTCCAGCTCGCCTGTCGCGGTTCTCACTCGATACGGGACACTCTTTCCCTGGTTGACTTCGAGGACCTTCTGGCCCGTTGCAACCACACCAGCACCAAGTTTTTCAGCCAGAGACGCGGTGATTTCCTCGAGCCCCTCTCGGAACGACGTCAAAATCCCTCCCGGTCCCGAGGGACTCGACACTACTTTCCCTTCGGCTCGCTCGCGCCGTTTTTTTCTCGCCAGCAGCAGCATCGCCTTGACCAGACCACCGTATTCGCTTTCAAGCTCTGCGATGCGGGGGAAACAGGACTTCAATGACATGGTTTCAGGGTCACCGGCAAAAATACCCGAGACCATCGGCGAAATAAGCTTTTGCAATGCTTCATGTCCCAGTCGCCTGCGCCCAAAGGCAGCAAGTGTCTCGTCAACCCCTGCCGGACTGCCCGGTGCGAAGGGTTCCATGGCAAGGCGTATTTTCCCGGGCCAGGAGATCAGCTTGGAGGCAAAAAATGACGGACCGCTTTCTGGAAGGCGGTGAAGTATGCCATCGGCAAATATGTACCGTTTGCGTGCATTGTCATTACTTCGTAAAAGCTGTTTGCTTATCCCAAGGTCTGCGCACAGGTCGAGAGTCTGCGGCTTGCTGTCGAGAAATCCGTTCGGCCCCCATTCACAGAGGTACCCTTGCTCCTTGATACTCCAGATCTTGCCTCCCGGCCTGTCTTCCTTTTCCAGAACTTTTACTTCCAGTTCGAGGTCTGCTGCCCGTGCCCTTCCCTGCAGATAAAATGCAGCTGCAAGCCCGGAAACTCCACCGCCAATGACAAGTGCCCGTTTCATGATAGATGACTCCTTTCCGACTGTCCTTCCTGCGCCCGCTCCACAATAGTACTGTTTCCGAGTATTTCGACCAGAGAGTCCAAGGCATCCACCAGTCGCTCCTGATCACTGTCACTCAAGCGTTCCAGCAACAATCGGTAGTTTTCGACAATGCCTTTCTGCAGATAAGAGATGAGTTTTTCTCCCTCTTCCGTAACTTGAATCGTGACCCTCCGGCGACTCTCGGCATCCACAGAACGGCAGACAAGGCCCAGGGTTACCAGCTTGTCCACCATTTCACTGGCGGAACTCATTGCTATCGAAAGTTCTGTGGCAAGTGAAGTCAGGGGGCAGATACCCTTGCCGTTGATTGCCAGCAGCATTTTGAATTGATTGTAAGAAAGGTCCATCCCCTCATGAAGAGTGCTTCGCAGCCTGCCCATAACCTTCATAAGCTGAGGATACATTTCAGCAATTCGCGCGATTCTTGCCATTTTATTCTCCAGCGTGAGCAGAATGATACGATGAGCTTGCCGGTACATGATGCACTGTCGATGCGAATGCGGCGTAACACCAGCACTTTTTACTCCGATAGTCATGCAAAGACAGGGCAGCTCAACTATCGGCGGTCTTTTCGCCAATTTAGTTCGGCTACCTAATTATTAGACACATGAAGTGACCTGTCAAGGTACTTTTCTTTCTCCCGCAGGGAACTGGATTTGCAAAATGGCTCGTCTTTAGTGTCTTGCCGGAGCCAAACGAGAGCGAAAGATCTCGCAAGTGACGGGCAACGTCAGCCATGATCAAGGAAATGCACCGTTTCAAGGCACTTTGAGTTGACATGGGACACAACAGATATTACATTCAAAAAACTCCAGTGAAAAAGGAAACTCACCACTATGGCCAGCAAAGATTATTATCAACTTCTCGGCTTGACTAAAAATGCCTCAGCTGAGGATATTAAAAAAGCCTACCGGAAAATGGCCGTCAAATATCACCCTGACAAAAACCCCGGTAACAAAGAGGCGGAAGATACATTCAAAGAGATAAGCGAAGCCTATGCGGTACTTTCCGATCCGCAGAAAAAAACACAGTACGACCAGTTCGGCTCTAGCGGTTTCCATCAGCGCTACTCTCAGGAGGACATTTTTCGCAACTTCGACTTTGGTGACATCTTCAAAGATATGGGATACGGATCAGAAGATATATTTTCCCGCATCTTCACTGGAGGTGCACAGGGAGGCGCACGTTTTCGTTCGAGAAAGCAGCGCGGCGAAGATTTTTCCATGGATTTCCCCCTGACCTTCCGGGAGGCGGCAACAGGGGGGGAGAAGAGAGTCTCTTACATGCGGGAGGGTATTCGCGAGGACTTGTCGGTAAAGATACCAGCCGGGATTGCCAACGACGCGAAGCTCCGCATCCAGGGCAAAGGCGGCAAAGGCAGTAACGGTGGACCAGCTGGAGACCTATACTTGACAATCAAGGTAGGAACAGATCCGGTATTTACCCGGGAAGATGACAACATCATCGTGGATCGAATGATCCTTTTCAGCCAGGCTGCCTTGGGAACAACACTTGAGGTTCCGACACTTGATGGAACAAAGAGAATCAAGGTCCCGGCCGGAATTCAGCCGGGCACCAAGATCAGATTGAAAGGATTCGGCATTCCCCACACGGGAAAAACCTCAAAAGGTGATTTGTTTGTGAAGATTAGCATCAAGGTGCCGGAGCACCTCACTGCAGAACAGAAAAAATTGGTTGAAGAGCTTGCTGAAGCAGGGATCTGATGCCTGAAAAGATTTATACCAATTCCAGCTCAAGGATGATCTCAAGGCGGCGAGGATTGAGGCGGCAAGACGTACTGAAGAGTACGTTGAGCAGCCGAAGACGAGCCAACGCAGAGAGGGCCTTGATATGGAATTGGCATTACTTCGGCGCGATCATTTCGATGGCCGCATTCTTATGCAGCCCTTCAAGCCACTGGCTGAAGCGTTCTTCCGACTTCTGCTTATAGAGCAGGTCTTCCACTTCACGCTTTACCGAGTCAAGGTCCTGCTTTTTCCCCTCACGGAGCTCTTCAAGCTTGATGATATGAATTCCGGCTGAGGTCCTTACCAAACCGCTCACTTCTCCCGCCTTCATGGTGGTGATGGCATTTTCGAACGCAGGGAGCAGTTCACCTTTTTTCAGGAAGCCAAGATCCCCACCCTCTTTACCGGAAGTATCATCGGAATACTTTTTCGCCAGTTCGGCAAAGTCCGCTCCGGCCTTTGCTTCG
>RPRC01000368.1 GCA_003857395.1 Geobacter sp.
GTTATGATAGTAAAACAGACCTGTTCTTGATTCAAGTAAAATTGCAGGCAATTTTTTTAAAGAACGTAATTGAAGCAACCCGCTGCGTACTTTTCTCAGACAAGCAGTTCGAAACGACCCGAAGACGGAAGATAGCAGAACAGGTTACCGGAAGAGATGTCCACATACCAGCCGTGCAAAAACAGGCTGCCGGCCTCAACCCTTTCTCTGAGCCACGGAAAGGTAAGAAGGTTCTCTAGTGAGATCAAAAGTGAAATCTGTTCACAGGCCACAGCCTGAATCCGGAGTGGTTTATCGGCCAACTGCCGCTGCACCAGATCACGGGCAGGTCCGGCAATTTCCACCCACTTACTGATATATTCACCGCTTTTACCCTGCGAATTGCCTTCCAGCAACGCAAGGATTCCACCACAACCGGAATGGCCCAGTATGATGATATGCTCCACTTCCAGGAAACAAACTGCATACTCAAGAGCAGCACTCACCCCGTGGTAAGCTCCGTCATGCTCGCAAGGAGGCACCAGATTCGCGACATTGCGCACAACAAAAAGATCACCCGGAGCGCACCCGGTAAGAAGCGCCGGATCTACGCGTGAATCACTGCAGCCTATCACCAGAGTCTTCGGTTTCTGCTCGCATTTCAGAGCGGCAAAGAGTGAACTTTCCTCTCCGAAATAACGTTCCTGGAATTGCTTGAATCCATCGATAAGCTTGGCAATATCTTCCATAAATACCCTGTAGTGTCGGATTTTCTAACCACAACCCGTCACCCGTGTCGAATTTGATTAAAACAAAATAGCGCCTTCCGTCTCCACTACAGACTTCACGCACCATTTTTGATCTGTCGTGTATTTTTACCAGGAACCATGAAAAACGCAAACGCATCTTTTCGCCAGAAGCAAGACACGAAGCATATTCACCAAGCACAACGCGATTCAATCGGTCATTATTACTTTATTTTGCCGGGCCGCAATGCCATTTGCAGGAGAAACCCGAAAAAAAAGGGCGGACATCTCTGTCCGCCCTTTCTGTTACACAACTTCTAAATCTACTCAGCTGTAGGAACTGCTTTAGTTTCACAGCAGCCTTTCGGCTCATAGCGCTTGTTGCTGAGAGCGAAAGTAATCGCAAGACCGGACAGCAGCAGGACAGCAGCGGTTGTGAAGGTATACTGAGCTGCCTGAGCGGCATAGTTGTCCTTCAGGTAAGCAACGATCTGCGGACCGACGATACCTGCACAACCCCAGGCAGTAAGGATTGTTCCGTACACGACCGGCATGCGCTTGGCGCCGAACACGTCAAGTACGAAGGAAGGCATGGAACCGAAGCCGCCGCCGTAGCAAAGAAGGATGTAGCAAACCAGCACGCCGAAAATGATCGGGTTGGTCACGAACATCAGGGCGATAAAGACCAGGAACTGGCTGCCGAGGATGAGACGGAAAGCCTGTACACGGCCGATCTTGTCGGACAATCCGCCCCAGAAGAAGCGGCCGACACCGTTAAAGATAGAGCTGATGGCAATCAGGGTTGCGCCGGAAGCAGCAAGGCCAGCAATAACTGCCGGGTCAGTCAGCGTAGCCGGATCCAGCTTCAGTTTCAGCAGATCCTGGATCATCGGTGACTGGAAACCAATGAACATGATGCCAGCGATGATGTTGAAAAAGAAGACAACCCACATCAACAGGAAGCGCAGCGAGACGATGCATTGCTTCGAGGTCACGGCATCCTGGCTAGCCTGGCTCGCGGCAGAAGTTGCAGGGGGAGTATAACCAGTCGGCACGAAGCCAGCGGGAGGATTCATCAGGAAGTAGCCGGCAGGCAGGGTCAAGATGAGCATAACGACGCCGAGTGCATAAAACACCGAGGAAACATTGCCGTTAAACTGAGCCATGAACATCGGAGCAAGAACTTTGGACATGACCAGTGCGCCGAAGCCGAAGCCCATGACAACCATGCCGGTAATGAAGCCTTTTTTGTCTGGGAACCACTTGGCAGCAGTGGCAACCGGGGTAACATAACCGAGGCCCAAACCGCAGCCGCCGATCACACCATAACCGATGTAGAGGAGCGGAATGCTCTGAATGGAAAGGGCGTAGCCACCGATCAGATAACCGATACCGAACAGGAGTCCGCCACCCATGGCAAGCATACGGGGACCGTACTTGGGCAGATTCATCCCGCCCCAGGCAGCTGCCAAGCCAAGGAAGAAAATAGCCAGACTGAATGCCCAGGCAGCCTGGGAATTGGTCCAGTTATTAGCGGTCATGATCGGCTTCTGGAAAAAGCTCCAGGCGTAGACAGTACCAAGGCACACCTGCAGCAGGGTGCCCATGATGGCGACCAACCATCGCTTCGACATCAGATTCTCGTTACTCATTGTTACTCCCCCTAAAAATGATTTTTACTTCTCTATACAGTATCTGTACAGAAATTTAAAGCTCTAATAACGTTGTTGGCGATATCTAGTACACTACATAACCCGGCGTCTCTTTTCAAGAGAAAAGAGACGCCGGGAAACTTACCAATCAGAATCAGACGTAATCGGAAACCCTGTCAAAGGGCTCGATTTTTACCGCGCAGACCTTGTACTCCGGAATCTTGGAGATCGGGTCGAGCGCCGGGTTGGTCAACACGTTTGCAGCGGCCTCGGCGAAGTGGAACGGCATGAAGACCACTCCCTCCTTGATGTTGCGGGTAATCTTGGCAATCGTTGTAATGTCGCCCCTTCTGGA
The DNA here is from genome assembly GCA_003857395.1 of Geobacter sp. Next base: position 2,733 of record RPRC01000368.1, read on the forward strand.
AGAGACGCAGACCTTGGAGCCGTCGATGACACCGAGATTTTTGGCGGTTACCGGATTGATCTCGATGAACGATTCAGGGCTGATAGCGTTCAGTCCGGCCACCTTCCCGGTCATGGTCTTGGTATGGTAGTGGTAGAGGACCCGGCCGGTCGTGAGCACGAAGGGATAATCGGCATCGGGAAGTTCGTTGCTCGGCTTATACTCGATCGCTTTGAACAGACCCTTGCCGCGGGCAATGGCTGCTTTGTGCAGATACACAGTGCCGGGGTGATCCACGGTCGGGCACGGCCACTGCAAACTTCCCAGTTGATCAAGACGTTCAAAGGTGATTCCGCCGTATGAAGGCGTAAGAGCAGAAATCTCAGCCATGATTTCCGACGGATGGCTGTATTTCTTCTCGACACCAAGTCTGTTCAGAATATCCATCAGTATTACCCAGTCGGCCTTGGACTTGCCGACGGGCTCAATGGCTTTGCGCACCCGCTGTACCCGACGCTCCGTATTGGAGAAGGTACCGTCCTTCTCTGCAAAGGATGCTGCCGGGAGCACTACATCGGCAAGAGCCGCCGTCTCGGTGAGGAAGATGTCCTGGACGACGAGGAACTCGGTGTTTTTCAGGGCTTCTTCCACATGGTTCAGGTCAGGGTCGGAAACCATCGGGTTTTCGCCCATAACGTAGAGGAATTTGATATCGCCATGACCTGCCTTGTGAACGATGTCACACAGGGTAAGGCCGGGCTTGTCGGAAAGCTTCACGCCCCAGGCTGATTCGAATTTCGCCAGGGCATCGGGATTTGCGACCTTCTGGTAGCCGGTAAGGTCGCCGGGGAGACCGCCCATGTCGCAGGCGCCCTGAACGTTGTTCTGTCCACGCAGGGGGTTGATACCTCCGGATTCAATACCGATATTGCCGCACAGCAGCGCCAGGTTGGAAAGAGACATGACCCCTTCGGTGCCGGTGGTGTGCTGGGTAACGCCCATAGTATAAAGA
>RPRC01000369.1 GCA_003857395.1 Geobacter sp.
CGCCCTTGCGATTCGGATTGTCTTCCCCCTGGTCGGGGCGACGCCTGTTTCTTTCAACAGGCTGGGTTTGCCCGCTACGCTGGGCAAACTAAAAAGGGCCGGATTGAATTCCGGCCCTAAGGTCTCTTCATGGTGGGCGATACTGGGATTGAACCAGTGACTTCTACCGTGTGAAGGTAGCACTCTCCCGCTGAGTTAATCGCCCATGCAGTGTTATTGAATATCAAAACAACCCAAAACTGTCAAGGTTAAGATTTCTGACACAAGAGGCTACGGCACACGACACCTCCACGCAATCAAAGACCGGTAGATATGACATCGAAAATCTGAAAAAAACTTCACCCGCTAATGTTGCATTTGATATCTTTACTGGTATGTTATAATTCAGGCCAACATAAGAAGACAGGCTGCGGAAACATCCCCGGCCGGCAAAATCGTTACGAAAGGAGGGAGGGGAAAATGAAAAAAACTGGAATATTCATGGTACTTCTCTGCGCCGCGGCACTGAGCGGATGCGCGACCGAAAGTTACGTCAAGGAGCAGGTGGACCCATTGAATGCAAGACTTTGCAACCTTGAAGCCAAGGTAGGTGCTCTTGAGAACAAGATGAACGATATGGACGGCAAGATGACAACACTCTCGAGTGATGTGGACGCCGCCAAGCAGGCAGCAGCAGATGCAGCAAGCAAGGCCGATGCAGCAGCACAAAAAGCGGACGCCGCTGCGCAAAAAGCGGACGCCTGTGCAGCCCGTTGCGGCAAAGCATTTGAACTTGGCCAGAAGAAGTAGTAGTCCATAATTAAGAGTGGGCCCGGGAAGAGGTTCAAACATCCCGGGCCTGTTTCTGCCCGGCTAACGGGAAATGTCCTCCGGGATACCGGACTTCTCCTTCAGCACACGGTAAAATTTCGCTCTGTCAATGCGGGACAACAGTTTTTTCGCCATGACGATATTCACCGCTTCCTGATAATAGTCAATATTCTCCCCCCGATGCACCTCAAGAAAGATCCTGCCGTTCTTCAATCCAAGTTTTACCGGCTGCCGTAGAATAATCACCTTCGTGCCTTTTGGCACAAGCCGGTACAATTCCGGGATATCCTCCGGATAGAGGCGTATGCAGCCATGGCTGACTCTTCTGCCAACACCCCATGGTTTGTTTGTTCCGTGGATAAGGACCGATCCAATAGAGAGGCGCAGAGCATGGGTACCGAGGGGATTGTCAGGCCCCGGAGGAACCTGGGCAGGAGAACCAGGCCGCTCTTCCTGGATGGATTTGGGGACATACCAAACCGGCTTGACCCTTTTTTCAATTATGGTAAAAGACCCGAGCGGCGTCTCGCTCCCCTCATCGCCGATGCCGATCGGAAAAGTAAAGATGAACTTTGCGTTCTGGTAGGGATAATAGTACAGGCGCAGTTCCGACAGGTTGATGATAATTCCCTGCTGGCGGGGCAGATCCGGTAAAACCCAGAAGGTTGGGATCCTGACGGTGGCTCCCAACTCCGGAATAAAGGGATCCATTTTCACGTTGGCGTCGGCAATTTCATTGTAGCCAAGGTCATATTTTCTGGCGAGCTCGATCAGCGAGTCGCTTTCCTTCACAACATATTTCTTCATTACGCCGATGACTTCGTTATCCCCAGCATAGAACTCATCCGCAGCCCCGACAAAACCTGGCCAAAACAGAAAAAGACAGGTAAAGAGCCCCACCAGATGGACCTGTATAACCACAAGCAAACTCCTTTTGGACAGACTTCCTTGCCAATCTCCTGGCGAAAACATCCCGCAAAAAACAGTCCGGCAGCACCTTCAGTGCGGGAGCCTTCCCGAACGGGACAAGGATAATGAATTCCGGAGAAAATGTCACGCACTCTCAGTTTCTATTGTTTTGCCCTTGACAGCCAGTGACTCTCGAACGACACTAGAGGCTCGGAGAATATGTCCTGATCGTAGCTTCACACGACAGAAATTCCACTTACCGGGCAGTTGTAACCTGTAGAAACGAACAATGGACAAACACATGCTGGAAAAAGGACTGGTTCAGGTATACACGGGTAATGGCAAGGGGAAAACCACTGCCGCTCTCGGGCTGGCGCTCAGGGCTGTGGGCAGAGAACTCCGGGTCTGCATGATCCAGTTCGTAAAGGGATCTGAGCCGTGTGGTGAACACCTGGCAGCCATGATGCTCGCCCCCTGTCTTACCATAGTCCAGACAGGCCACAAAGGATGGCTCGGTCGAAAAAAACCGGGACCGGAAGTAACCGCATGCGCCCGCAAGGCATTCGAAATGGCGCACAGAGCCGTGGCTGGTGCCGAGTACGACTTAGTCATCCTTGACGAGATCAATACGGCGGTATCCTACGAGCTGGTTACTGTGGAAGAGTTACTGCAGCTGATACAAGAAAAGGCCGAGCATGTGGAACTGGTACTCACCGGCAGGAATGCAGCCCCTGAAATAATAGAGGCAGCCGACCTGGTAACCGAAATGCGGGAAGTCAAACACTACTTCAAGGCAGGTGTTACGGCGCGGATAGGAATCGAAAAATAGCGTCTTGCGCGGTAACGGCACAAAGTTACAGCCAACCGAGGAACTGCGAATAAAAAAAGGGAGCGGACATTCCGCTCCCTTTTCTGTTGTGACAATTGGGACAAGCCGGATATTAGTAATCCATGCCGCCCATACCGCCCATTCCACCCATACCGCCCATTCCGCCCGGAGGCATCATGGAACCGCCGTCTTTTTTCGGCTTCTCAGCGATCATCGCTTCTGTGGTGAGCATGAGGCCTGCCACGGAAGCAGCGTTCTGGAGAGCAGAACGGGATACCTTGGTCGGGTCGATGATACCAAAGCCTACCATATCACCATACTGATCTTCGGAAGCATCGTAACCGAAGGCATCTTTACCGTTTTTCACCTTGTCGACCACGATAGAACCTTCAACACCGGCATTCGCGGCGATCTGGCGAATCGGCTCCTCAAGGGCACGCTTGATGACATTTACACCGAACTGCTGGTCGTGGGAGAGCTTTAGGGTGTCAAGTGCTGCCAAGGTGCGGAGGTAGGCAACTCCGCCTCCAGGAACGATACCCTCTTCAACTGCTGCGCGGGTAGCGTGAAGGGCATCTTCAACACGTGCCTTCTTCTCTTTCATCTCGGTTTCGGTGGCTGCACCGACCTTGATGACGGCAACGCCGCCCACAAGCTTGGCGAGACGCTCCTGAAGTTTCTCGCGATCGTAATCGCTGCTGGTTTCCTCGATCTGGGCGCGAATCTGCTTGACGCGACCCTGAATGTCGGCTTCGTCGCCGGCGCCGTCGATAAGGGTGGTATTGTCCTTGTCGATGGTAATCTTCTTGGCGTTGCCGAGCATTTCCACGGTGGTGTTTTCCAGTTTGAAGCCGAGCTCTTCGGAAATGACCTTGCCTCCGGTAAGAATGGCAATGTCTTCCAGCATGGCTTTGCGGCGATCACCGAAGCCAGGAGCCTTGACGGCACAAATGTTCAGCACACCGCGCAGCTTGTTGACAACGAGGGTTGCAAGGGCTTCGCCTTCGATGTCTTCAGCAATGATGAGAAGAGGCTTGCCGGACTTGGCGGTCTGCTCGAGAACCGGGAGAAGATCCTTCATGTTGCTGATCTTCTTGTCATGGATCAGGATGCTGACATTTTCCAGCGATGCTTCCATACGCTCCGGATCGGTCACGAAGTACGGGGAGAGGTA
>RPRC01000370.1 GCA_003857395.1 Geobacter sp.
CGATCCCTTGTCCCGTTTTGACAGGAAGTCTGCAGCGCGCCTTTCACGGGCTGACCAGTTCGGTGTCATTGCTGCTGGTGAAGCTTTGAAGGAAAGTGGTGTGACGGAATACTATTCCCCCTACGATGTCGGGGTTTCCCTTGGTGCGGGAGCTGCCGGCATGATTCAGGCTGAGCAATGGCTCAGTGAAACTATGGCAGGGAAAAGGGCCAGGCCCTCTCTCTTGCGGGGGATTCTTCCCGACCGAACTTCGACCGCCATTGCTACCCAGTATGGATTGGGCGGCTATCAGGGAACCATAACGACTGCCTGCTCATCCTCTTCGACCGCTATTGGCTGGGGAGCCGATCTTGTTGCGACAGGGCGCCTTAAGGCGATTGTCTGCGGTGGGTCAGACGCTATTTCCCTCTTGACGTATGCCGGGTTCAATTCCCTGCGGGTGGTTGATCCTGAGCCCTGCTCCCCCTTCAGTCTGGCCCGCAAAGGCATTTCCCTCGGGGAAGGTGCTGCTTTTCTGGTGCTTGAGGAAGAAGATGAAGCGAAAAGGCGTGGTGCGAGAATTTATGGTTACATTCTTGGGTACGCGGCGACCGGTGAGGCCTATCACATGACGGCACCCGAGCCGAGTGGAGCCGAAGCAGCACGGGTAATGAATGCGGCTTTGTATTACGCAGGTGTTGCCAGCCATGAGGTGGGTTGGGTCAATGCCCACGGCACCGGCACGCCGTTGAACGATGTTGTGGAGACAAAGGCCATGAAGCAGGTGTTCGGTGATCGGGCGGCTAATGTGCCGCTGGTCTCGACAAAGGGGCTGACCGGACACTGTCTTGGCGCTGCCGGGGCTATTGAGGCCGTAGCGACTGTTGTTGCGCTTAACGCAGAAATCATCCCCCAGACCCTTAACTTCCGTGGGGCTGACCCGGAGTGCGATCTCGATTACTGCCATGCCGGAAAAAGGGAGAGCGCCGTTCCCCTTGCCCTTTCCAATTCTTTCGCCTTTGGCGGCAATATTACAACTCTGGTGGTATCACGATGAAAGTAGTCCGAACGGAAATCGCCATAACCGGCATCGCCGCCATATCCTCGGCAGGAGTGGGTCTTGATCCCCTCCAAGAAACGCTGCGTTCGGGCATTTCTGCTCTGCGTCCTGTCCCGGTTGAGCTGGCAGGGGCGGCGGGCCACGTCTGGGGCCGGGCAGAAGGATTTAAAGCTTCAGATTTTATGACGCCCCTGAAGGCTCGGAAATTCGATCGCTGTAGTCTCTTTGCTGTTGTTGCGGCAGGGATGGCCTTGCAGGATGCCGGTCTTGATCCGGCCGCGTTTGGCTCTACGCGGGTCGGTATCGTCCTTGGCTGTGGTTTTGGCGGTATCGCCAATTCTGAAGAGTTTTTGCGGGGCTATTTTAACAAAGGAACCGACGGTCTGGTGCCGATGCTATTCCCCAATACCGTCCCCAACGCGCCGGCGAGCAATGCCTCCATCGAGCACGGCCTGAAAGGGCCGAACGTCACCTTTGTCCAGCGCTTCTGTTCCGCTGAGACTGCTTTTCAGATGGCCTGCCGTTTCCTTGAAGAAGGCCGTGCGGATATCATGCTGACAGGAGGGGTTGATGAACTGGATCCCTTCATGATAGAGGCTTTCCGAAAGACTGGGCAGCTGCGGCGTTTTGCCGCCGGTTTTAGTGAAGGGGCGGGGATTCTTGTCCTTGAAAAGGGGGAGGTCGCCCGTCACCGTGGTGTCAGGATCAGGGCGATGGCAGGAGAGGTCAGGACAATCGGTCGTCTCCTGCCGGGGCGTGAGACAGAAGGAATTGAAAGGATTTTTCACCCGGGATTGAAACCACAGCTTATCTCCCTTTCAGGGATTGCCGGCGAGATGAAACCAATTCTTGAGCGGTTGCCAGATGTTCCTCGCCTGGAAACGGGCCGGCTTCTCGGACGTTCTCTCGCCATGGGCGGATTGTCGCTTGTCTCTCTTCTGGTAACGCTTTCTCCCGGTTTTTCGGCGGTTCACTATGCAGCCTCTCCTGAGGGCCCCTATTATGGAATCGATTTTTCAGCCTGAACCACTGGTACATTCAGATCCATCCGAATATCTGCCCCATCGGAACCCCTTCCTTTTTATAGATCGCGTGACCTCTCGTGATCCTGGTTCAGGCGCAACAGGGATCAAGTGCGTGACCTATGAGCCGGGAGGATTTCTGCAGGTCTTTCTACTTGAGGCCATGGCGCAGCTTGGCGGCATAGCCGCTGCGACGCAAAAAGGAGAAGGCGGTTTTCTCGCATCCATAGATCATGCCGAGTTCCGCCGTGAGGTTCGGGCTGGAGATTGTCTCATCGTTTCGGTTCGAATTATCAAGTCCTTTGGCCGGCTGTTCCTGGTGGAGGGTGAGGCATCTGTCGAAGGTGAACAGGTTGCTACTGCACGACTCACGCTTGGCGTGGGGAAGGCGTAGTCGCTATGTCGAAACGAGGATTGGATTCCATTTGCTGGTGATTAAAAGAAGAATCTCACCCCTTTTGCTGAGGGGTTTTTTATTTCAGTACCTTCAATACCCTGCTGGTAATCAGCATACTTTTTCGCATTTTTCAGGGAGCGCTGGACATGACTGCACGAAATATTGTTTGCCTTACTTTTCTAGTTTCCATCTTGAGTGCAACATACGCCAGCGCCTCTTCCCTCTCGGCACTGGATGGTCTGGAAATGCTGCGCAAAGCTTTTGTGGGGATGAATGATTTTACGGCGGAGATAACCCAGGAAAAACAGCTTTCTCTGATGAAGAGGAAGATGGTTGCCCGTGGGGAAGTGCGTTTCAAGAAGCCTGATACCTTTTACATGGAGCTGTATTCGCCTTATTCCAGTCGCGTTCTGCTGAAAGACAACTCTTTGATCCTCAAACTTCCCAATGAAGGAATTCGACAAAAAATGACCCTCCCTCCTGAACAGGGGCTTGGCCGCTGGTTCAAATTTCTCGATCGCCCAGTCAAGGCGTTACCGGATGGTTTCGATATCCGGGCGGCGCGGCGCGGGGGTATTGTTTTCTTACAGATATCCCCCCTGAAAAAGGGCGCAATGAAAGAACTTCAGCTGGTTTTTCAGCAGGGGGGAGTGCTCAAGCGGCTTGTCATCGAGGAAAATAATCGGGATAAAACAGTTATAACTTTTACCAACATGAAAACGAATACCGGTCTGAGCGAGAAGGATTTTCATCTGGACTGAAGCTGCCTACCACTGCTTCCATTGTCAGAGAGGAGCTTTTGGCCGCGGAGTGAGGTTTGGACGAAATGTGGAAGAAAAGTCGGTCCGAAAAATGAAAATTTTTTTTGTTGTGCGGCGAGCAACAGAAGAGGCTTTTCAGGAGAATGTATTTGTTGGTATAAACGTAATGAAAAGATGTAGTGAAAATAGTTTTGGTAAAGTGTTCTTACCGACACAGTCGCGGTTATGGGGTGAAACTTTCCATGGAGAGTGAACGGACGGAAGTCGTATCGGCTGGCCTTGATGCCGGTCTCATTAAAGAGGTTATTCGTGAGCTTGCCGGTGCGCATCGTAATGTTTCCTCCTATCCGAAAGGACATCCCGTTGTTGTTCAGGCATGTGAGCGGGCAGCTGAAATGCTTGGCCGCGTATGCGCGAACCGTGAGGCGATAACTTTGGGGGTCGCACGGGAGACTTTGATGGTTGGTGATGAGTCCCTCGGGACTCTC
>RPRC01000371.1 GCA_003857395.1 Geobacter sp.
CTCCCAACCAACGCGGAAAACGTCCCGTTCAGCGCCGATACACGCCTTTCCGGAGTTAATCTGGAGGGGCGGCACTATCGCAAGGGTGCGTCCGACTCGATCATCGCCTTTGTGCGGGAAGCGGGCGGCAACGTAAACCCTGACGGCCTGGAGCGGATCGTCGACGAGATCGCCCGCGCCGGGGCCACGCCGTTGGTTGTCTGCTGTGATACAGAGATTTTCGGCGTTGTCAACCTCAAAGACATCGTCAAGGGTGGCATACAGGAGCGCTTTATCCAATTGCGGAGCATGGGAATCAAAACGGTGATGATTACCGGCGACAATCCTCTGACCGCCGCCGCCATTGCCGCCGAGGCGCAGGTGGATGATTTTTTGGCGCAGGCCAAGCCTGAGGACAAGCTGCGCCTGATCCGCGACAACCAGGCAGCCGGCTACATGGTGGCCATGACCGGCGACGGCACCAACGACGCCCCGGCCTTGGCCCAGGCGGACGTGGCGGTGGCCATGAACACCGGCACCCAGGCGGCCCGCGAAGCGGCCAATATCATCGACCTTGACAGTAATCCAACCAAGCTTCTCGACATCGTCGAGGTCGGTAAACAGATCCTGATGACCCGCGGCAATCTGACCACCTTCAGCATCTCCAACGACATCGCCAAGTATTTCGCCATCATCCCGGCGGCCCTGGTCTCCATCTATCCCCAGCTGGGGGTACTCAACGTGATGCACCTGGCCAGCCCTTTCAGCGCCATTCTCTCGGCGGTCATCTTCAACGCGGTCATCATCCCCCTGCTGGTGCCGCTGGCCCTCAAGGGAACCAGATTCCGCCCGCTGCCGGCCGAGAAGCTCCTGATGTACAACCTCCTTATCTACGGGGTGGGCGGCATCATCGTGCCGTTCGTCGGGATCAAGGGAATTGATCTCGTGGTGGGGATGCTTGTGTAAATTGAATGTGTCAGGGGCGATCCTTGTGATCGCCCTGAATTGGGCAACCGCAAGGTTTAAGGGCGATCACAAGGATCGCCCCTACGAAATATGACGGATATTATGGAGTAAATAAACCATGAAAGAAATAAAACCCGCCATCCTGATGCTTCTTGCATTCACTGTCCTCTGCGGCGGCATCTACCCTGTCATCGTTACCGGTATTGCCCAAGCCGTATTCACGGTACAGGCCAATGGCAGCCTCATTACGGATACGAGCGCTCAGGTTGTCGGCTCCAGCCTGATCGGCCAGCCATTTTCCGATCCGAAATACTTCTGGTCCCGCCCTTCTGCGACTGCCGATTTTGCCTGCAACCCGGCCGGTTCCGGTGGTTCCAACTCCGGTCCGACCAATCCAGTCTATCTTGAGACGGTTGCCGGCCGGATCAAAAACCTGCGCGCCGCCGGCCTGACCGGACCGATCCCGGCCGACCTGGTGCAGGCCTCGGCTAGTGGGCTCGATCCGCACATCACGCCGGAGGCGGCTCTCGTGCAGATCCCCCGTGTCGCCAAGGAACGAGGACTGAACAAGGAGGGGCTGAAGAAACTGGTTGATGCCCACAGTGAGGATCGCCAGGTAGGGATATTCGGCAATCGACGAGTAAATGTGCTTGCATTGAATCTCGCATTGGATAGACTGGCTCCATGATCAACGATGAAGAGAAACGTCCCTCACCGGAAGCCATGCTGAAGCTTGCCCGGAGCGAAGAGGATCAGACGAAGCAGGGCAAACTGAGGATCTTCCTGGGCTACGCCGCCGGAGTGGGAAAAACCTACGCCATGCTGGAGGCGGCCCGGCAACGGAGCCGCGAAGGACGTGATGTCGTGGCGGCCTATGTTGAGTCGCATGGCCGCGCTGAGACGGATGCCCTGTTGGAAGGTTTGGAAACCATTCCCACGGCACAGATCGCATACCAGGGTGTGCTGCTTCCGGAACTGGATACCGATGCGGTCTTTGCCAGAAGGCCGCAGATCGCCCTGGTGGACGAACTGGCCCATACAAACGCCCCCGGTTCACGGCACGAAAAACGCTGGCAGGATGTGGAGGAACTCCTGGCTGCCGGCATTGACGTGTACACTACGGTAAATGTCCAACATTTCGACAGCCTGAAAGACATCGTGACGCAGATTACCGGCGTGGCCGTGCGCGAGACGGTTCCCGACAGCCTGCTGGATCAGGCCGCGGAGATACGCCTCGTTGACATCTCGCCTGATGACCTGCTGCAGCGTCTGCGCGAAGGCAAGGTCTACGTTCCGGAACAGGCGGCCTGGGCCGTGGAAAAATTCTTCCGTCACGGCAACCTGATCGCCCTGCGTGAGCTGTCATTGCGGCGAACCGCTGCCCGGGTAGATGATGAGATGCGGGACTACATGGAATTGCGGGCAATTCCCGGCCCGTGGCCTGCCGCCGAACGATTGATGGTCTGCGTCAGCGGCAGCCCCTTCAGTGAGCGGCTGATCCGTACCACCCGACATCTTGCCGATGAGATGAACGCTACCTGGCACACGGTGTACATCGAAACCCCCGCTGGCGGAAAGCATGCACGGGAAAACCGGGAACGGGTCTGGAAAGACCTTCGCATGGCTGAAAATCTTGGGGCCCAGGTAGCGACCATAGCGGCAAGCTCGGTGGCCGATGCCGCAATCGAGTATGCCGTCAGGCACAACGTCACCAAAATCGTGGTCGGCAAACCTTCCAAACCGCGCTGGCGCGAATTCCTGCTGCCCCCCACCGTTGACCAGATAATCCGACTGAGCGGGGCAATTGACGTGCATGTGGTAAGCATTGTCCCGGCCATGCTGAAACCGGAACCTGCCGTCGCCACACCGAAAAAAGTGATTCCCCTCTCAGGGTACCTGGCAAGTCTGACCCTGGTTGCCGCGGCGACCTTGGTCAGTTTTCTGGTCCGCCCGTTTCTTGAGCCAATCAACATGGTGATGATTTTTCTGCTTGTGGTCGTGGTGGCGGCATTGCGTCTCGGGCAAAAACCGGCAATCCTCACGGCTTTCCTCGGGGTGCTTTGCTTTGACTTTTTCTTCATTCCACCGCATCTGACCTTTGCCGTGGCCGACACGCAGTACATCATTACGTTTATTGCGTTTTTTGCTGTTAGCGTGATCATCAGCTCCCTCGTCTCCCAGGCGCGCGAGCGGGCTGAAGCGGTGCGGGTTCGTGAAGTGCAGACGAACAGCCTCTACTACCTCAGCCGTGATCTGGCGGCAACCGCCGATATCGATACCTTGTTGGAGGCTGTGTTAAAAAACCTGGGGGAATCCCTGCATGCCAGGGTCGCCGTGCTGCTTCCGGAAGGGGAACGTCTGACGGTCGCAGCTGCAAGCAAGGGCATTCACCCGAGCAGCAAGGAGCTGGCTGTGGCGGACTGGGCATTTCGCAACCGCAAGGAGGCCGGGCACGGAACCGAGACGCTCGGTTCCGCGGAATTCCTCCATCTCCCGCTCCAGTCCTCCGGAAACCTGCTTGGTGTCCTCGGAATAAAATTGGAAAACGAGGCTAGCTATCGTTCCCGGCAAACCCGCCGGCTCCTCGATGCGTTCGCCAGTCTGACCGCCATGGCGCTGGAACGTGTCCAGCTCTCCCGCCAGGCCGAACAGGCCCAGATTCACGTCCTCGGCGTACTCGGTCTGCGCGTAGAAGCTCAGCTTCTCGCCCCAGGCGCCCATGAAGGCGATCCGGTTGCGGCGGAAGTTGAAGTTC
>RPRC01000372.1 GCA_003857395.1 Geobacter sp.
ACTTCATGCGTGACCGCGCCACGCAGATCACGCTCGGAGTCTTTGCCGGCATTTTTGCCTATTGTCTGATCGTGCTGCGCACCATCCGCAGCGGTGACGAGGGCGGATTTGTCCCGGGCCTGGCAGTATCTTTTGTCGTTGTGCTGGCGATGGGCGGCATCGGCATCCTAATTTTCTTCATTCATCACATCGCTTCTTCGATTCAGGCCTCGAGCATCATTTCATCGGTTGCCTATGAAGCCATGTCGGCCATTGACCGGCTTTTCCCAGAGCAGCTTGGACAAGAGCCGGACGAAGACGATGGGGACCTGGCGCCGCTCCTTTTGGCGGAGCGGAACTGGCAGGCAGTTCCCGTCCGGGGGAATGGTTACATCCAAAGCGTGGATAACGTGGCCCTCCTGCACCTGGCACGGGAGCACAAGACCATAGTGCGGATGGAATGCGGTGTCGGCGATTTTGTGGTCCATGGCACCAAGCTCGCTTCGCTCGCCCTGGCGGACCCGCCGGAAAAAGAGGTCATCGCCGCCCTGCAGGCAGCTTACAGCATCAGCCGCCACCGCACACTGGAACAAGACTGTGCTTTCGGCATAAGACAGATTGTGGATATGGCGTTGCGAGCACTTTCACCAGGCGTCAACGACTCCACGACGGCCGTGATGTGCGTGGATTATCTGGCGGCGATCCTGGCACGGCTGGTCTCCCGAAACATCCCTTCATCACACCGCTATGAGGAAGGGGAACTGAGGGTGATCGCCATCGGGCAGACCTTTATCAGCCTGGCGGCTGAATCGTTCGATCAAATTAGAGGCAGCGCCAAAGGCAATGCCGCCATCATGTTACGGATGCTTGGCGCGCTTCAAACAATCTCAACCCTGACGGCCAGTCCGGTCCGGCGGCGGGCGCTCCTTGAACAAGTGCAATGGATCACCGAATTGGCTGAACGCACCCTTGAATCCCCGCACGACCGGACACGGCTTGAGAGGCGCCTGGCGCGTGTGCGCGAAGCACTGAGCGTAGAGTTGGAATGATGCGCATTGGCATGGTTGCAGACCATGATGGGCTTGAGTTAAAAGTGCAACTGACCGCCCGTTGTGAGGCGGCGGAACTAAAAAACAAGGAGGCAAAAGATGAAATTACAAAGAACCGGCCGGGCCGTGATCGTGGTTGCATTGATCACAATATTTGGTTTTGCATCGGGATGTTCTGATCAAACGTCAACTGACAAAACGACAACGAAAACTGACAAAATCGCGAAGGAAACTGACAAAACAACAGCAAAAGAGGTGAAGCAAGAAATGCAAGACCTGCTTAAGGCGCTTAAAGGTTATACGGCCGATCAGCGCGACGAAGCGATCCAGAAAACAAAAACGGCCCTGGACGATCTGGATAACCGCATCGATGCACTGGAAACGCGTATCGACAACAACTGGGACCAAATGAACAAGGCCGCACGCGAAAAAGCTCGCGCCGATCTGAAGTCGTTGCGCAAGCAGAGGACGAAAGTGGCCGAATGGTACGGCAGCCTGAAAAGCAGTTCCGCCGGCGCCTGGGAGCAAATAAAGAAAGGTTTTTCAGATGCGTACAAGGACTTGGCCGATGCCTGGAAAAAAGCTGAAAAGGAATTTGATTCCGGTAAATAGAAGGAGGTTGATCGATATGAAAATTCTTACGCTTTTTTTGCTGATTGTCGTGGTCGCAACTGCCGCTTTCGCCGCGCTCAACTGGAGCGCGGTCATGATGCCCGCAACTCTTTCCCTGGGGGTTACCTTCGTCCAGGCGCCGCTCGGATTGGTCATGCTTGGACTATTGGCCTTTCTAACATCGTTGTTGCTTGTGTTCATGGCCTACTCGAAAACATCGGTGTTCTTCAAGGAACGCCGTTACGCGCGGGAGATGCAAACCACTCGAGAGCTTGCCGAACAAGCAGAGGCTTCACGCTTTACCGAATTGCGTGAGTTCCTTGACGTAGAACTGAAGAAACAGGCAGGCCTGGAGGCGGAGTCGACGGCAGTCTTGCTGGCAAGGCTGGACCGTCTTGAGCGTGATCTCCGATCCGCGGTAGAACAGTCGGGAAAAATGCCCGCTGCATATTCGAGCATCAATCCAAATCAAAAAACAGGACGAACAAACATGGGCATGAAAGAGGCCTACGAAAGGAAACTGCAGGCACAGTTAGACGAGTGGACCGCAGAGATCGACAAACTCAAGGCAAAAGCCGATAAAGCGGAAGCTGATACACAACTTGAATATTATAAACAGATCGAAGAGCTGCGGGCAAAGCAAGAAGCAGCCAAAGAAAAGCTTGGCGAGCTTAAAGAGTCCGGTGAAAACGCGTGGGAAGATCTCAAGGCAGGCGTTAACAGCGCATGGGACTCCCTGGGTAATGCTTTAAAGACGGCCGCCGAAAGGTTCAATTAACCGGTTTTAGCTTATCGGCGCAGGGACCCTGCTCCCTTTAGCAAAGGAGGACAAAAAGTGATCCGCATACAAGAGATGTTTGACCCCAAAACAATAGCCCTGATAGGCGCAACTGATAAGACAGGCAACGTCGGACGGACTATCATGGAGAACCTGCTCCGGTCAAAGGAGAGAAAAATATTTCCGGTAAACCCTCTCAAACAAACGGTATTAAATGTGAAGAGCTATCCCGGTATAGCGAACGTTCCCGAGCATGTGGATCTGGCCGTTGTGGCAACGCCTGCCCGGTCAGTACCAGAAGTGGTTGAGGAATGCGGACAGGCAGGCGTAAAGGGGGTAGTGATAATTTCCGCCGGGTTCAAGGAGATCGGTGAAGAAGGCAAGCGGTTGGAGGGCGAGATCGACGGGGTCAGGAAAAAATACGGGATGCATATTATGGGACCGAACTGCCTCGGTTTTGTACGGCCCGTCCTGGGCTTAAACGCGACCTTTCTGAGGGGTAACCCTCCACCGGGAAATATCGCCTTCATCTCTCAGAGCGGCGCCCTCGGCAGCGCGATACTCGATTGGGCGGTCAGTGCCGGAATAGGTTTTAGCATGTTTGCATCGCTGGGTTCCATGATCGATATCGACTTTGGCGACATGATCGATTTCTTGGGAGATGACGAGGCAACCAGGAGCATCCTGGTCTATATGGAGGGTGTGGGCAACGCGAGAAAATTCATGAGCGCGGCCCGGGCATTCGCCCGCCGTAAACCCATCATTATTTTGAAACCGGGGCGATTTGTGCAGAGTGCAAGGGCAGCCCATTCCCATACCGGTGCTATGGCAGGGGACGACGAGGTATATGAAGCTGCCTTTAGAAGGGTAGGGGCCGTGAGGGTCCGGGAAATAGCGGAACTCTTCGATGCTGCCGAAGTCCTTGATTCGAAGAGGTTGCCGGCCGGCCCGAGGCTCGCCATAGTAACATGTGCCGGCGGCCCCGGGGTGATGGCCACCGACGCCCTTATTCACCTGGGCGGTGAACTGGCGGAACTCTCCGAGGAGAGCATGAAGCAGCTCAACGCATTCTTGCCACCCTACTGGAGCAAAGCAAATCCTGTTGACGTCCTTGGAGACGCAACCGTCGACAGGTTCACGAAAGCACTCACCATATGCCTTGGTGACCCCATGGTGGACGGAGTGCTCGTCATTTACGTGCCAATGGACTCTGCCCCTTCAACGCAGCTTGCACAAGCCGTGGCTGATAGAGC
>RPRC01000373.1 GCA_003857395.1 Geobacter sp.
GGATAATATAACTGTGGTTACTATCATTCCCTTTTTAATTTTCCTAAATACTTTTTTCACTTGTCAACCTCCTTTCAATAAGATTACTCCAATCTCCTATCATTCCACCTATACACAGCCAATAAATAATTTCGATATAATCCCACCATTCCATCTACCTCACCTCCTTTTTAAGGAAAATATAAGCCTTTTTGTTAAAACTTTTAGGTGTAGCAGGAGTGAGTCGATAAAAATCGACATCCTCAGAGTAATATCCGTTTGAGGAACCAAACCACCTAATTGTTACAGATCCTTTAATTGTGGAAAGTTTGTAAAATGTCCAAGTAGAAGTACCATATTCCTCCTCCCCCGATTCTGAAACTTCTTCTGCTAAAAGGATGGGGGTTCCAATTAAATCTGAAAGGCTGCCATTGATGTCCTCAATGGTGACTACCTCACATCAGTCTTGGTCGTGTTTCATTAAATATGAAGAGCCATCTTTACAGGAGAAAGTTACTACATCCCCCCTTTTTTCCAGTCCAACAATTCTTGAAAGAACTTTACCTTTTAATTCAGAAAAATCAGCCTCTTTCATTTCTTTACCTCCTTTTTAAGGAAAATATAAGCCTTTTTATTATAAGGTTGACCAACATAAACTTGGTAGAAGAATACTGGATTATCTACATACTTTATAGGGGGAGAAAAGTCTAAGGCTCCACGGTATGAGGCATTGTCACTATTTATATAAAAGTGCTCCTCATTAGAGACAGTGCCTATCTTACCTATCATATCTCCCCCACCCGACCCTTCTTCAAAAAATTCATCCTCTTCCCCAAATCCTAACACACGAACCTTTTCTCCTGTTTTAAAGTCACGTTTCATCCTTAAATTCCTTTCTATAAATGTACATTTTCTGTTTAATAGGGTAAATAATTTTTATTTTTGCTGCTACAAGGTATAATTCTCCTTTACTGCCTGAATTGTCAGTAAAGGTAACATGCCCCTCGTAATAAGTATGGTTACTTGAACAAAAAGTACCTAAAGGAGCGGGGTGTAATCCAATTTCTCTTGAAACTATACCTTGTTTACCCCTTAATTCCCCCACAAAATTGGAAGGTTGATTATAATACATATCGTATGTATTAAAGTCTACAACCTCAATCTTTGTTCCTTTTGGAATTATAGATACCATTTTAAGACTCCTTTTTATAGATAAAATAAGAACTTAAAGGAATTAATTTGATTGAGATAAAAAATATATCTGAATTTTCTAGTCTAATCCTTCCCAAGTACCCTACTCCTTCATCATAAGGAGATTGATGCAAATCCTCAAGAGCTGTTCCAACTTTGCCTATGTACCCATGAGCACTAGAAAATGAATCATATTCACCGAATCCTGTAATTCTAACTCTTGTTCCTTTTGGGATTATTTTCATTTTCCCTCCTTAGGATGATTTACAAACCCCCTTGCACTTTTTCAATAAAAACTCCTAGTAAAAAAGACAGGCTACGCCCCCTGTTTTTAGTCTGTCTCTTTTGTTAGGAGTCTCCTAATAGATTTAGTTTTCAATAGGTTACGTTAAATTCCATAGGAATGTGGCGAATTTAATTATTCCATACCATAACCCTATGTATATAACTATTGCAATTATCAATCCCTTTCCTTTGGGACTCATTTGTTTTCTCCTTTTAATAGGAAAAACTCCCTCCTATACAACCCACATCATATAGGAGGGAGTTTATGTTTTAGTATTTCTTAGCCTTCCAAGTTGCCTGCTTCGCTGCTGCCGTTGCCATCAAACTCCTACCCTCAGGGCTATCTGGACTGAGGAAGTCGATTGTGAGCGAATCTGGGTCGATTCCCTTATCGAAATAAACACTCCCAGAAATTCCTTCAGACGAATGAAGGTACAATCTCGTCTTTCCACCTTTGGTAATAGAATCTACACATGCCTTTACTGTTTTCATAGTTTTTAATCCTTTCTTAAGAGAGTTTTTATTATTTCTTCCCTACTTTTCCTGCTACAAGTGCCATAAACTTGGACATGGAAGAAGTGGAGACATCCTTTATCTCAGAAGGAAGAGTTTCTGCCGTCATTGTTTTTACCCATTTGTCATGCCCCTTTTGGGCCTCTTCCTTAGAATCATACTCCTCTACAATTATCCACCCTCCATTATTATAATTAGGATGTTTAATACCAGTTTCAAAAGGATGGTCTGTGTCTGGTACAGTACAAGTATCCACTGTTAATCCTGTTTTTTCATCCTTAAAATTGTCAACTTTTCTTTCTTCATAAGGTTCAAAACCAAAATCTGTGTCTATGAAATTAAATCCGAACATTTTAATTCTCCTTTTAAAGGTTTTATTGTTTTTCCCTCAGTAAATTTACTAATTAAAACTACTTAGACCACCTCCTTTCTAAAATCAGAGATAGAGATTGGATCACCCCCTTTCATCTTTCTTCAAACCAGGGACAATCGTTATCCCTGTTCAATTCTGAAGGTCTCTTTTCATAACTAACCCCCTCATCATTATACCAGTTGATATGAGTTACTCGGTTATAAGGGGAATGACATTCGTAATGGAAAGGATAAACAGGGTCTGAGAAGCTTCCTACATTGTCTCGTGATAGATACATACACTTTTTACAAAAAACCTTATTTGTACTCATGAGAGATGTCACCTCCTTTCAATTGTCTTTCCACACCAAGTACAAACGTCCCTTACATAAGTTTTAAGGAAGAAAAGGCTTCTTAAATCATCAGGGGTGGTTCCATAAGCTGATTTAATACTCTTTAATCCTGACGGAGTTTCATCATACCTTGCTTCAAAATTGTGTTTTTGCCCACCTTTGTAACAAGGGTCATTAAACATAATTTTTTCACCTCCTTTCAGACAGTCCACCTTTTGACATTACAAAGACATAGGCTGACTTTCCTACCGTCAGCCATCCCCTCGACTCTCCAAGCACCACACCCTGGGCAAATGCCCTGGGTTGTAGCCTTGGTGTAAGACTCTATCCCTACTCTCTGAGCGAAAACCTTTTCTGCTTTAGAGAGTGCTGATACTCTCTCCTTAAGGAGAGTCCATGCTTGATCCTTAGTCATTTTGACTCTCCTTTGGGGTGTGGTTAAAGGGGCAGGTTTTACATTCTTCCAACCATCCTGGATTACCAGTACAACCAAGGATTGGGTCATAACAACAAGGATGTAACTTGTACATTCCGTACTTCAAATCCATTAGGTGTGCCATTCTAACCTGATGTTTATGGATTTCTGTGATAAGTCCCATTTTATTACACCTCCTTTTCAATACCCACAGTCTTTACAAATCAAGGTAAAATTACCATCATGGTGATAAACAGCATAAACCTTCCCCCCGAACCTTTCGACTGCTACTATGATGGCCATTTTATTCAGCCAATAATTGTTATCGTAGGAAGCGTTGTACGTAGCCAGTTTGTCCTTATGGAATCTGAAATCAATCCCTTGCAGCCAAAAACGAGCTACCTCCTCAGGAATTTCACATATTCGATAAAATTTGTGGTCAGAGCAAGGATAGGTGAGAACATCTCCTATCTCAAAATCTGTGGTGTTGTTGCTCATCCTTACTCTCGCTGGATACCCTTTATACCAGGCCATGTTACACCTCCTTAGTTAATAATCCAAAC
>RPRC01000374.1 GCA_003857395.1 Geobacter sp.
CCATCCTGCAGAAACTGAAACAAGTAACCTATCCCCTTTTCAGCACGTGATCAGCCAGTTAAACGCGAAGCCCTTTAAGCTCCATGCTGGTGTCAAGGCACATGAATAGTCGATACCGATGTAACGAACAAAAACTGATTTTCTGATACCACTCATATGTTGCCTCTTCAAGTTCGAAAAAAGGGGAAGACGTCCCTATTTTACCCTACCGGTTGTCCTGTTTTCGAATGTGGAAATGCGAAGGGCGTCCCCATGTTACGCGCATGTTACGCTTAATTACCATCTTGCAATCCTCTCTTTGCAGTTTTACAGCCCATACTCAACAACTCCAGTCAGGCTCCTTCATTGTCAGATATTAACTACCTGAGTCTTTAGATCTGCCAACACTAACGCAAATGCTGTCTTGATTGAGACTTGCACGTACCGAAATTATTTCTGGCGGCAATATCCTTCTTATCAATTCCAAGAGTGATTCAGGGGTACGATGACCTGCAATTATGCGTTTTATGCGGCCTTCGACTCGAAAAAAGGGATCAGCACCTATAATTCTATACTCCTTTTCAAACTCCCAGTGATCGGTCTTGCATGTCAGTACATCCTCTGGAGTTGCGCCGCCAAGAATTGTCGTTCCAAACTCTGGCAGGGTCGTAGTGTACCGAACTTCTTTCACATGATCTTGGATATCAGAGAAATCCACTTCGAAAGCAATACCCTTATGGCCATCCGCGTAGAATGACCAAAGCCTAACATCTGTTGGTGAACTAGAAAGGCTACAGACCCGAGTCTTATTGGTTTGTCTACCGAGATCTGATATAGATTTGCTTTCCTTGTATTTTACTAGTGGATCTCCGGCACTTGAACCAACACAAAAATGATATGGAACACTTAAAATTGTCTGAAACTGGCCCTCGAAAGGATCATTCAGTTGCTCATATGGTGAGCAATAAAGGCGTTGATTTACAATAATATCTAGAACGTACTCAATATTTGTTAGCGACCTATACTTGTATAGAAGCATGCTTTACTTTCGTAAGATAAATTACGCTATTTTGATATTGTCTGATTTTATCAAATACGCAGGCAACCCCTTTAAAACTGCCCCGCAATCCAGTTTGCTCAATAAAATTTAAATATGGTTTTATTAGACGTTAAAAACGTAGTGTAAGAGTTCTGAATGGGTTACTCTATGGCTGATTTTTAAAGATAGAGCGAGTCAATTCTGCAATGAATTCATCAGGAATTAAGCGCCCCACCATATGAGCTAAGCCATTTCGTGAGATCTCGACCACGATATTGTTCTTTATATTGAACACTTTGGCCTTGTCTAAAGAGATGTCATTGCTTACCACGAAATTACTTATATAGCTCCTAACCTCCTCCGTACCGGAAATAACAAACTTTCCCATAACCGTCGGGGACAATGTTATATTCCCTGACGTTACTTTAATAACTCGCATGGAAGGCCAAACCCTCTCAAGTTCCGCTATGGCATTCATGACATCAATTTCAACGGGCTTAATCTGAATGTCAAACCCGCTTAGGCTTGTAAGCCTGGTGAAGAATGGATTGACGCTTCTGGGCGAATCGATCAGCGTGATGCTCGGGTGGTTCAGTGACAGATTGAACCGGTAGACGTCATATTCCAGGGATGTATAAGAATATTCCCGCCCGAACGGGTCCGTGGAAACATTGACCTCTTGTCTTTTCACTATGTATTTGCCGCTTAAAGCGTGAGGTGATGCTTTTTCCAGCCTGAACCCCTCAGTGTCATTCAACTCATAGTCGCTATGAAGCATTTTGCCCTTCAGCAGCGCTAAATTCGAATTATTAAAATCTGAATCAAACCATTTGATCCGCATAGGGGCTTCCTTTGGCAAAAACTATTGGGCAAGGGTTTCAAGTGATTTCCAGGCGGCCTTTTCCAACAAATTGAGTAACCTTCTTTTCTCGGCATCATCAATACCGTGGCGACCAGCGGAGAATTCGCCGGATTGCCTTTGGTTATACTTGCCTTTGACCGTGTACTTAAACCCCGTGCCTTCCGCAGGGTTCTCCAGTGACGCTTCGAATTCATATTTGCTGCCAACACCCGAAGTATTCATCGCTATCCACTCGATCTTGCAAATGTAGAATCCGCTATTTGTGAATCTCTTAAATTCTGGCGAGTATATTACCCCGGAACCGTCCAACAGCGCTCGCCTTACTTCCCCGCTAAATTGGGCCTTCTTTTCAGATTCGTCCTCTTCTTCGACCTCTAGAGTTGGAAGTTCACGATCGATGTTTATCGACTTAACGTCGGTTACAACGAAATCCTCCAAATTATCGATGAGACTGGTGAAAAACTGTGTTCGCAGCTTTGGGCTGGTAATGCCCGAGAGTTCAACCTTTCTCGTAGATATCTGAATTTTCTTCGCGGATTCTATTGCAGCAATGAAGTCTTTGACAATTTCGCCGCCTTTTTCGCTCGCGGGACTCCGAATTACTACCTTGTCTCCTTCCAATTCGACTTGAATCTCCGCTCTTTTCTCGCGGCGCTGCATCAGTCGTGTCTTCCCAAAATCCATTTCTTCATAATGTATCGGGATTTTAGCCCCTTCACTTTCCAACCTGGGTGTGTATATCTCCCTATAGGTGCCCTCGCGCATGCGCCGGAGTTCAGCGATGCTGTTTGCGAGGTCCTCATTGCTCAGGGAGGCATCGAGAACAACGGAGACGACTTTTTCACTGCGCTGATTCTTTTCTGTCTGCTCCATCAAATGTTGCAGCATGAAATGGTCATGCGTGAGGGTTGACAGATAAGTTGCGATATCTTCGCGGGCATCTTCCAGAGATACGACTATCCCATTGTCCTGGAGGATTTCAACCAAGAGGCGGTTAGGTAACTTCTTCCGGTTACTCATAATCAGATCGAAAATATCTTTATCGTTAGCGAAAAAAATGGATCGTAAATTAGACATTTAGTCCTCCATCCCGATTTCTAGCTCGCTGAAACGAGTCACTATGTTCGTCACGGATTCGTATTTGATTTTTTCCAACCTCTTTCCAAGGCCCTGGACTCCTTGAATTTTAGCGTATTCCTCGATTGCTTTCTGGAAATTACCGGCGCAGCTCTGGCTCGCATTCGGGAATTTGACAAGGATCTCATCGGCGTTTTGCAATAGTTGGTAATCGGCAAGATAGTCTATAAAATAGAGGAATTCATCCGTATAATCACCGCGATTCTTATAGTAAAACAGCACCTTCAATTTATTATCATGCCTAAATTGCAGCACCTGCCAAGGGCCTAAAAGCATTTCTATTGTTGCAGCGGTGTTAGATTCGGAGGATACTTTCTTCCTTACTAGATCGGGATAAAAGAAATTACATCCAGACGGACCTGGCAAAAGCTGTCTTCCACGCATAACTTCGATATCATTCGTAACCGTTTTTAAATAAGCGATATCCCACGGCCCCATAATGAACATCTTGGATCCCCTTC
>RPRC01000375.1 GCA_003857395.1 Geobacter sp.
AAAGCAATTGCGGTCTCCTGCGGCAAACCGATACTTGCCATGACCGGCTTCATCCAACCGATGAGAATCGGGAAGAAGTGGGTAACCTTACCGAGCCAGAGCAGGACCGAAGCCAGAATGAACAGCGGCAGAATCTCGATCAGATACCACTGCATGCGGGAATAGGTCTTTGTCAGTACGTTGGAAAGCTGGGGGAGGCGCATGGGAGGAAGCTCCATGTAGAACATGGGAGACTCACCAGGAACGACCTTAGACGCCAGCAGTCCAACAAAGATAAAGATCAGAATCAAGCAAACGCTCCAGACGGCGAGTGCACCCGGGAACTTGGATAAAAGTGCAAGAATGACGCCCAACTGTGCGGAACAGGGAATGGCAAGGGCCAGGAGCATGGTGGCAATAATCCGCTCCCTGACCGTCTCCAGGGTTCTGGTCACCATGGTGGCCATGGTATCACAACCAAAGCCGAGCACCATCGGAATGACCGCCCGCCCGGTCAGGCCGATCTTCTTGAAAAGCCGGTCCACGAGCAGAGCCAAACGGGGGAAATAGCCGCTATCCTCCAGGACAGAAAAAAACAGAAAAAAGGTCGTGACAATGGGCAGAATTATCCCGACCGCGTAGCGAAGGCCGAGGGTAATAATGCCGTACTCCCCAACAAAAAGCTCTTGAATGATCGGCCAGGGAATGGAATTCGTCACCAGTTTGGTAATCCAGGGATTGAAATACCCCTCGAACAGCGTTCCCTCCAGAAAATCGACAAGTGTCCCGGCACCAAACACGCCAACAAACTTGTACAGGCCGAAGTACAGTGCAATGAGCAGCAGGGGTATCCCGGTCAGAGGCTTCACCGCCCAGCGGGAAAGGCGTTCGCCAAAACCTGCTTTTCTTTCTTCCGGCTCATAAAAAACCTTGTCGATGAGCCCTTTTACCACCATCCGGCGCTCCATGGAAAGCTCCAGATGGAATGAGTCACGCCGGGCATAAAGCTTTTCCCGGACCTTTTCCTCAATAAGGGGATAACCGTCGCCTTCTTTTTCCCGCACCAGGCTTACGACTTCATCGTCCCGCTGAAGGAGCAGAATCGCCAGGGCTTTCTTAGATAGCGAATAGCTGCCGGAGAGAAGAGACATAATCTCCAGAAGGTCGGATTCCATTCTCCTGCTGTAGCCAAAAACAGCATGGCGCTTGTGATCATAACAGACCATAGCCTCCCGCAGTTCAGGCAGGCCCTTTTTCTTGGCCGCCGAAGCACCAATAACCGGGACACCAAGCTTTTCCTGCAGGAGGGGAATGTCAATGGTGAGACCCATTCTTTCCGCCTCATCCATGATGTTTATCACCAGGATAACCGGCAGGCCCGCTTCGATCAGCTGGAGTGTCATGGCGAGCATACGCTCCAGATTTCGCGCATCCAGAACATGGAGCACCACATCGGGGGATTCATGAAGGAGTATCTCCCGGGCAACCCGCTCCTCTTCAGTGATGGGAAGAATCGAGTACATCCCCGGAGTATCGATGATCTCGCACCGAACGCCATTGACAACCACCGTGCCTCTGGCCACTTCGACGGAGGTGCCGGGATAATTGGAAACCGTCACATAAGTGCCGGTCAGTGCATTGAAGAGAACACTCTTGCCAACATTGGGGTTCCCCACCAAGGCAACCTTTTTACAACAGGAACAGGAACCATCGGTGTCAGGAACGCAGGTAGGTCTCTTTCGGAAATTCAGCATGTGCCTCACTCGCAGGAATTGTTTATGAAAATCAGTTCCAACTACCACGGAAACTGATACTATTCAGGGGTACAACTATTTTCTGCACTTGGAACAGATACCGTAGAGTTCCAGTTTATGGGTCTCAACCTGGAATGCGAATTGCTCAGCTACTTCCTGTTGCAGTTCCTCAATCGCCTCGTTCTGGAACTCCTGCACTGCGCCACACCGGGTGCATATGAGGTGATCATGGTGCTCGCCTTCAGCAACATGTTCATAGCGTGATTGGCCGTCGCCAAAGTGAATCTCCCGGGCAATCCCCGCTTCCGCAAAGAGCTTCAGGGTCCGGTACACCGTCGCAAAACCGATGGAGGGATTTTTGGCGCGGACCTTCATATAGAGATCTTCAGTACTCAAATGGCAATCAGAAGAAAGAAAACATTCAAGAACCAAATCACGCTGACGGGTGGACTTGAGCCCTTTTTCGGCAATAAAATCCTGAAATTGCTTCTTTTTGGCACGTTTCACGAGCACGTCTCCAATTGAAAATGATTATCATGGTAATAAACTGTTGCGGGCAAGTCAAGCGTTTAATCCTCCGGAACACCTCCCGGACCAGAACAGGGCCATGTGCTTCGATTGACTCCCCTCCCTACTTGGGGTAATCTGCCAATATAGGGTTGTTTTCTTGCAGACCTTCTAACATAAGAAAAATACCGGGACATACATGAATACAATTTTTTCGCAAAACACCTACTTTCCCTACGAAATCCAGATATCCGCTACGATGTGGAAAAAGCTGGAACTCTCCAACGTGGTTGGAGACCTTACTACCCGACCAACCCCGCCAGCCATTCTCTTTTACCGACAGCTGGCCGAGCGCCTGAATCGGCTTCCGGCCCGGGAACCAGCCGTGGCAAAACCGGGAGAATTGCGACTTTTCGCTTTGATGAACAGGATTTTCCGCCACCTGTTTACCTGCTATCTCGACGATCAGCATCCGTACCTTGAGGAAAAGACCCTGGCAGCGGGAAACCTTGACTTCACCAGCGGCCCGCTCGCCCAGGTAATACAGCATTTCATCGAACTCTATCCAACCTTCGATCCGACCGGGAAACACGCCGTGACACCGAAGAAGTATCTGGCGAGAGACACCAGGCGATTCACCAGAAGGCGCCGCATCGTCCGGGAAACCCTTTTACTCCGGCTTTTCATGGAAAATCCTGCACTCACCGTTTTTCGTCCCCTCTTTGATGACAGTCACCTGGCATCTGTCTCACCCTATGGCACTGTGACGTCAATCCTGGACAGGGAATTCAAAAACGCCCCACCCTGCGCACCATTCGAACTTCCAATCATGGAACTGCTGCGAGCTCCCCAAAAGGCCTGTCCCGATTCGCTTGCCGGACAGCTCGAATTCATCAGGAAGTACTGGGCGGAACTGCTCCCCACTGAAATGCTCAGCGAAATAGCATCCGCTTTCGACACCATCCGCGAGGAAGAAAGGGCACGAGGAGGGAACGGCCCAGGACCATCCCTCGTGCTGGAATTCTCCTCACCCGAGCAAGGGAAACTCGCATTTTCCCCAACAGAGGAATACCCTGAACCGGAACGCTTCTCCCTGGATAAGGACTGGATGCCGAATGTAGTCCTGATCGCCAAGATGGCGTACGTCTGGATGGGCCAGTTAAGCGGAAAGTATGGCTGGCCGATACAACGCCTGGATGAAATTCCTGACGCGGAACTGGATACCCT
>RPRC01000376.1 GCA_003857395.1 Geobacter sp.
CGCTCGCGCAGCCCATCTTCGACGAGTTTTCGGCCGAGCTTTTGCAGGATGTTCATGATCACTTCACATCGGTTGCGGACAGGAGGGCGTGGCCTCTTCCGTACTGACGGTGTCGACGCGATTCTCCAGCGCGGCTTGCAGGGTATGCCAAGGCAGCGTGGCGCACTTCACCCGCATCGGGAATTCCTTCACGCCAGCGAGCACCCTGAGCTTGCCCACCCCTTCCTCCGGACCGTCCTCGGCCAGCATGGCGTGGACCTTGTCGAACAGGCCGTGCGCTTCGGCCAGGGTCTTGCCCTGCACGGCCTCGGTCAGCATCGAGGCGGAGGCCATCGACACGGCGCAGCCGGCGCCTTCGAAGCCCACGGCCCGGATCACGCCGTCCTCGATCTTGAGATGGACGCTGATTTCATCGTTGCACAAGGGATTGAAGCCGTGCGCGTGATGGTTGCTGCCCGGCGGGTTTTCCGGGTAATGGCGCGGGTGGCGGTTGTGCTCCAGAATCACCTGTTCGTAGAGATCGCGAGTCAGTGTGTCCATGGCCGTGGTTCCAGTAAGTGGCTGCGCGGCATGCGGGCCAGCAGCCGGGGCATCAACCAATCGCGCAGGCCGGTGTCGTCGAGCAGCCCCAACGCTTCGCCGACGAAGGCGTGCAGCAACAACTGGCGGGCGCTGTCGCCGTCGATACCGCGGCTGCGCAGGTAGAACAAGGCGTCTTCGTCCAGGCTGCCGACCGTGGCGCCGTGGCCGCACTTGACGTCGTCGGCGTAGATCTCCAGTTGCGGCTTGGCGTCGATTTCGGCATGCGGGGAGAGCAGCAAATTGCGGCTGGATTGTTGAGCGTCGCTGCCGTCGGCATGAGGTCGCACTTCCACTCGGGCATCGAATACACCGCGTCCGCGCCCGTCGGCCAGGCCACGGTAGAGGGTGCGGCTCTTGCCGCGCGGGGCCTGGTGGACGATACGCAGATGCTGCTCGGCGCCGCGAAGGCCATCGGCGATGAACACGCCGTCGAGCCGGACTTCCGCGCCGACGCCCGCCAGCGTGACGTTGAGTTCGTGGCGCGCCACCAGCCCGCCGAAAGTCAGGTTGAGCGCCCGGTAGTTGCTATCTTGGCCCAGATGCACGGCGGTGAGGCCGGTATGGGTGGCCAGGTTGCTGTCTTCGACGATACGCAGATGGGTCAGCCGCGCGCCGGCTTCCAGGACGATTTCCGTGACCGGGTTTTGCCAGTACGCGATGCCGGGATCGCCGAGAAAATGTTCCACCAGGATGGCGTCAGAGCCCACGGCCATGTTGATAAAGACGCGCGGGTACAGCATCGCATCGGCTTCGGCGGCGGCGAAGCGGAGGAACACCGGCTGGCGCAGGCGCTCGCCGGCCGGCACGCGCAGGCAAGCGCCTTCGCGCCAGAGGGCGGCGTTGAGCTGGGTCAAGCTACTTCCGACCAGGCCGTTGCCGGCGAGGTTGCCGAACGCCGCCGGCGTTTCTGTGCCGATTGCGTCGGCCAGGACGCCCAGCACGGTTGCGGGCAAGGTCGTGTCTTGCCAGACCAGGCGATCGTCGAGATAGGCCAGCAATGCGCCTGGATAGTCCTCCAGCGCCGGCAGCGTCTCGGGCATCGCCGCCGGGGCGTGCAGCGGCATGCGTTCCAGATGCCGCAGGGAGGTATAACGCCAGTCTTCCTGGCGGCTATCGGGCAGGCCGGCTTGCAGGAATTTTCTCAAAGCGGTCTGGCGAAGCGCGGCAAAGCTGCTCGGTGCGTCAATGCGGGACAGCGCCTCGCGATAGGCAGTCGGCGTAATCATAGGTAGGTCTCCATGAATTCGGCCTCGTCGCCCAGCCAGGCATAGCCTTTGCGCTCGAGCTCCTCAGCCAGCTCGCTGCCGCCGGAGCGGACGATGCGGCCGCCAGCCAGGACATGCACCTGGTCCGGCACGATGTAGTTCAACAGGCGTTGATAGTGGGTCACCAGAATGATGGCGCGCGCGCCGTTGCGCAGGCTGTTGACGCCCTGGGCGACGACGTGCAGGGCGTCGATGTCGAGGCCCGAATCGGTTTCGTCCAGGATCGCCAGACGCGGTTCCAGCACCGCCATCTGCAGGATCTCGTTGCGTTTTTTCTCGCCGCCGGAGAAGCCCTCGTTGACCGAGCGATACAGGAAGCTGTCGTCCATGCCGAGCAGGACCAGCTTGTCCTTCACGTATTCGAGGAAGTCGATCGCATCCATCTCGGCTTCGCCGCGCGCGCGGCGCTGGCCGTTGAGGGCGGTGCGCAGCAGTTGCACGTTGGCGACGCCGGGAATCTCCAGCGGGTACTGGAAGGCCAGGAAGATGCCGGCGCGGGCGCGTTCCTCCGGCGTCAGCGGCAGCAGGTCTTGATCCAGGTAGTGCACACTGCCCTCGGTAATGTCATAGCCATCGCGTCCGGCCAGAACCTGCGCCAGCGTGCTTTTCCCTGAACCATTCGGTCCCATGATGGCGTGCACTTCACCGGGTTGAACGGTCAGGTCGACGCCCTTGAGGATGGGTTTGCCTGCGACAGAAACATGCAGATTGCGGATTTGCAGCATGGTGCGTACTCCTTGGATTCACTCCTTTTGCTCACCCCACGGCGCCTTCGAGGCTGACGGCCAGCAATTTCTGCGCCTCCACCGCGAACTCCATGGGCAGTTCCTTGAACACTTCCTTGCAGAAGCCGTTGACGATCAGGTTGACCGCGTCTTCCTCGCTCAGGCCGCGACTGCGCAGGTAGAACAACTGGTCTTCGCCTATCTTGCTGGTCGAGGCCTCGTGTTCCACCTTCGCGCTCGGGTTCTTCACCTCGATGTACGGGAAGGTATGCGCGGCGCAGTCCGGGCTCATCAGCAGCGAGTCGCAGCGGGTGTGGTTTCGCGCGTTCTCGGCGCCAGCCAGTACCTTGACCAGGCCGCGATAGGCGTTGCTGCCGTGGCCGGCGGAAATGCCCTTGGAGACAATGGTGCTGTGCGTGTTGCGGCCGATGTGGATCATCTTGCTGCCGGTATCGGCTTGCTGATAGTGGTTGGTCAGCGCCACGGAATAGAACTCGCCGACCGAGTTGTCACCACGCAGGATGCAGCTTGGATATTTCCAGGTGATGGCCGAGCCGGTCTCCACCTGGGTCCACGAGATATGCGCGTTGTCGCCGCGGCACTCGCCGCGCTTGGTGACGAAGTTGTAGATGCCGCCGCGCCCCTCGGCGTCGCCGGGATACCAGTTCTGCACCGTGGAATATTTGATGTGGGCATCCTTCAGCGCGATCAATTCCACCACGGCGGCATGCAACTGGTTCTCGTCGCGGCGGGGCGCGGTGCAGCCTTCCAGATAACTCACGCTGGCGCCTTCGTCGGCGATGATCAGCGTGCGTTCAAACTGGCCGCTGTTGCTGGCGTTGATGCGGAAATA
>RPRC01000377.1 GCA_003857395.1 Geobacter sp.
ATTCACCCCGATGTAGATATCGAAAGAACTGAGCACCTCCGCCCATCCGAGCGCAAAGGAAAGAAATATCGTATTCCGGGCTGGAACATAGGTAACCGGGATGTCGCTTCCGACGCCGTTCTTTGGCACCTCGATCGCCGAAGTCAGAGCACTGCCGCCGATCTTCCGCAGGTCGAAATCCACCAGCAGGTGATCCTGCGCCCCCATTTCCCGGGCAAATTCACGTGCAACCTTCAGCTCTGCCTGATGACGCTGGCCATAAGCAAAGCTCATGGCATAGGGCTCAAACCCCTCCGACCGGGCAATGGCAAGACAGGTGGTGGAATCAAGCCCGCCGCTGTATAACACAACTGCTTTTTTCATGATGGTGCATCTCCCCCACCAGCCGGCTTTTTCTGCCGTGGCCGACGCCGCCGCTGTTTCTTTTCGACCGACACGCCGCTTTCCGATTTGGCAACATCGGTCAGTACGGGTGCGGCTGAGGCCTTTTCAGCGCCCTGCGGTTTCGGACGTCCTTGCGGCTTCGGTTTTGCGCCAAGCGACCTGCCCCGGCCCGAGGTCCCCTTCGAGGCCCCCAAACCTGCCGAAGATCTCGGTTTGGGTTTTGTCCGTTTATAGTCCTTTACGTATAAGTCGCTCTCGGCCCATTCGACCTGGATCTTCTGCTTTGCATACTCCTCGATGGCCTCCAGATGAAAGGCGCCATCCTCATCAGCAAAGGAAATCGCCTTGCCTTCCGCGCCTGCCCTGGCGGTACGGCCAATACGGTGGACGTAGTCCTCGCAGTCCTGGGGCAAGTCGTAATTGATGACATGGGAGACCCCATCGATATGAAGCCCCCGTGAAGCCACGTCGGTGGCAATGAGAATCGGCAGCTTGCCGTTCTTGAAATCTTCGAGGATGCGGAGTCGTTTTTTCTGCTCCACATCTCCTGATATCACCTTGCTGGGGAAATCATTGGCGGTGAGTCGGTCGCAAAGAAATTCCGCTTCGCGCTTGGTATTGACGAAGATCATGGTTCGGGCCATACCCTCTTTCCTCAGGAGTCCCAGAAGAAGGGGAAACTTTTCCTTGCTCGCCACATGGTAGAGAACCTGCTCCACCCGCTCGGCGGTCATCTTCTCCGGCGACGCGGAGACTTTTTCCGGCATGTTCATGAATTCATAGGCAAGCTCCATGACCCGCTGGTTGAGGGTAGCGGAAAACATCATGTTCTGACGCTGGTCAAAGGGCGGAAGACGACGAAGAATGAAACGGAGGTCAGCAATGAAACCCATATCGAACATTCGATCCGCCTCGTCGATTACCAGCGCCTCGATCTGTTTCAGGCTGTAAACCTTTTGTTTCAGGTAATCGATAAGCCTGCCGGGTGTGCCAATGACAATATCGGTTCCCTCCTGCAAGGCAGTGCGCTGTTTCTGGTAATCGACCCCGCCGTAAATTGCCTGGATGGTTAACCCGGTATGCCGCCCGAGGAGTTGGGCATCGGCCTCTATCTGCACCACCAGTTCCCGTGTCGGAGCCAGGATGAGAGCATGGGGATGATTCTCTTTCGGCTGCCTGGGACGAGAAAGAAGCCGGGTAAACAAGGCGATGAGAAAAGCCGCCGTCTTGCCGGTTCCAGTCTGGGCCTGACCGGCCACATCTTTCCCCGCAAGAGCAAGCGGCAAGGTCTTTTCCTGTATCGGTGTGCATTCGGTGAACCCTGCATCAGAAACGCCTCTCATGACGATTTCCGGCAGATTCAGATCGGTAAATTTCATGTTTATGAATCCTTTTTTTTCGCTATTTCAAGTGGATAGCTATAGCACAGCAGACGTTAAATAGCAAGAGACACGCCATTGCCACGTCCTGCTCTACAGCGCATAACTACAGACCAAAAGGAGCAGAAGACACATGGCCCTTCTCGGAGACGTTTTCCTGTGATATGGTATGCAGCCACCAGCCATTGGAGGCTGACATTTCCAGTCGCTCCCGGCCGAGGTAATCAGGGAAATCCACCTTCAGGGGAAGATCAATGCAGTCCTTTATCCACATCGAATCACCCAACTATCTTCGGGCCGAGAACCTGGAAAAACCGGCCGACTGGCAGGCAATTTTCGGCAACGACCATCCTATTGCCCTGGAAATCGGCTGCGGTATCGGTGACTTTATAGCTCTCACCGCGGCGGAACGTCCGGAAACCAACTTCATCGCCATCGACTTTTACAATAAGGGCTGCTACAAAACCTGTCGCAGGATCGACGTCCGCAGCCTCAAGAACGTGCGTGTCCTGCGGGAAGAAGCCCGCCAGTTCATCGCAGAAAGAATCCCGAAAGGTTCTCTTGCGGCTGTCTACATCAACTGCCCCGACCCCTGGCCAAAGAAGAAACATCGGAAGCGGCGTCTGGTGAATCGCGCATTCATGGAATTTCTGCAGAACTATCTCCACTCCGGTGCCGATTTTTTCTTTGCCACTGATTTCGACGATTACGGCATCGACGTTGCCGGCATGATGACCAGCCTGGAGGGCTTTGAAAACATTCTTGCCCCCGAGCTCTACCGGCATGAGATGGAAGGCTACCATCTTTCCAAGTATATGAGGAAGTTCCTGGCTGAGGGCAAAAAGATCTATTTTGTTCATTATCGGAAAAGCGGGATCTGATCGTTGGCAACTGTTCCGTGTAGGGGAAATTCCCTGTTCCGCCAAACCAAGGGCAACCACAGGGGGTTGCCCCTACATTACGTACCCCCTACCCGCCCCCGCACCTGCTTTTTAAGGAGATTTATCCATGCATGCATATTTGACTGCAAACCTACCCGGTATCGGCGGAGTCATCAAGGAAACGGTCGACGATTTCATCGTGACGGAAATCCCCCTCTACCTCCCCTGCGGAGAAGGCGAACACGCGTATGTTGAAATAGAAAAACGCGGCGTCACCACTCTGGATGCCATCCGCCGCATCGCCCGGAGCCTGGGGATTTCCGAGCGTGAAATTGGCTACGCCGGTCTGAAAGACGCCCGGGGAATCACCCGACAGACTCTTTCCATCCCCCGGGTTGAAACGGAACGGCTGCTGTCTCTTTCCCTGCAGGGAATAACAATTCTCTCCGCCAACCGTCACCGGAACAAGTTGAAACCCGGGCATCTCGCGGGAAACCGCTTTTCCATCCGTGTGCGGGGTACCAAAAAGGATGCACAGGAAAAAGCCGCGGCAATACTTGCGGTCCTGTGCGAGCGTGGAGTCCCCAACTATTTCGGCAGCCAGCGATACGGCGGCCTCGGCAATTCTCACCATATCGGCAGAGCAATGCTGCGCAGAGATTTCAAGGGGGCGATCGATGCCATCATGGGCGACCCGGCCATGGTCCGGGACGAACGCTGGCGAAAAGCCGTGGAGACCTATCACTTGGGAGACCTGGCCGGAAGCCTGGA
>RPRC01000378.1 GCA_003857395.1 Geobacter sp.
GCCGGGTCACGCACCCCCCAGACAGCCAGTTCCAGGGCAAGCGCCGAGAGATCTGACACCAGGATCTCCGGCGGCGGGAAATCGGTCATGGCATTGAAGGTGTGCTGTCCGAACAGGCGGTAGCATACCCCCGGGGCAAGCCTTCCGGCCCGCCCGGCCCGCTGCTCCGCCGAGGCGCGGGATTCCCGCACCGTCAACAGCCGGTTCATGCCGGTGGCGGGGTCGTGGCGGAGGACCCGGGACAGGCCGCTGTCAACCACCGCCCTGACTCCCTCGATGGTAAGGCTCGTCTCGGCAATGTTTGTGGCAAGGACCACCTTGCGCACCGGACCCGGAAGGATGGCCTTTTGCTGTTCGCCAAAAGGGAGGTCACCGTAGAGCGGATGGATGGCCGGGGATGAACCCGTGCCCGTTTCCCGTAACTGCTCACAGCAGGCGCGGATCTCACCGGCCCCGGGCAGGAAGGCAAGGACATCGCCTTCCGTTTCCAGCAGGGCACGCCGCACGGCAGCAGCCATGCGGACCGCTACCGGGAGATGGCCGGAATCCTCCAGAAAGCGGACGTCAACCGGAAACGAACGCCCTGCCGAAACTACCAGCGGTGCCTTCCCCAGCAAAGCGGCAACCGGAGCGCAATCGAGGGTTGCCGACATCACCAGGATTTTCAGGTCGGGCCGCACCTCCCGCTGCACCTCCAGACAGAGCGCCAGGGCAAAATCCGCATTGAGACTCCTTTCATGGAACTCGTCGAAGATTACCAGTGATACTCCTTCCAGATACGGGTCCCGCTGGAGACGACGGGTAAGGATCCCCTCGGTGACCACCTCGATCCGGGTCCGCGAAGAAACACGCCGTTCGAAACGCATGGTATAACCCACGGTCTGACCGGCCTCCTCGCCAAGGGTGAACGCCATACGGCTTGCCGCATTAACCGCAGCCAGCCTGCGGGGCTCCAGCATCACGATACGTCCCTCGGTGATTCCCGGCAGATCAAGCAGCGCCAGCGGAACGCGGGTCGTTTTGCCGGCACCCGGCGGTGCCTGCAGGACAGTATTCGGCGATACAGCAATCGTCCGCAAAAGTTCGGGGAGGATCGGGTCTATGGGAAGGGGAGTGGTTTCCATGAAAAATACACCTGTTGAGGTTGAGGGTTTTGCAAAAACCCCTCATTGCTCGGCACTTCGAAAATTTGTTTCTGACTTTTACCAAGGACAGCATGTCTGACGGTGGAAAGGTAGCCCGTGTTTCCGGATTATGTCAATGAGAAACCGCTGGCCGGAGACCCCGCGTATCGTACCGGACATTTTTCCCGTTGACGTTCTCCTCCAGACCATGAGATACCTGTTTTCCATGAGCGCACTCACAGCACGCTCACTTCCGCAGACAGCATCAATCTTCATGAAAGCCGGGGGAAAGGATGTATTCACAGAAAGATGTTCCTTTCAATAGAGCAACGCTCTCCTTTTCAGACTCCGCGCTCGAAGCTGCCTTCCGAGCCGATTATTTCGAAAAAAACATCTCAGATTTACGGCGCTATCTGCTCTTGGGATTCCTTCTCTATGGACTGTTCGGCATCCATGACTATTGGATAATCCCGGACATATGGCATCAGGCATTAGGCATCCGCTTCCTCATGGTCTGCCCCTTGCTGCTGGGAATCTACCTGTTTTCGTACTCGAAAAACTTTTCCCAGACAATGCAGCCCGCCCTTTTTCTCGCCAGCTTCGCGGCCGGCGCGGGAATCGTCTTCATGAGCATCAAGGCTGCCCCGCCCGGCAATTCACTCTACTATGCCGGCCTTTTGCTGTGCCTTCTCTTCTACTTCCGCCTCCGTTTCGTTACCGCCAGCCTTCTATCGTGGAGTCTCTTTTTTCTCTATGAAACTGCGGCACTCCTGACAATAGAAACCCAGCCTCTGGTCCTGTTCAGCAATTCCTTCATCTTTCTCTCGTTCAACATCACCGGAATGTTCGCCTGTTACTCGATGGAGCGCTACTACCGTTCTGACTTCCTGCTCCGGCGAACCATTCAACAGCAATGTCATGAAATATCCACATCTAACCAGGCACTGGAAAAAGAAATCCTCGAGCGCAAGCAAGCCATCGAGGAAAAACTTCGCCTTGAGGCGCAACTTTCCCAAGCCCAGAAGATGGAAGCAGTGGGACAGCTTGCCGGAGGGATCGCCCACGAATTTGTCAACATCCTTACCGCGGTCATAGGCTATGCAAATTATCTACAGATGAAAATGGACAAGGTCGACCCTTTATACTCCTATACAGGAAATATCATTACCTCAGCCAACAGGGCTGCCCGCTTGACGAACGACCTGCTCGCCTTCAGCAGAAAAAAGCAGTCCGAACCCAGGGTTGCCAACCTCAATGAAATCATCCTGAAAGCGGAAAACTATCTGCCCTTGATGGCCGGCAGAAAGATCCGGGTATCCATGCTGATATGCGAAAAACCCCTTATTGTCCTTGCGGATGAAGTACTGCTGGAGCAGGTTCTGGTAAACCTGGTCGCCAACGCCCGGGACTCCATGCCGGACGGAGGAGTGCTGTCCATCACCACCGACCTGCTCGAAACAAATCGGGAAATACCCCTCGGATCCGGCACGGCACCACCGGGCAAGTTCGGGCGGATAACGGTGACCGACATGGGCATCGGAATGAATGAAAATACGCGGGCACGTATTTTTGAACCGTTTTTCACCACGAAAGAGGCCGGAAAAGGAACAGGGCTCGGGCTAGCCATGGCCTGCAGTGTCCTTAAACAGCACAATGGTTTCATCGATTTCAGCTCCCGGATCGGACATGGGACAACCTTCAGATTACTCATTCCGCTCATCACGGAAGAGACGCTTTAACAAAAGTGATCCGCCAAAGAGGTCACACGTGTGTCCTCTTTGGCAAGAGATGCATTTACAAAAGGAGCTACCCATGACCCACCAATCCGGCTGTCTTCTTTGCGGCGCAGACCTTGAATATTTTGCCGAACAGCGGTCTCTTTCCTGTCATTTCTGCGGGACAACGGCCCTCGGTAACGCCCGCTGCCTTAACGGCCACTACATATGTGACAACTGCCACCGCGGCTCCGCCCATGACATAATCGAACACTCCTGCATCAGCAGCGATTCCCGTGATCCTGTCTCCCTGGCAGAGGCGCTTATGAAACATCCAGCCATGAACATGCATGGTCCTGAGCACCATTTTCTCGTACCCGCAGTACTGCTCGCAACATACTGTGAAATAAAAGGGCTGCCAAGAGAGGAAAAAGCGACCATGATTCGCAAGGCGCGTCAGCGGTCCGAGGATGTCAAGGGAGGATTCTGCGGGCTTCATGGAGCGTGCGGCGCGGGAATAGGAACGGGAATATTCA
>RPRC01000379.1 GCA_003857395.1 Geobacter sp.
AGCCATGGGCACCGGCACGGATGTGGCCATGGAAAGCGCCGGAGTTACCCTGGTCAAGGGAGACCTGAGAGGCATTATCCGGGCCCGGCGCTTGAGCCGTGCAACACTGCGGAATATCAAGCAAAACCTGTTTTTCGCCTTTATCTACAACACACTGGGAGTCCCGATCGCCGCCGGGATTCTCTACCCCTGGTTCGGCATTCTGCTCAGCCCGATCATTGCTGCGGCTGCCATGAGTTTCAGTTCCATATCGGTAATTACCAATGCCCTGCGGTTAAAAAATGAGCGTCTTTGAAAGCGGATACCTGCGGCATATTCTTCACTGGGATGTAGATTATTCCTCATATTCTTTGTCCAGCATTTCACTCCTCGGGAAAATACCCTTTATATCTGATAGTTAGGTGATGGTTTGTGTTGGCATGCAGTTTGTAATCAGCTTGTCTAACAGAGAGATTTTTCTGAGATATACTAGGAAACGGAAACTATTGAGGTGAGTTCACTATCACCCCGATCGAGTAATTGGAAACACCGGAGACAGGCCATGAACGTAATTAATGTAATTATGCTACCTGGTACGCGGGCGCTAGCGTGGACGCTTCCACTACTGATGAGCCTGCTTGCTATGTGTGTCCTGCCTGCCAATCTTCCTGCCGAGGAACTCAAGCCTGTCGAGGATTTACCAGCCCTGGTGGCAACCGCCCTGGCGAACAATCCGGAAGTGAAGGCTTCAGAGGCACGCTGGCAAGCATTCAAGAACCGCAGTGCGCAGGAGCGCTCCTTTGAAGACCCGATGCTCATGCTAAAGATTCAGAACGGGGTAATTCGCGCACCTCTCAATTTCAACAAAGAACCGATGACCTCAAAGGTAATCGGGATAACCCAGCAATTGCCGTTCTGGGGGAAGAGGGCCCTGAAAGGGGAAATTGCCGAAAAAGAAGCGGAATCTTATAAATGGCTCGTTGAGGAACGAAAGCTGGAACTGACCCGCTTGGTCAAGGAAACCTATTACCAGCTGTATTATATCGACCGATCGCTGATAATCGTGGACAAGAATATCCGTATCCTCGATGACTTCATCACCCTTGCCGAAACAAAGTATTCCGTAAACCAGGGCCTTCAGCAGGATGTGTTCAAGGCCCAGGTTGAGCGATCGAAAATGCTCGATCTGCGGATATCCTTGGAACAGCAGCGAAAGTCGGGGGAGGCAAATCTAAATGCGCTGCTGTCACGTCCGGCCTCGACACCGGTCGGCCGCATCGCCGATGTTGAGATGCAGCCGCTGACACTGAACTCCGAACAATTGGAAGCCATCGCTAAAGAGAAACGCCCACTCCTGAAAAGTGCACGTGCCAGCATCGATAAAGCAGGTGCCGGGCTCAATCTGACAAAAAAAGAATACTTCCCTGATTTCAATGTTTCTCTGGAATATATGCAGCGAAACCCGGCAATGGGCAACGAGGGTCTTGATATGTATACCCTTGGGCTAACCTTCAATCTCCCCGTGCAGACGTCGCGACGTCAGGCAGCAGTGGCGGAATCGAATGCCGAGATCTTGACAGCTACCGAGGAACTGAACAGCATAAAAAACACCATTCAGGCCGGAGTTGCCGATCTCGTAGCACAGATGGAGCGGAGAAAAAAATTGGCTGAACTCTATAAAACCGGGATACTTCCTCAGGCGGGTCAGTCGTTGGAATCATCCGTAATCGGTTATCGGGTCAGCAAAGTGGATTTTCTCACCATGCTGGACAGCATGGTGACCCTGTTTTCCTACGAACGTGAATATTACGACTCTGTTGCTGATTATCAGATAAAAAGGGCGCAGTTGGAAGCCTTGGTGGGGGAAGAACTCCCTTGATGCAATTATGCGTGCTGAGTTCTAAGTGTTGAGTTATTGATCTACGAGACAGGGACTATGTACTGAGGAATCGGGGGCAATAATGACCATTTCGAAAAGAACGGGATTCATTCTGGGTTTGGCAATTCTCTTGGCCATCGGAATCGGTGCCGGTTACCTGTGGTTTAGTCGTCACCCAGCGCATGGGCCGGGGGAACACTCAGATCAGGCGCCGACACAGTATACCTGCCCGATGCATCCGTTTATCATCAAAGACAAACCCGGCTCCTGCCCCATATGCGGGATGACCCTTGTACCGATTCTGAAGGATGGAGATACAACGGGAAGCAAGAAGGATAGTGAGTCGCTTTCCGAGATTTCCCTTTCTCCAACTCAGCAGGTAATGGCTAATGTGGAAACAGCAGCGGCGAAAATGGAGCCTTTTGTCAAGGAGATCTCTGCCGTTGGCATCGTTGCCTATGATCAGGCTCGTCAGGCCAAGGTTACCGCCTGGGTTGCCGGACGCATCGACCGGCTTTATGTAAACCGGGTCGGAGATTGGGTTTCCCGAAACCGTCCGGTGGCTGAGGTGTATTCGCCAGACCTTGTTTCCGCCCAGCAGGAATATCTCCTGGCCCTGAAAAGCCGAGAAACACTGAAAGATTCTCCGATAAATTCCATATCGCAGGGAGGGGAAGGGCTGGTTGCTTCCTCCCGGCAAAAGCTGAAACTGATGGGGATCAAGGATTATCAGATTACCTCTTTGGAGCGTTCAGGGGAGCCGAACATCCGCCTGCCAATCTATACGCCGCTTAGCGGCGTGGTGATCGAGAAACTGGTCCTTGCCGGACAATATGTGAACGTGGGAGATCCGCTTTTTGCCATTGCCGATCTATCAAAAGTTTGGGTGGATGTGGAGGTCTACGAGAACGAGTTTCCCTTCGTAAAGATCGGGCAAAAGGCCGAGTTTTCTTCCCAGTCGTATCCCGGCACCAGTTTTACCGGGAA
This sequence comes from Geobacter sp., assembly GCA_003857395.1. Next base: position 2,846 of record RPRC01000379.1, read on the forward strand.
GGTTTCCTTCGTCTATCCCTTTCTGGACCCGAATACCAGAACCGTAAAAGTGCGGGTTGAACTGCCGAATCCGGGCGGAAAACTGAAACCGGAGATGTATATGCGCGGCGTGATTAAGTCGCCAGAGGGATCAGTCCTCACCGTGCCGGTCACGGCTGTGCTGGATACCGGGAAACGCAAGGTAGTCTGGGTAGAGAAAGAGGTGGGCAGCTACATGCCTCGGGATGTGACAACCGGCGACCGCAGCGGCGACCGGATCAGGATACTTTCGGGGCTCAAGGCAGGAGAAAAGGTGGCGGTCTCGGGTGGCTATCTCATTGATTCCGAAGCGCAGTTGAGGGGCGGAGCCGGCGGAGGTCACGAAGGCCATGCCGGGATGACTGATGACAAGAAGGACGGAACGAGCGTACCTGCTCCAGAGAGCGGACACGAAGGACATGGAACTCCGGCACCCGCGAAGAAGTCTCCGTCCCTAGATATGGATGATATGAAAATGTAAATTGGGAATTGGTAAGGGC
>RPRC01000380.1 GCA_003857395.1 Geobacter sp.
GGGGCCGCGCCACAAATTCCAGTCCAGGTGGGGCGGGGGCGCCGAAGGAGATTGAAAGCCGATGGTGTCGCGCGGTTTGCAGCAGTACCCATACGAGATTTTCAGTTTGCCGAACTGGCCGGCCCGGATGAGTTCGTGCAGCCCGGCAATCCGGGCATTGCTGCGGTTTTGCGTGCCGTGCTGGATGACGACGCCGTACTTCTTTTGAGCCTCCACCACGACGCGGCCTTCCAGAACATCGTGACTCATGGGCTTCTCCACGTACACGTGCTTGCCGGCCTGGGCCGCCCAGATGGTCATCAGCGAATGCCAGTGGTTCGGGGCGGCAATAGAAACGGCGTCAAGGGTCTTATCATCCAGGGCTGTTCGTATATCTGCCACACCCTTACAGGCAAACCGGTCCCCGGTCTTCTCTTTCACATACGCCAGGCGCTGTGCCAGAACCTGCTCGTCCGGATCGATCAGGTAGGCGAGTTCTACATTTTCCTGACCCAGCCAGGCGTTGATGTGACCGGCACCCTGGCCGTTTATTCCGGCTACTGCAATCCGCAAACGGTTGTTGGCACCCAGAATCCTTCCCGTGGGTTGTTCAATAGTACTGCCACCATAAACAGCAAATGTCATTCCGGCGGCCATTGAACTTTTCAAGAATTTTCGTCTGTCTATTTTTGACATAATAATTTCTCCTTATCAGATTCAAAATTAGTTTAAAATGCCTATTCCTGGTAATCCTTGCTGATCCATTGCATGACGGATTGTATTCGTTGCCGCGTATATCGTTTTTGCCCGCCAGGGTCTTTTCCCTTGAGGAGCCTTAGAAAATTCTCCTGTCTCCCACGAAATAGTCTTCTGCGTTATGTTATAAAGTCTTATGGTTAATTTTTGGTGATTTCACGCGTTAGGTTGGAAAACCCCGTATTCATCACAAAACTGACCTCAGCATCAGAGAGAGCGCGACTCCAAATGGCAACATCATCTATCAACCCCTGGAAAGGAAAAAGAACCTCGTTATATCGCAGCACCCCGCCAAGAACTGTCAGAGTTGGTGTGATGGGGCCAGGAGTGTATGTTAAACCATTAGTATCCAGAATGCCATCCACATAGAGGCGGGCTTTGCCCTGGTCATCCACCCAGGCGATGTGGTGCCAGGCATTATCAAATGCCACAAGGCTTGTCCGGTGATGCGATACCAGCGTGGTGTCATTGTCTGCTCGCATATATAAATCCACCACTCCTTCTGGTGCACGGCGGTCGGTGCTGATGGCCACCAATGGGCTGCGGGCATTGGTGGTTTCAGAAAAAACACGACCAGTCTCGTTTGCCGTGCTGCCTTTTACCCACATCGCGACCGTGCAGGCTGGGTGCGAACAGGCCGGCAATCCGCTGCCGTTTTCTGCGAAACACAAAAGGAGGGAGTTGATGCCATTGAAAGAGATGGCATTGCCTTGCTTTCCTGAAACCACATCGGCGGCAGTCAGGTTCATTGCCTGAAGATGGTTCCTGTTGCCGCTCAGGTCCGGGGTTGTTGTCGAAAGATTGTCCAAAGGCCAGTAAGCCACAAGTCCTTTCCGAATGTCGTTGATAGTGATTGTCGGCAGATTCATGGTACCCGTGTTATCCGGTGAGAAAAGGCCCGATTCATCCTTTTTATCCTCCTTATTTTCCAGGTCCCGGACCAGCCGGATACAAAAACCGGATCTCTTGTGATGTTGGTTATTGCCGTATTTGGCATACCAGGTGTGAACGCTGCTCATATGCGCTTTAATAATAGAAGTGTCGGGCGTGGTACTCCACCAGTACACGCTGGTTCCAATGGCGTGAAAACTTCCATCGTTCCAACGACTGCCGGCAGGGAGCGCCGAGAAACCGGATCTGTTATTTGTTTCGGGATTGTTGCCGACCGTTCCTATATCCGACACCGGTCCACCACCTTCGTTTGTAGCCTTGTAAATCCAGTCGGTTTTGGCCGCCATCGATTTGGCAACCTTATTTTCTTCAATTGTTCCGTCGTAATTGTACCCGTTGACGATCAGGTAATCCCGGAGCGCAATTTGATCAGAATGCGTTGGTACCCTCCACCCCTTCGGGGCAATCTTATCGGAACTCGCTGCGTACCAATTGTAAAGGACTCCGTACTTCTTTCCATTCTCTGGGTCGTTTTCGTAATAGCAGAAGCCCGGAGTGGTAAGGCTTTTCCATCCTTCATCATCTGTTACATTGGGAATCGGGGTACCGTCATTGTACCTAGTTGTCCTTAGGTTCTCAACGGTCCACAACTGATTACCAATCTTCACTGTGTGATAGATGTTCCCGTCCGCATCCTTCACAGTTTCCGAAGAATTGGTTTGAAGCATTTCCCCGTTAGCAGAAGAGTTCTTCGGGCCAGTGTTCCGGGTAGAAAAATTTGTGCTTTGTCGCACCCCAGCGGTCCAGCGGATACCACGGACTATCAATTCTCGGAATTCCGGGCTGGCGAAACCTTCTTTATCGTGCCCGAATTGGACATTGAAAACCCGGGAATGTCCGTATTGGCGGGTCCAGGCGAGCGGCTCATCGTTGTCCGGGTGATCTGTGGTAAGGAGGAGGTGGTTGTCCTTTGCCCACCAGCGTCCCTTGTAGGTTTCTTCTTTAATATGAAAATCTTTCATGCCGCGGGTGATCGGGTGTTTATTATCCCGGACATATACAGGGATATCCATTCCGATCTTATTCGTACAGTGTGGAAGCCATAATTTTCCATCGATCTCCACATCCGTATATATGTACGCTGTACCGATGATCTGGTGATACTCCAACCAGCTCTGATATGCAGCCTCCGCATGGTGCACCACGACTAAACCAATGCCTTGTTCCTTTAGTAGCCTTACAAAGTTATCACGTCGCTTTTGAGATATTTCCTGCGTCATATGGTAGAGAACCATGACGTCATAATCCAACGTGCTGATATCCTCGAACACCTCACTTTCATCCTTCAGTTCAAATTCTTCATATTGAATGTCGTCGTAACCCTGGAAAAGAGCGAAGAACTCCTCACGGTCGAAAGGATGACCGCCCGTAACAATAAGGACTTTGATCTTGTCCGTATTTCCGACCTCAGTCCCGGGACTATCACAATATGGTTCAATAAAATACTTCTCCCCCGCATGGGATTTCTGTATACAGGCCGTAAGTCCTATCATAAGCATCATGGCCGGAAGGAAGGCCAGTTTCATTGAAGTTTTCATGATTCAGAATTAATTAGATGTTTTTTTTTGGCAGTTTTTATGCTCTGACGGTTTACACTTTTCTGGCGTCGGGTACCTGAAATCCGGGGCGATTGGCATCCTTCAGCAGTTCATTGGCCCGGGCGGCA
>RPRC01000381.1 GCA_003857395.1 Geobacter sp.
AAGTCCTTGGAAGAGAAGTTCGTCGCGGATGGCTACGGTACCGAACGAATTCCGGTCATGTACAATGATTTCGTTATTGTCGGCCCGTCTACGGATCCCGCAGGCATCAAGGGCATGACCAGCGCAACTGAATCCCTGAAGAAAATCGCCGAAAAGGGTGTTCATTTCATCAGCCGTGGCGACAAGTCCGGAACGCATGTTGCGGAAATGGACCTGTGGAAGAAAGCCGGCATTAGCCCCGCGGGCAGCTGGTATGAAGTGTATGCAAAAGGCAGTGATGGCAATGCCGCAACCCTTAAGTATACCGACCAGAAAGGCGCCTACACCTTCATTGATCGGGCCACCTATCTTTCCCTGCAGAAATCAATCAAACTGGCCATCCTGGTGGAAAAGGATGAGGCCCTGCTGAACTTTATCTCTGTTATCCCGGTAAATCCGAAGAAATTCCCGAAAGCCAATTACAATGATGCAATGAAGTTCGTCCAGTGGTTAACCTCGCCGGACAAAGGTCAGAAGCTGATCGTTGATTTCGGTATCGACCAGTACGGCAGTCCTCTGTTCTTCCCGAATTCCCCGGAATGGCAGGCTCTTCAAGGCCAGAAATAAGCTGAGAAAACCAACCAACGAAAGGAGCAAACTGTATGAAAATTCTCAAGACAGCATCATTCTCACTGGTGGCTTTTGCTTTCGCGCTTCTTGCGACCTTTGCCCCCACAACCTCCCAGGCAGCTCCCGCAGTCAAGACCATTATTCTGGCCACGACCACCAGTACCCAGGACTCCGGTCTCTTGGATGAATTGATTCCGATGTTTGAAAAACAGACTGGCTATATGGTAAAAACCATCGCCGTCGGTTCGGGCCAGGCCATGAAAATGGGTGAAAGGGGCGAAGCCGATGTCCTGCTGGTCCACTCCCCTGCAGCCGAGAAGAAATTCATGGAAGAAGGCTACGGCATAACCAGAAGAATTGTTATGCACAACGATTTCATTATCGTGGGACCTCCTGCCGATCCAGCGAAAATCAAAGCGGCAAAGTCAACTGAAGATGCATTCAAGCAAATAGCCGAAACAAACTCACTTTTTATTTCCCGCGGGGACAATTCCGGTACCAATGCGAAGGAGCTGGGAATCTGGAAAAAAATCGCTGTAAATCCTGCCGGCCAGCCATGGTACCAGCCAACAGGCCAGGGAATGGGACAGACACTTAACGTCGCAGCTGAAAAGAATGGTTATACTATTACCGACCGCGCTACTTATCTCGCTTTCAAAAAGAATTTGGGACTGGTAATTCTTAAGGAAGGCGATCCGGTTCTCCTTAATGTGTATCATGTCATCGAATTGAACCCTGCCAAGTCGCCGAAGATTAATATTGCCGGTGGAAAGGCCTTTGCCGATTTTATGGTTGCCAAAAAGACACAGGCTGTCATCAGTAAATTTGGTATAGCCAAATACGGCGGCCCTCTTTTCTTCCCTGATGCAGGCAAAAAAGAATAGACTCAGGGGAAGAAAATGGATCTGATTCTTGAGGGACTAGTCAAGGCATTCCAGCTCATTGCCTCACTGGATCCGGAAGTGCTCGGAATTACCTGGCTTTCACTTAAGGTTTCGGGGTTGGCGACGCTCATCAGTGTGTTGATAGGGATATCAACCGGGATGATCGTCGCCCTAACCCGTTTCCCGGGGAAGAAATTCGTGGTAAGTGTCGTCAACACCGGTATGGGACTCCCTCCGGTGGTTGTCGGTCTGTTTGTCACGGTATTTCTGTGGAGAAATGGCCCCTTAGGCTTTCTAGGTATCCTCTATACGCCGACAGCCATTATTCTGGCGCAGGCGGTCATCGCAACACCGATTGTCATGGGCATCTCCATTGCTGCGCTGCAGAATCTCCCTGCCAAGATGAGACTGCAGATTCTTTCTCTTGGCGCAACCAGACTGCAGATGGTCTGGATTTTAATTCGTGAGGCACGTCTCCCTCTCATGGCGGCCGTTATGGCCGGATTTGGCGGCGTGATCTCCGAGGTTGGCGCCTCTATCATGGTGGGTGGCAACATAAAGGGCTATTCACGTGTTCTTACCACTGCCACGGTGATGGAGACGGGCAAGGGCGAGTTCAGCGTAGCATTTGCGCTGTCGATAATTCTCCTGTTGCTCGTGTTTATCGTCAATTATATCTTTACCCTTATTCAACAAAGAGAGAGACCCCGGTGACCTCCAAAGAAACTATTCTTTCAATCGAAAATCTCAAGGTGGAACTTGGGGGGGTGTCGATTCTGGACATACCTTCTTTTTTTATCCGTGAGAAAGAATTCGTCTCGCTGATAGGACCGAATGGCAGCGGCAAGTCAACGCTGCTCCTGGCGCTCAACAGCCTCGTGCGGCCCGTGAATGGGCGGATTACCTACCGGCAGAAAGCAATTGCTTCGCGTGAGGATGTGTTTGACTATCGACGTAAACTGTCCATGGTATTTCAGGAACCACTCCTCTTCGACACTACCGTCTATAATAATATCGCTTCCGGCTTGAAAATCAGAGGCATGAATAGAGCTGAAATCCGTGAGCGGGTCATGCGCTATCTCAAGTGGTTCAATATTGAGCATCTGGCCCATCGTTCGGCGCGTAAACTTTCAGGTGGTGAAGCACAGCGGGCAAGTCTGGCTCGGGCATTTGCCATTGAGCCGGAAGTAATTTTTCTGGATGAGCCGTTTTCTGCTCTTGATCCTCCCACCCGGAACGCCCTCACCGACGACCTGGACAGGATCCTTCGCGAAACCGGCATTACCGCGCTCATGGTAACCCACGACCAGTCGGAGGCACTCCGCATGTCGGATCGCATCGTGGTCATGAACAATGGCTCAATTGTTCAACAGGGCACCCCCCTTGAAGTGATGAACAACCCCTCGAACGAGTTTGTGGCGAGTTTTGTCGGCATGGAGACCATTCTTGAAGGACGAATAGTGAAATCATCGGACGGTGTTGTAACCATTTCCGTTTCAGCGGCGGAGATTGACGCTGTCAGCAACAATCCGCTTGGTGAGAAGGTCTATTGCTGTATCCGGCCAGAAAATGTTTCCATTGAACTGGTTCATCCCGATGATCTCACCAGTGCGAGGAATGTTTTTGCGGCAGTTATCAGTGACATCTCATCATTGGGTCCCTTCCTGAAGCTTACCCTTGACTGTGGTTTTACCCTTGTATCGTATGTTACCCGCGAAGCCTTTGCGTTGCTGGATCTCAAAGAAGGGAAAAAGGTTTTTGCTGCTTTCAAGGCGACAGCGGTTCATATTATTCCCGGGAAG
>RPRC01000382.1 GCA_003857395.1 Geobacter sp.
GACGCCGGAGCCGTTCTTTACCAGACCCTCAGACACTACTTGCAGACTATCTCTCATTCATCATATGTCATTGTGGGTTTTCTTCCTCTACTCACCGTCAATATCGTAAAGCGATTTCTGAGTTTCTTGCATATCTTGCGAGTCAAAAGCGGTCCATAATACAAGTTGCGGTAAAGGACCTGGACGATTTTATTCTCGAAGTTGCAGGCTGGGGTATGAGCAGAAGTCATATGGGAATACGAACCATTGCTCTTCGTGGATTTTTGCGTTATTTACAGGGCGAAGGATGGCTGGAGCGCGATCTTGCCCGTTATGTGGAATCTCCCCGGATCTATCGTGAATCGACTGTCCCTTCTCATTTCACCTGGGAAGAGCTTGAAGAGTTGCTGGCGTCTATTAAGGGAGATGGAAAAGAGGCATTGCGGGACAGGGCCATGCTTGTGATTCTTTGTGTATATGGTTTGAGAAGCTCAGAACTAGCAAAGCTTTCCCTGGATGACATAGACTGGAGCCACAAGGCGCTGCGGGTGCCAGATCGCAAGGGTGACTCAAATCTGTTGTTGCCTTTATTACCTGTTGTAGAAGCAGTGCTCGGTCAGTATATCCGCAATGGCAGACCTTCAGATGTGACATATCGAGAGATTCTCATAAAGAATAGTGGTCGCCCCTTTCGAAACGGTCTTGAGATCACCAAGCGTATTCACATCCTGGTGAAGCGGGCAGGTCTGCAGAGTGGACGGGGGTGCCATGCAATCCGTCGTGCCGTGGGGACGCGCCTTGTTGAGCAGGGGCGGGGGCTTCAGGAAGTGGCTTTAATCCTTGGGCACAGGGATGTCAAAACCACACGAATCTATCTACGCCTGTCTATGGAGTTTCTCCGGGATGTGGCCGATAACTATGGGGAAGTGTTATGATGATTCCTGGCTGGAAAAAGATTCTCTTGCAGTTCGAAGTCCTTTGCTCTCAAAAGCAATACAAGTGCCATCACGTGGAATCAGCCCGACGCCTGGTGCGATTTCTCAAGGCAGGCTCCTTCACCTTTGTGAATGAGGAGATCCTCATGCGATGGATGCAAAAGCGGCTGACCTCTTGTACATTGGAGTGTATGCTTATCGACCTGACCCAATTGAAGCATTTTATCCTTTTTCTGGAGCAAAAAGATTTGTGTTCTCCGGGACTATTGCGGCGGCTCATGGAAAACTCCAATCTGCTTTTGCAATTGCAGGGATCCAGGCGTTATCGCGTTTCCGGTATTCCCCTGGGAAAATACTGGCAGGAGCTCATAGTATCCTTCGAAGCATCTCTTCGAGGATTTGCTCCACTTCAAACAGCACGTATGGTGGGGGTTGCCATTGAATTCGCCCACCTTCTTCAGAAGAAAGGTGTAACTTCTCCTGATGAGGGGACTTTTCTCGAGTGGTTGGATAAAAAGCTCTCTCTCTATTGCATTGATACGGTGGTTTTTCTTTTGCCTCATCTGGATAGATTCTGTCAGTTTCTTATGGAGAAAGGTGCCTGTTCTGCAAATCCTGTGAGACAGTGGCGTCAGGGGCAATGGCACTCCCGCGAAGCACTACTGAGGAGACGTGAGGGAAAACCACCAAAAGTTCCTTCTCCAGAATTTCAAAGTGTTATTGCCCCTCTGATATATGATTTCATCGCTCACAAGAGAAGTCTTGGGCGAAAATATGAGCATGTTCCGATGTTGAAATACCTCGATCGATACCTCCTGAAGCAGCACGTGGAAAACATTGAAGAGGTGGACGAGCGACTCTTACTTGATTTCTTAACCACATGTCAACATTGGCAGGCCTCGACACGCAAGACTTCTATCGGGTTGCTTAATGAGTTTTTCCGGTATCTGGAGAGACGGGGAGAATTCTCGCCGCAACGAAATCCCGCAAAGGCACTCCCCCGGGTTGTGCGCCACTCACATATCCCCTTTATCTTCAGTGTAAAAAATATTGTTGACTTGCTTTCATATCTCCGGAACAGCTTCAAAGGGATCCACGACTTTGACAGACATACGGTATATACTCTTTTTTATCTCATTTATGCTTGCGGCCTGCGTATCTCTGAGGCACGGCGATTACAGGTCAGGGATGTGAATCTCACAGAGCGGACACTTTTTATTCGCCAGACAAAATTTGGAAAAGATCGTCTCATTCCGTTCGGCCGCCGGGCAGGGGAATATCTCTCGGCATATCACCGCCTGCGCAGAGAGCGCCTGGGAGAACCTCAGAAAACTGACCCATTCTTTGTGCAATCCATAGGCAGGCCTTATTCAAGAGGGCGTCTACAAAGCATCTTCTCCTATATATGCGAACAGATTGGATTGTGCAGGCCTTCGGGACCAAAGCCCAGAGTCCATGATCTTCGTCACAGTTTCACCGTTCATAGACTGTACAAATGGTATCTGGAAGGAGCGGACCCACAGGAACGGCTGGTGTTTCTTTCAATCTACCTGGGTCATGTAGATCCAAAGCATACAGAGCATTACCTGCACATAAGCGAGGACTTGATGCGAATTGCCGGAAGGCCTCTCGAAAAAAGCCTGGATGAGTGGCTGAAAGAAAGGCAGGTTTTTCAATTCGATGAGTGAAGTGCGCTATCGTCGTCTGAATGGCTATCTGCGTTCTTTCTTCAAAGAGTATCTGCAAGCTCAGCGCGGAGTGAGCAGCAATACGATTCAATCCTACCGGGATACCTGGTGTCTTCTACTTCGCTATGGCATCGAGCATAAAAAGATGCCCAGAGCCGAAGACTGGCGCATTTATCAGGTGGATCGCCAGTTGATACTTGATTTTCTGACATACATTGAAGAAGAGCGGCGGGTGTGCATACGGACACGAAACTTACGTCTTGCTGCCATACATGCTTTTTTCCACTATCTGCGCATATGCGAGCCTGAGCTTGATTTTCATTGTCTTCGTATCCTGTCGATCCCTTCAAAGAAAACCTGTCACACCATAATTGGTTTTCTGGAGTCGGATGAATTATTGTCAGTCCTGCAATCGATATCCCTCCAAAATCGCCTGGGGTATAGAGATCTGGCATTGCTCACCTTTGCGTACAACACCGGCGCCAGGGTTCACGAGATCGCAAATGCCTGCAAAAATCATATCATACCAGGCACATCTCCTGTTATCCGGATTCTGGGGAAAGGAGGGAAAGAGCGGATTGTGCCCCTCTGGGAAGGCACGCTACAACTTCTCGAAGCCTATCTCCGAAAGTACCGTGTTGGCCCCAAAGACCCTGCCCATTCTGATTATCTTTTTCTGGGCAACCGC
>RPRC01000383.1 GCA_003857395.1 Geobacter sp.
AATGACATATTCCCTTCCGTTACCAGTTTTACCGCCTCTTCCCGAAACTCCTTTGTATACCTTCCCTGGGGAATCCCTTTCATCTGGACACCTCCACCTTTTTATTCTATCCGACTTTGGTGTCCATTTTTTCCATCATACATCACTTTGTCGGCTCTCGGGGCAGGCATAAGGGCCTGAATCTTCCCCATGCGCCCTTCCACCGGGCAGTTCAGGTAGCGTGATACCCACCGGACGATGGTCCGTTCATGAAATGTCTTTTTGCCGCCTGGATAGTCATGAAGCTTCCAGGCCATTTCATCAAGAATGTTTCGTTGTTCCCCCTTTGCAAGGGGTCTGCATACCAGAGGTGCGATTATCTCGTATTTGGCGAGAGCCACCTCAAGAGCAGGATCGATTTTTTCTTCCATATACTTTCCTCCTTTCATAGTGTGTCGGTGTTGCCCGACGGATCCACCATACCCTGAAAGGAGCGAAACCTCAATGACAACGCCGTGTGACGAGATCAGGCGCTCAAGAGAAATACAACCAATTGTTCAAATAGAGCATCCTCAGAAAGGGATGGGAAAAGGATTCTGCATAATGCATAGGCAAATGCAAGAGGACGGGCACCGCGATGAGTTTTCCAGAGTTCACCTATTTTTTCAAGTTCTCTGAAATCTCTTCCGGCTTGAATGCAGGTATTTAATTTTTTAGCTACATGGACAAAGAATGTTTACGCTAATATCTACGCCTTCCGCTCTTCCGCATTTACGCACCACACCAAAGGAGTCCCGCCATGAAGTCACAAGGAAAAAAAACCATTTATGCCTTTTGACTTTGAGTCTTGTGTCCTTGCCTCTGTGGCAAATCCAAACGACGCTGATGGAAGATAAAATAGTCACCAGAGGCTATCTCTGAAAAAGCAATTGCCGTTTCAGAGATGATAGCGTTCAAAATTTGCAGGAAAAGCAAAAGCTTGCCAAATCAAGCATATTTCTTTCTCCCGCGGTCATCATGGGAATTTTTGATATATTGACAGGACCTCCGTCGTGGCCATATCCGAAGTAAAGAGAATTCTCCCATTATGCGGTGTGCATTTTTCCTCTCCCGTTCCCCCAGATGAGCCTATGTGGCGCCTGACCTGAAACGGTAATCTTTCCCATATGCACAAGGTCATGGCACAAACCGCATAAAATCAGAATATTAGATTCCACATTCTCCCCGCCTGCTCCCAGGGGAACGATATGATGGAGGGAGACGTAGAACTTGCTGCAGCACCCGGGATTCTGACAGGTGCACTGATCCCGGAGCATTATTTTTCTCCGGAGTGCCCGGGGAATGGTGTGAATACTGAGAGATTGAGATGCCTTGCGTTCTTTGTGACTATGCTTTTTGCAACCTGACTTATTCTTGTGACTATGCCTTTTGCAGCCGGACTTTTCCCTGTTCTTATACTGTGCATAAAGGCTGTTGATATATGCCATCACAGGATTTTCCCCTGAACAATCTCCCTCAGGCAGGGATGCCTTTTCATGCCCGCCACGACAATGTTCATCTGAGCAGATTTCTCCCGGGCAGGTATGATCCAGTCCCACCGTTGGGACTTTTTTCTGGCCACCTTCGGTGCCCCCACTCTCGCTTTGTCGTTGTGCCTCTGGCTCGAGCTCGCTGCCAGGCGAGCCGGCTTCCTCGCAAAGATTGATAATTTCAGCATCACAGATAGCCTTTTCAAGAGTTGATGAATCAATGTACCGCTCACCATTAACCGACTCACACCAGCTCAAACCGGTAACCGGGTGATGATGAAGCACAATCTGATAGGGAGGCTTTGAGCTTTTTGCTTCAGGCATTTTGTCTGCCGAAAGATATGTCATGGCAATGAATTGGAAAAGAGATGCCCGGTCCTTCAAACCGCTCTCTTTCCGTGCCTTATTGAGGGCATCTTTCACCACCGCCATTTGCTCCCCCGAAAGCTCCAGAAGGAGCTTATCGTTATATTTCACCCCTTTGCCGGGCTCAGCACCGGGGATTGTGTCTTCAACCAGTTTCTTTTCATTGCCCTCTTCATCGCCCTTTTCACTGCCCTTTTCATTGGCTGCCGGAGTAGCTTCCTGGATTGCCACTGTCCCATCATTTCCCACTATCTCAGACTGTGCGTCGCTGCCCATTACCCCATCACTACCCGCTGGCTCATTCCTTTCCAGGCCTCCCGCCTTCAGCAGAATGTCAGACTGAATCACCTTCTTCGCAGCACCCGTAGTCATCCTGCGTTCTCCTGTATCCCCGAACGGCAGCCCACCCTTTGGTGTAAAGGCTACCATTTTTTCGATCTCTCTTTGAGTGTGCTTTCGTGCCGCATCAAGCCAGAATTTCTCTGTGCTTTCTACAGCCACACGGCTGATCTCTCTAATCTTCGATGCAGATATCTCTCCTTGTGCAAGGCCCTGCGCAAAGAGAGGGAATCTTTCTATCTCCCTGGCGGTCCTGAGGAGCTCCGAGATGGTGTGCGGAGAAAGATGCAGGTGAACTTCAGCATAGTGGAATGTGGAGCTGCATCCGAATTCTGCAAAGATCTTTCGCTTCTCGACTTCCTGAAGCCAGAAGCAGAGGCTCCTCTGAGCGCCGCCGATGGCTTTTCGTGCAGCGAGGGCCCTCCGGTGGACCTCTTCTGCAGGAAGTCCCTCCACGAGATCATAGGTCTGGCTGGAAATTACTTCGCTTCGGAAGGGGGCAGGTGAAAGGAACGTATCGGACTCAATGGTGGGGATCAACACACTATTTCGCATAAGAGCAACCTCCTCATACATTGATTGTGATGGGGCTCTCTTATGCGATATGCCAGGAAGCTTGAACGAATAGCCCCTGCTTCCTCTGCATCTTTAGTATAGCATATTTGACAGGGTAAAATCAAATTATGACCAGATATAACGGCTTAGCAGTAAAGGTTTTAAGCATTTTTTACTGATGAATAACCCCATGGTTATAGGATTATGGTTTTGAGCAATCCTTATTGCAATTGGATTCCTGGAGAGTGAAAGTTTTTCTCTCTGGCCAGATCCTGTGTAATCATCCGACAACAACTTTAAATTGGCTTAACCATAGCAATGTCGGTTATATCTGACCCATGACAGAAACAGGATAGTATCCATTGACGGTCTGGCTCTGAGGTAAAGGGCAAAAGGCTCATTATCAGTACCGATGTCTTCAGGTTCTAAATGAACTCGCTTCGCGAAGGTATGACAACATCGGCGCACCTGATGTG
>RPRC01000384.1 GCA_003857395.1 Geobacter sp.
CACCTCGTCAGGTTACCAAACCCTTGATGCTTTTTTTCTCTTCCTTCGGTTACCTTTTCCCGTGAGTCAACACGGCAGTTCGCTCCAACGGGTCACCAAATACCAGTTGGGGCAAAATGCAGCGAAGAACAGCATTACGCCTCTTCCTGAGCGGCTCAGGAGCCGCATCAGTTCACGGTATTTCTGCCAAGCATATACAAAAAGTTTCTCGTCAGGAGAGGATGAAGATAGGTACCCGAGGCTTCCACCATCATGGCGGCAACGGTTGGATATTCCAGTGCCCCGCGATACGATCGCTTGGTGCGAAGAGCATCAAAATAGTCAGAAACCGCCGTTATCTGACTGCAGAGATTCTGGCTCCAGCCAATGGAAACTGTGGGGTATCCGGTACCATCGAATTTCATATGATGCTCAAATGCCCCGACAACTGCAAGTTTGGGCACCCCGGACATTTCAAGCAGATAGTGGGCACCCCGGACAGGGTGCTGGTTAATTACTTCACGTTCTTCCGGGCTTAATGCACCTGGCTTGGAAAGGATCTCTTCCGGGACTGACAGTTTGCCTATATCGTGCAGTAATGCGGCAACTCCCACATCGTGGAGAAGTCGTCCTTCAATTCCAATGGACTTGGCCTGGGCCAGGTTGAGGATGCAGACATTCGTGGAATGGGTAAATGTGTATTCGTCCAGGGCCAGAAGCTTCTCAAGAAGCTGGAATGGCCCCGACAACTCCTTGAAGGCATGAATACTCGCCGAAACGATCTCGTTGATCCCTGCCAGACTGAACGATTTCTTCTTCTTTGCACATTCGTATAAATCCGCAAAGATTTCTTTTTCAAAGCGAGAAATCTCCTCAAAGGACAGGCTCGGCTTCTTGCTTTCCTCCACCACCTTGCCCGCTTCAGCGGAGTCGGTAAGTATATCTAATTTCCCCAGATGGATATGTGCCGAGGAGCGGACACCCGGTTCATTGCCAGCCTGACTGGACAGGCTCACAATCAGCGACCGCAGTTCTTCAAACTCAACCTGTGACAAAAACCTCAGATGTTCGATACCTTTCTCATGAAACATCTTGATAAACTTGCTCAGATAAAGGCTTCCATCAAGCGGGATCTTATTACAGACCAGTTCATCCTCGATAAGGAGGAAAACAATCTCCTCTTCTGCGGCGAGTGCCGTTTGCAGATAGGCAAACGCCTCTCCTCCCAGGCGCTGAACCTGCCGATGATCCGCCGAATACAGTGAGGCGCTCGCCACGGCGGACACTATATATCGCACGAAATCCTGAATTTCTTTGAGGGTATTCACCTCGCTCATTCTCTCCCCCTTGGACAGTCAGTTAATCGTGCAGCAAGGCTCGCCAGTTCGTTTTTACCCGATGCAGCAACTTTCCGTAACAGTTCCATGGCTAACGGATCGCTATATTTTACCAGAGAATTCAGAATCTCTTTCTTGAGCATTTTCCACAACGATACTCGCAAAAAATGTCGGGACGCAAGCATTCTGTCAAACACCGGAAGGATCCTGCTGTCATCAATTTCGGCGAGAACTTGAATCACAGCTTTTTTTTCCATGGCATCCGTCGATGACATGCCTTTTTTCCCCAGGATTCGCATCAGTGCCGCGACCACTTCCGGGTCATTGCTCTTTCCGGCCTGCTGGATTGCCGATTGGCGCGCTACCAGGTCGCGGCTCATCAAATCGTCCAGCAGCAGCTTGTCTCCCTCGGGATCACCAAAAGATAAAAATGCTTCAATTATGTGCTGTCTGACTTTCGGGTGAGGAAAACCTGCCACCCTGCGCAGGTGGAGCAAAACCTCCGGGTCACCACTATGCTCCAGAATGTCTACCAGGTTTCTGACGAAGTACCAGCGGCTGTCTCCCAACCGCGCGCATGCGGCCTCTTTTGCCCTGTCTGACATCTTTAAAAGCTGATCAAGGTAGTAACGCCTGAGGGTGAGCCGTTCTTCTTCTGCCAACCTGTCCAACAGCGGCTCAATAAAAGGTTTCCCCACTCCTTGAATGAGGGAGCCAATTTCCTCGAACTTATCCTTTCCCCAGTTTTCAGCGCCATCGAGGATCTCCGTAATAAACTCGGATGTCTGAAAAGCTTCCAGGACTACTTTCTGCAATGCAGCCAGTTCTTCATTCTCGAACGGGATTCCACACAGACGGACATACATATTCTCCAAGGAGTGGAAATCCCCCACCTCGAGAAAGTATCGTAATAGTTCATGCAAATTGCGCTTGAGGACAATCAACTGTTCGGGACCAGCAAGGCAAAGGCTTTCCAAAATTATACTGCTGAGAGTTGATTCTATCCGGTCATCCGCGAGGGTTCCGATCAGTCCCTGGAAAGTATCCCGGCTTGGCTCCAAAATACCTTGGGAAACAACAAGAGTCTTCAGGGTCTCTAGGTAGTCAGTCGGGACAAAGTTATCAACGATCTCTTCGCGAAAAACAACATGCAGCCTGTCCTCCACCCCGGACGGTTGTAGTTTGCTTGCGGGCAGACCGGGACGTGACTCCTTCTTTACAGCATCTGCCAGATGTTTCATGCTGTCCATGATATGGGATGGAAGAACAACCTCACTTTCCTGCGCAAAGGTAAAAAGCTCCATCGCTGCAGACGTCGGCAGAAATGGCATGATTTCCAAAACGCTGAAGTCCTTTTGCCGACAGTATTTCAGCACTCTGTCGAAAAAGAGCCTCCGCAGCTCCGGCTTCAGCCCGCCAATAAAATCTCCGATGTTTGCTAACGACAACTTTTCCTCAGCTGACAGCTGTCCCAGTGCCCCGATTTCACTAATCAGCTCTTCTAGCGAATCGGCAAATCGGGGCATGGCGTGAGAGGATCGGCTGTTCACA
Organism: Geobacter sp.; assembly: GCA_003857395.1. The sequence goes on from RPRC01000384.1 coordinate 2,868, forward strand.
AACCCGACCATTTCCTCCGGGCTAACGGGGCCGTCCAAACCCGAGCCTGTCAGGAACGAATCATCGGATCCCTGCAGCAGGCTTTCTATGAAAGCTTTCCACAAAGAGCGGCGACCAGGACTCTGTTTGCGGCCTTCTTCCAGGACAACATCCTCTGCTGCCAGAAAAGCATCATACTGGATACTGCAGATCTCCAGGTGTCGGATGCCGGCTCCAAGCACAACCTTTGCAAGCCCTCCTTTCGTGGAAATCTCCGCCCTTTTCTCCGTGAGAATCTGACTGAATCCCTCAATTTCAGCAGCGGGAATCCCTTTGCGAAAGGTAATAAGGGCCAC
>RPRC01000385.1 GCA_003857395.1 Geobacter sp.
AATCACCCCAGTATGTCTTCGAGAGAGTGGGCTCGATCAGGATATCTTCAGTAACATGCAGGATATGTCTGGCCACCACAGGAACTCCACTTGCCATTGCTTCGATCAGTACCGTTCCGAATCCCTCCTGCCTTGAGCAGAACAGGAAGCAGTCCGCGGATCGCATGTATGTCTCCACGGTCTCTACCTGCCCTGTGAATCGAACCCTCTTCAACTGAAGCTCTCGGATGGTCGTAGTCAGTTTCTGGTAGAAAGGATTCTCCGGCGTATTGCCCGGACCTGCAATGACTAAGACCGGCCTGTACACCAGCGACTGAATATGCTGCCAAGCCTGAAGCAGGAAGTCGTAACCCTTTCGTGGCTCAATTTTCCCAACGCATAGGAAGAGGATAGCATCCTGCGGCAGCTCCAACCGGTCCCTCAGTGTATAACGCTCTTCGGCAGAGGGCCTCAGAAACCGATTCGTCTCCACCCCGTTGGTAATCAGAGAGACGCGCTGCGCAGGGATTTTAGCCTCGCTTGCAAGCTCGCACAAACGCCTCGAAATTGCAGTGAAGTGGTTGACGAAAGACAATCCCCACCGAAAGAATCTGCCCAGCTTCCGCCGTCTCAGCGTCATAGGATCGTCATTGTCAACAAGGGTCAATTTTACCAATATCTTGCGGCCCATCAGCCGGAGTAGCGGAAACATCAGACTTTCCGTTCCACGGATAGAGTGAAAATGGATGATTCGGTACTCTGGATGGGTGACGATGAACCAGAAGACTCTAAACACATAAACTGCCTCTTTAGCCTTTGTCTGCATCTTGAGGAAGGTTGAAAACCGGTACACAGGCAGTCCGTTATAGACGTCTTGCATAGTCGGCCGATCATCATTATCCGTAATAAACTGGACTGCAGCTCCCCGCCGCACGAGTTCTGCGGCCAGATAGCTTGCCTGAATGGCAGCACCTCCGAAATGGGGAGGAAACTTGATCGCCACCATCAGGACATGGATGCCCTTTCCACATTTCTCCACACTGATAACGCCTGAAGGAAGAATAGCCACCCTCCGTACTCAGACGGCACAGTTGTGCCGACCTACTTTTCCCGGGGAACTGTTACTGTTAAAACGCGATTCAGGATCCCTCCTTTGAGAGACATCTGTAAATTTCCATCCAAATTTTCAGATCGACATATTCTTTCGCACCACTTCGACCGCTAATCTTAGCGCCCCAGAGACTCAACCACCTTTTGAAGATATGCAAAGACAGTCCCAATCTAAGCGGTCCCCGGTCAAGCCATTTCAGTCGGTATTCAAAAGCCCTCGCCGACAACCTGGCGCCGGCCAGACACCGTGCCAGGATGTGCTCATCAGTGCATTTGCTCCGCGGGACAAAATGTCGGAGTCTCGCCTCGGGAATATAAACGGCACGATGGCCCGCCTGAACAAGTCTGGACATGATGTCGCTTTCTTCTCCCGTCGAGATCTCTCCCATTTTCGAATTCAACCCTAGATTTACGTCGAAGCCACCGACCTCGGCAAACGAATCCTGAGGGCAAGCCCAATTGGCGGAGATGAAAAATTCTCCCTGTTTTAGTTCTCGTTGAACAGGACCGTAATCGAGCCCCTTTACCGAGTAGGGGGCGGCACTCAACAAATCCGGACCCGGAGTTGCCTCTTCAAATTCGCTTTCAACAGGGCCACCCCAAAAAAAACCGCGGGGTTGCCGAGTAAAGGCATTCCAGTACGTATGGATCCATCCAGGGTCCGGATAAACGTCATCGTCCGTAAAAATCACCAGAGCCCCGGAGGCTTTTCTGAGGCCGGCATTTTTGGCCCGACTCAGCCCTTGGATGGGCTCTTCCGCGTAAACCAGGGGCAATCGATTCATCATTCCCTCAACAATCCCTCTTGTGCTGTCCGTACAATTGTTGGCTACGGTGATCAGTTCCCAGGTGACATCCTCGGGGATACGGCATTGACAGAAGGATTCGAGCGTGATCTCCAATCTTCGGCAATTATTCCATGTGCAAATGATAACCGAAACATCGACCATTAGCTTAGCCCCAGAAAATAAAACTTAATCAGTTTCTCGGTGAAACGGGAAAACCGCAGGCGGCGAATAAAAGACCGGTTAGAAACCCACGTGGAGAGAGGACCTACGGGCAGACTCTCTCGCCAGTGGACGTTTCGGCTCGCGAGAGAAAATTCCCAAACCGACCGATTCTTGTGATAGGAGTTCGGCATCAACGTTGTGCATTTTCCAAGAATGGAGCCCAGGATTGACGAATGCAGACGGTTTGTGACGATTTCTTTGGCCCTGGCATGCAGGAGGAACCATTCTTCAAATGACAGGCAATAAGGAACCGGGTCGAGCCGGGTCGAAAATACATTCTGTTTTTGAGTTGGGCACATTTCCTTGTCGGTGCGTATGGCATAAAGGGAGTATTTCTGTTTTATGCGGGAGGGATCGAAATCGCTCGGTTGCAGATTCAACGCTGTATCGTGATCTTCCAATAATTCAACCCATGACGGCAGGCACCTTTTCAAGACGCGATAGGATGTGTGTTCGCGAGCAAATATAAATAGCTTCCGGCTTTGTCCCCCGGAAAGAGAGTCGATAAAGCTCGCCTTGAGGTAAGCCACATCTTCGCTGAAGGTTTGAGGCCCCAGGATCACAATGCCATTGAACCTCGAGACAAGCTTCCTTAATGCGGCACTCGGCTTTCCGGACCATAAGGGCACAAATCCACCACTCCCATGAATGTAAATGACGTTGTCGTTCGGCACTGCATCGATTCGATCGATGACCTCCTCGTGTCTAGCCGCCTTATACCGGAGATGGGCTTGGGCGGCTAACTTATAGGCACCCTCATAAATCAGGGTATCCCCGTAATTGCCGCCTGGCTCAATAAACAGAAAGGGATAAAACGACAACTGCTGAAACAGATCAAACAGGGTCGTCGAGGCAATGGACTGATTAACGTTTACCATGACGCGACCCCTGCTTTTTTCAATAAGACCAGCGTTGAAAGATAGAGCGCCCCTCCTGTGAGAACCAGCGTGAATATCAGAACAATCGGTTCGAAACTCAGGTATTGTTTTAAACCGATCAACACGACAAAAGGGATTAAACCGGCAAGGAGATTCCGCACCAGGATCCTGTAGATCTTAAAAACATCATACTTCAGGATTCTCG
>RPRC01000386.1 GCA_003857395.1 Geobacter sp.
CAGATCGTACACCGCTTTCCCGACGATGTCGATTCTCGGCATAGCGATGAACTCCTCAAACGCCGCATTGCAGCCCAGGTACCGTCCGCTGACATCCTTGTAGTAAACCGGAATGGGGATGGAATCCAGCAACTGCTGCAGAAAACGCAACTGTGCGCTGAGGCGGTTTTCCCGTTCACGAAGAGTGTTTGCCATTGTCTGGAGGGCCTCGCCAAGCAGGTTGAACTCCCTGAACGGGGCCTTTGGCCATTCGCCGGCATCCTCCCCTGCCTCCAATCTGCCGGCATGGGAGACAAGTTTCTCGAATCTTCTTGCCAGGGAATGGGACATGAAGAGCGACAGGCCGGAGGCCAGGAACAGGGCCATAAGGAGGGCTGTCGCGAAAATACCGGTGGTGGTGAGCGCCGAACGGTAGGCCTGCTCAACCGGAGAGACAACCAGGATGTTCCAATCAAGCAGAGGCGCCCGGACCATGCAGCCGACCACCTTCATGCCGCTAAAAGAAAAACTCCGGGTTACCGGTTTGCCCGAGGCAAGACCTTCCCTGACAATATCCAGATTGGTCAGGTTGTATTGCCGTGCGGTGAATCGCCCCTCCTGGTCGGCAATCACCTGCCCCCGCCGGTCTATGATAAAGACAGCATATTTCCCGTCGGTTGCGATCTTCCTGAGAAAACTATTCAGCTGAACGAGGGAGATTTCCCCGAGCGCAACACCTTCGGCGGCCGGGGTTGCATAGGCTACGGCAAGTCCGCCGCCCAGCGGTGAAAGATACGCATTGGACCAGGCCGGCCGGCCGGAAACGCGAACCTGGCGCACCGAACTGGTGAGAGAGAGATCAATACCGAGCATCTCCTCTCGCAGCAGGGTCTTTTCCGGGGGGAGAGCCAGTGCCGAGATACGGTCCTGGGCGTTGGTGAAGGTAATTGAGGTAAGATTCATCGCTGATGCCAGTACGGTGTCCAGGTATTCCTGGAGTTCATCCGAGTGGATCAGCTTCTTCGAGAATACCGCAGCGGCGCCGGATATTGAACGAGACGAAGCCAAGAGGTAGTCTTCTGTCCGTGCAGAGATCACCCCGGCCAGTTGGCGTTGATGTTCCTCCGCATCGTCTATTATCTGGGGACGTAGCCAGAACCAGCCCAGCAGCGCCGAAAATATAAAGGGCGCCACGGCTATCCACGCCGAGCGGATCGCAAGAAGCTGACGGAGTGATCTTATTTTCATAGGAAATTACTCAAGGGTTACAAAACGTCCGTTTTTTATTACGGTAATAAAGGTTGTGCTCGTCACGTCACCAAAACGATCCAGGATAATTTTTTTCTGCACACCCTGGTAGGCGCTTTTGGCAAGGATCGCGCTTTTCAGGGAAGTTCCGTTGCTTCGTCCGGCAAGGGTATCCAGAACAACGGTTGCGGCATCATAGCCGGCCAGCCCCGGGTAGCCGGGGTCCTGACCGAAGCGTTTCCGGTATGCCTTCAGGAAGCGCTGGTAATGAGGCGAGGTATTACCATGGTCAAGGAACTGGGCAAAGTAAACACCTTCCACAGCTGCGCCCCCCAGCTCGACAAACCGTTCCGTGGAGCCCCATTCCGAAACGGAAATGGTAACACGGGGGTCCAGTTTGCGGATCTGCTGGCAGAGCAAGGCAGCATCAACGGCGCTGCAGACAAGGACAACCAGATCGGGCTTATGGCGGAGCAGGTCCCGCACCAGTGGCGCGAACGCCACATTCTCACCGGATTGAAAAGAGTTGGCCGAGACAATGCGACCGCCAAGCTTCTCAAAGGCACTTCTAAAACCGGTCACCCAGCTCACCGTATAAGAGCTGTTACCCGTATCGTATATCAGCGCAGCCCGACGCAGGCCGGATTTTTTAAAGTGGAAGTGCGCACTTTTTGGGGAGTAGGTGCGGGTGTCCGGCAGAACCCGTAGGAAATAATCATCCAACCCGGACAATTCCGTGGTAGTCACAGTCGGGCTGACCGTCACCAGCCGAGCAGTATTGATCGTTGGCACAATGGCAAGCGCCATGCTGCTGGTCATAGGACCGATGATCGCTTCCACACGCTGTCCGATCAGTTCACGGGTAACCTTTCTGGCGGTTTCAGGATTTTGCTCGTCATCCCGGATAATCAATTCAATGGTCCGGCCATTGATACCGCCGCCGGCGTTTCGCTCCTCAATGGCAAGGAGCGCACCGTTGCGGCCGCCAACTCCCAGGTCCGCAACCCGTCCTGACATGCCGCCCACAAACCCGATGCGGATCGGTTCCCGTTCACAGCCGTGCAGCAACAGAACGAGACAGCTTACTGTGACAAAAATGACTATCAAGCGGACGCGGTGGAACATGGCCTTGCCTACCTTTCGTGATCTAGACGAAGAATTGACATTAGAACAAGCCAGCAGTCAAAATTCAACCTGATTAGTATGAATCTTCCGCTTGTTGCAAATACTATCATTCCCGAAGAGATTCTGATCGGGAATCCAGTCTCTAACCGACGGGAATTATGGATCCCCGATAAATAAATTCGGGGATGACAATCTTCATAGCGGAAGAATAGTGCCAATCAGTTAATTTAATGAGAAGTATAACCGGTAAGGTTCTGGGTGCAAACCGGCAATATTCTGAAAACCCTTAAAAATATCCATTAAATACTGTATCGATCCTATTCCTACGAAAATTTCATCGGAATGAGGCGCCAGAGATGAATTTTCTTTTGTTTGTTAAAGCAAGAAATATACCCTCGCAAGGGACGTGTGGGATTGGCGGGAGGCATAGAGGCGGGGGGACGCACAGAGGAAAAAGGGGACATCCATGACCTAGGGACTAAAGGGTCAGAGATCGAGACCACAATGACCTGCCAGGTTTTTAAAAACTGGCAGGTCTACAAGATACTGGTGTCAATAGGTGAAGATACTGGTGTCAAAGCTACACGGTTCACAGAACTAACTCTTGCCTCAGCTTTTCGACGGCCTGCCGAAATGTCTCGTCCTTTGCCATCTCTTTCGAAACACGACGACTTGCTTCAGAAACACCTGAATCTTTCAAACCAAAGCGTGCTCCTATTTCCCGCAACTTCAGACCACTGTAACGGTGCGCCAGGTGTATTGCGACCCTTTCAGC
>RPRC01000387.1 GCA_003857395.1 Geobacter sp.
CGAAATTTATGAAGGGCCGCTTAACCATACGGGAGCGTTCCCTGCCCAGGAGAGCAGCTCCGGTCAGGTTAACAGCCTGGATAACCTCATCACGGTCAAGAGTAAAATATCCCATCGGGGCAAAATCATAGAGGAGGCTGTACCTATCCCGTGATGCCTTCAGCTCTTCTTCAGAGCGGCGCAGATCTTCATTTTGCATCTCCAGCTCAATTTGGTGCACCTGAAGGTCATGAACGAGCCTCACCATATCTTCCTCGCTGCGGGGAAAATCCATGTCAGCCATTTTGGCTTTGAATTCCTCTTCTGCGCGGCTACGCAGATCGAGAATTTCCGTTGCGATCTCCGGTTCTTTGCCCATAAAATTATCGCTTTCGATTCGGCAAATGTTTCAGGGCCGGCCAGACTTTGGCTGAAGCTTGTCTGACGCCCTGTCGCTACTTCTTATCAGCCTGCGGGTTGCGCCGAATCACTTCACGTAATTCCTCCTCGAGCTTTTTCGTCGCGGTTATGTCGCTCAAGGTTATCACCACCCCATCGATAACATCCGCCAGCGTACGATACGGCATAATTCGCAGCAAAAACCATTGCCCTTTACTGGACTCAATCTGCTTCTCTACCCTTCTCAGCGTGCGCAGCACTTCATCCACATCCTCCGGAAACTCCAGGTAGATCAGGTCATTGACAATGTCAGACAGCGGTCGGCCGACATCACCGGGAATCAGTTTAAAAACCTTGTTGACGCCCGGGGTGAAGCGACGAAGACAGCGCTGTTTATCCAGAAATATGGTGGCAATTTCGGTACTGTTCAACAGGTTCATCATATCTTCGTTCAGATGCGAGAGTTCATCGACCTTGGCCTGCTGTTCGGCATTGACCGTTTGCAACTCCTCGTTCAGGGACTGCAGCTCTTCCTTGGAGGTTGTCAACTCCTCGTTTGTGGACTGCAGCTCTTCATTTACCGATTGCAGCTCCTCGTTCGACGCCTTGAGCTCTTCCTGGGAGGTTTGCATCTCCTCGTAACTGGCTTGCAAATCCTCGCGGGCTTTCTGAATCTCCAATTCCAGCTCGGCGATGCGAGCGCTTTCGGTAGATACGGATTTGGAGGAACGCCTCTTGCTTACAGGTAGCGTGCTTGCAGTAACATCCTTGAAGATGACCATCACTATCCTGCGCAACTCCGGATCTTCGAGTTTCTGGATGATGAGGTCGATCGTCTGCTTTTCGCCATTCGTACCCACTACAAGATTGCGCTGTATAACGGGTTCTGTCTGGTCCAGTGCCTTCTGGAAGGCAGAGTAAAGATCTCGCCGGAGTCCGTCACGGGCCATGGCAAAAATGTTCAGGTTAGCCTTGCCTACCGTTGGCTCCAGGTATTTCCCGGTTCGTGCACTGGTATATATTATATCACCTTTGTCGTTGACCAATACGGCCGGCGGAGAATACTTCTGCAACAGGAGTTTTTCGGCAAGCGCCTGGAGATTGTCAGACTTGACCAGCGTGGGGTCCTTATATGTTTCGGACATTATCGGAAAGAATGAGGAGGGCAACGAAATAAAATTCTGATGGCCGGCACTCTTGTCGCATTTGAAAAGCCTCAATTTTCCGTTAATCGGTGTAAAGAGCTCTGCGCTCGAGCTGAGTGTCTCGGCACTGCCAAGGAAAAGAACGCCGCTGGGATTCAGTGCATAACGAAAAAGCGGCAAGAGTTTTGCCTGTGTTTCCACGTCCAGATAAATCAAGAGATTCCTGCAAATGAGGATGTCCAGCCTAGTGAAGGGAGCATCAGAAATCACGTTCTGAACAGCAAAAGTAACCATATCCCGGATCTCTTTTCTGATCCGGTAGCCTGTCTCCTCCTTGACAAAGAACCTGTTCAAGCGTTCCACCGAAACATCAGCGGCTATGTTAAGCGGAAAAAGTCCCTGACGGGCCTTGCTGATTGCATCCCGATCAAGATCGGTCGCAAAGATCTGCAAAGTGATGGGTGCCTTATGATCTACCTGCTCCTGCGCCTCCTTGAAAACAATTGCCAGGGAAAAAGCTTCTTCTCCCGTGGAACAGCCCACCGACCAGGCCCGCAGCACTCCTTTTTCCGGATGGTCAGCCAAAAGCCTTGGGATAATTTCAGACTGCAGCTTTTCCCAGGCAGGTGGATCACGGAAAAAATTGGTTACGCCGATCAGGAGTTCCTGAAAGAGCAGTTCCAGTTCCTGAGTATTTGCCTGAAGATAACGGACATAGGTCGCAATGGTGTCAATCTGGTGGATACCCATGCGCCGTTCGATGCGGCGATACAGCGTACTCTTTTTGTAGAGGGAAAAGTCGTTTCCGGTCTGGTCTCTCAACAGGATAACAATCTTCTCCAATGCGCTCAACTCTTTGTCCTCAATCACGGTTTTCATTTTATTGTTTGGTGGAAAATGTTTCAGGTAGGCCATGATTTTTCCGGGCAACTCTTCAACTTTTGCCACAACATCGGCCAGTCCAAAGCCGATGGCACTACTGGGCATTCCGCTAAATTTTGCCGTGGCCGGGTCCTGAACTAGCACGAACCCGCCCTTTTCTTTGATGGCACGCAGCCCCAGCGTTCCATCCGAACCCATCCCGGAAAGGATGACTCCGATGCTCCTCTCACGACAATCTTCAGCAAGGGAACGAAAGAAAAAATCGATCGGCAACCGCAGTCCACGAGACTCATTGGGCTCAAACAGATGCAACACGCCATGAAGAATGGACATATCCTTATTGGGCGGGATCACATAGACGCAGTCCGGTTTGACCTTTGTTCTGTCCTTGGTCTGTTGAACTTCCATTGAGGTAATTCGCTGCAGCAACTCCGGGAACATACCGACATAGGTAGGGTCCAGGTGCTGAATAATAACAAAAGCCAGTCCACTATCTTTCGGCACCTGTCCCAGGAAGAGGGTAACGGCTTCCAAGCCACCCGCGGAGGCTCCGATTGCAACGATGGGAAAATCGACCGTCCTGTCTGTCTGTTCCAGTTGCGGTGCAAGGGGAGCAGCAGATTTTGTACGCCGGTCTGGTTTTGCCGCACCGATATCCTTACCGGAATTCTTTTTCATTCAAGTCTCCGCGGAAAGTTA
>RPRC01000388.1 GCA_003857395.1 Geobacter sp.
GAAGAATATGCCGTAATAACCCATGACCACCCGGAGGGGATCAAGGGAGCGCAGGCCGCGGCAACTGCGATCTTTCTTGGTCGTACCGGTGCATCAAAGGATGAAATCCGGAGATATGCAAGCACTACGTTTGGTTACGATTTGTCGCGCAGCTGTGATCAGATACGTCCTGAGTACCGGTTCGACGTCTCCTGCCAAGGAACTTTGCCTCCCGCTATAACCGCTTTCCTCGAATCCACGGATTTTGAAAGCGCGATCCGTCTTGCCGTTTCGCTCGGTGGCGATACGGACACGCTCACCTGCATTACCGGCGGCATTGCCGAGGCGTTTTATGGAGGAGTACCGCAGTCGATTTGCAGGCAGACCATGGATTTCCTGGATGAACACCTCAGTTCGGTTACGAAAAAATTCGTTCTGCACTACGGCGTCCCATCGTGTTGGTGATAACCGACCGTTCAAAAAGAAAAACAAAAGAAAAGGGTAGAGAGCAGGGTAACCATTGAGCTTCTACTAATCCTAAAAGCCAAGGTGCCTCGCTATGTCCGAATTTGACACTCGGGTGCTGCTGATTCCGCTACGCTTCACAGCAAGCCTTCAAGCCGTAATCCAATTCATGATCAAGGCACGGATTCTTTTACTGATACCTATCTTACTCATGGTAATGGGATGCACGACACCATCAAAAATCCTGGTCGGGTTACAGGCGTACAAAATTGACCCGCAACAAATAGATGGCACCTGGATAAATTCCGATGGTGCCGTTGCGATAAAAGTCATCGAGAATGATAAAGGAATTGTCCGTATGATTTTTTTGGATAACGAAAATAAGCCCGAAATATTCAATGTAAAGGGCCAGCGGACAGTGGGAAACCTTCACGGAAGGCAGCGTACTGGTGCCTGGTATCCAGGCAGTCAAGGCTAATGGCCATACTCCGGGCCATACCGCATATGCTGTTGAGTCCGAAGGACAAAAGCTGCTGATCTGGGGTGACTTGGTACATGCCCACGCCGTGCAGTTTGTCAGGCCGGGCGTTTCCATCGAGTTCGACAGTGATCAGAAACAGGCTATCGCTACTCGTCGCAGAATCATGAAAGCCATGGCGGCCAGTACATCTCTGGTGGCCGGAATGCACCTGCCCTTTCCCGGCATTGGCCATGTCCGGGCGGATGGCATAGGCAGATACACTTGGGTGCCGATAGAGTTTGGATGGACGGCGGGTTCAGGCCTGAAAAAGTGACCGAAAACAGGCTAAATATGAACCTGCTCCCTGGCACGGATTACTTTCTCGAATTGCGGCGCCCATGGAAAATCGTCAGCTTCGCTGTCGGAATGCTGTGGCTTTTCTACGGTGCACTGTGCTATGAAATATCTGACTGGGATGTCGGGATCAGTCTTCTCATGGGCGGCCTTACCTACCTTTGCGGAATTGCCTGGTGCTATCGCGGCTCTTTGCGAGAGTTGCCGGCTGAAATCAGGCGGCAACGAAAACGTCGGGGAAGTTAGTGAATTGGCGAGTCTCCTTTATACTTGCAACAGGAATGACTCTGGATGTTTCTGAACTTCCGGTCGATCAGCGGCGGTGAGCCGCTGGTTTTGTTTTACTCACAACAGCAGACGACAGCGAGGTACCCCCATGAAAAAGAAATTTGCCCGGATCGGCAAAAAGACCGGCCTGGAGGAAGGCGAGATCAGGAGCTTTGCCAAGATCGGCATCTCCGGACTCCTGGCTGTGGCACTTTCAGTTTTCAGCGGTTCCGCCCAAGCAGGAGGAGATGTTGAAAACCTCACCCGGCAGCTGCCTGACAAGCCGCCGGTAACGGAAACCCTTCCGGAAAAATGCCTGATGAAACCGGACAATGGCCCCTGCAAGGCGATCTTCTGGAAGTATTACTTCAATCCGAATACCAATAGCTGCGAAGAATTCCTCTATGGCGGCTGTGAGGGCGTTGTGCCCTTCGAGACAAAGGAGGAGTGCCTGACAACTTGTGGTGGTCAGCAACCGGAGGACCCCTACCCCGTTTCAAAATACGGCGCGGTGGGCATCAGAGATTTCGAGAATGGGAAATAACTAGCAGCTACGCAACGCAGTCTGGGAATTCACCCTCGACTGCAATCTTAACTGTCTGCATTGCGGATCAAGCGCCGGCTGCCGCCATCTCGATTCCTGCAAGGGCGGCTGCAACGAAATGTCCCTGATGAAGACTGGTCTTCTGCACAATGACCCCTATTGCTTCCATCGGATCGAACAGCGCATTTTTGCGAAGGAATTGCGCAATCCCTTCTACCGCTTGATGATTACTGTGCGACGCAAGTTAACTACCCTTTCTGCCGGGAAACGGCAGAGCTCTTTTCCCGGTTGGCACTACGCTCTTAATCCGGGACGCAACTTCTCGGTAGTGCATAAACAAGGAGTCTGCTTGATCGACATCCATTGCCACACGGCCGGCATCGGCAGCAGGGGAAGCGGCTGTTTTGTCTCGCAAGGACTGCGCAACAGCTTCCGCTACCGCTTCTACCTCAAGGCCTTCGGCGTAACCGAGCGGGAATTACTGACGGAAGGGGACGGGTTGATCATGCAACGGATCTCCCAGTCACTGGCCCGTTCCCGGCGCGTGTCCGCGGCGGTAATCCTGGCACTGGACGGGGTAGCGGCCAGGGACGGCGAACTGGATGAAAGCGCCACGGAGATCTTCATTCCAAACCAGTTCGTCGCCAACGAGGTTCGCCGTTACCCCAACCTGCTGTTCGGGGCAAGTATCAACCCCTTGCGTCGTGACGCCCTCCGGCGTCTGGAAGAGGTTGCCGCTGACGGTGCCGTGCTGCTGAAATGGTTGCCCCCCATCCAGCACATTGATCCGGCGGACCAGGAACTGGTCCCCTTTTACCTGCGACTGAAGGAACTCGGCCTGCCGCTGCTCAGCCATACCGGCAGCGAGCACTCCTTTACCCGCGCCCGCAATGAATTCGGCGATCCGGAGCGGCTGCGGCTACCCCTTTCTCTCGGGGTGACGGTCATCGCCGCCCATGGAGCCGGGAGCGGCCGCA
>RPRC01000389.1 GCA_003857395.1 Geobacter sp.
ATCCACCTTCGCACCGCTAACCTTCTCCTGGTAAATGCGTTCGCACTTCGCTTCCTTCAGCTGTTCAATCTGCGCATCCAGCTTTTGATCTTCGGTGCTGGCCCGAGCGTATCCGATAATCGCCATTTTTCGTTTTCCTCTCCCACAAACAATCAATAGAGTCTAACACATTATGATAATAGCCTATCATAATACGGTAGTCAACTCATATGATAGCTTTTCCTGCTAGCTTATCAAACTATCACTGGACCACGCTTAGTGAGAGCACTAAAAACAGAGGGGGGAGGTTTTGCAGGAAGGAGAATTCGATGATGTCAGAGAGTAGTTCAGGAGATGTCAAACAAAAAGCTAGAACGTTCAGCACGTAGGGTCGCCAGTAGTTTATTGGAAAAAGGATATTTAGTTTCTGTTTCGGGAAAGGGGCCTGTAATGCTCGGTTTCCCTGCATCGTTGGTGGGTTATTATTTTCCTCGCCTTTATCCTGAGGGAGTTGAGGCCAGCCTCGATTAACCAGCTTTGCTCGCCTTTCATGGCTCCTCGCCGACTTTCCCCACCGGAGCCAGGTAGATGCCAAATTCATCATTACCATCCACCCCCAGCAGTGCATCGACCAGTGTCTGGTTGTAGGCAGCTATGGCGCAGGCGCCGGCCCCAATCGCTTCGCATGCCAAGTACAGATTTTGGCAGACATGGCCGGCATCCAGGGCAATTACCTTGTAGGACGCTTCCGCATAGCGCCATTCCGTACGTTCTGGAAGGGCAGCCCAGATGAAGGTTACGGCTGATTGTCCGGTAAAGTCTTGACCGTGCGTTGCGGCGGCAAGGCTTCCCGGCAGATTTTCTATGTCGCGTACGTGCACGATGGAGTGATCAAGCGGGAGATAACGGTAGACACCGCTCTCAAGGCCCGTCACTCTCAGAACGGCAAGATAGGTCTCAAAGGAGTGGCGACATCCGGCAGAAGGAACTGTTCGCAGGACAGCAGCCTCGTGGAGGACGGTACGGACTCCCTGGGTTGCCCAGAGGAGAAAGGCCAATTCGTCCAGAGAAAGCGGCTCTGTCGTGAACCGTCGATGGCTCTGGCGGTCGGCAATGGCTTTTTGCAGGTTGCACGAGGGGATTGACCATGTTTCCTGGTCCGGTAACTGAGTTATCCGGCTGCCTGGTGGTGCTGGTTTCTGGACGGGTGGAGGTCGAACTCCGCGGGATTGCGGAGTGGCTCGGAAATTTACCTCTTCCCTGATCCGGTCAGTCAGAAAATACCTGCCGCTCTCCGTGGTAATGGATAGTTTCTTTATCGCTCGTTTCTCTTCCATAGTAAAAAAACCTCCTGACCCGATGTTGTCGGAATTACTCAGGGAAAACCCTGTTCTTCTCCATCAAGGCGTAGCCAAGGGCAAGAATGATCTTTCGCTTGGTTTCCAGACGGCATACTTCGCCGCGTTCGATACGAACAATTGTTGCTGAGGATATTCCCGCCAAACGAGCTAATTCCATCTTGCTCATCATGCGTTCTTCCCTGATTTTTCTGATGTTATTGCCGTTTTTCATATCAGTTCTCACCAGCTAGGGACGGTTATTTTTCCCATTGCGCTTTGCGACAGGTTTAGTTAGTGACGCCCTTATCAATTTTAGACGCTCAAAGAGCTCCATTCTTCCGAAAAGGAGATTTTTTTGTTGTTGTTAACCCTTTTTGCTAAATGATCAATTGACAGCTTCAGGTAATAGTATGAGACTTGCAGGTCTGAGGGTTGCGTCCGTTCTGGGTGCTTTTCGGAGTGAACAAAAACTTGCCGAAGCCGGCAATCACTTGTTCTTGGTAAGTTTGTCAACCAACCGTGAGTCAAGGGACAACGGCGTGACTTCAATAATCCTCATTGTGGAGCAGTCGACATGCACCGGATTCAGCACTAGGTTCCATGCAACTCTGTAGGGAAACATAACCGACACCACGCGTAGGGCCGCGTTGTCCAGCTTAGATATCCATTTCCTTCCCATTTCGCCAGGTACAGGAAAAGACTCTCAAGATCCCCTCTTATCTCTGACTATCCGGATTTTCCGACCTGAACGGCAGGCAATTTTATCCCGCCCTACCCTTCGTCCTTCAGCATATACCCTACACCACGCACGGTGTGGATGAGTTTTTTGTCCTTGCCCCTGCCGATTTTCTTCCTGAGGTAATTGATATACACGTCAATGATGTTGGTGAACTTGTCGAAACCGCCTTGCCATACCTCATCGGCGATCATGTTCCTGGTCAGGGCCTGGTTCGGGTGACGGACAAAGTACTCCAGGAGTTCGTATTCCTTTGCCGTAAGTTCAATCGGTTTTTCGTTCCGCCAAGCCTTATGGAGTACCGGATCGAGACTGAGGTCGGCGAAATAGATTTTGGCGCCCCGCTCATGTTCTGACCTTCGCTGAAGCGCCTTGACACGGGCCAGGAGTTCGGCAAAGGAGAAGGGTTTTTTCAGGTAATCATCCGCGCCGGCATCGAGACCGGCGACGATATCGTCCACCGTGTTCTTTACCGTCAGCATCAAAACCGGGATAAGTATATTTTCCTCCCGCAGATCCTGGACCAGGGTGAGGCCGTCTTTTTTGGCTAATAACACATCGAGGATGATGAGGCCGAATGCACCGTCCAGGACCCGCTTGTATCCCGCTTCGCCGTCGTGAACAACGTCAACCTCGTACTTTTCCTCTTCTAGGCCGCGCTTGATGAATTTCGCAATCTTTTTGTCGTCTTCCACTACAAGGATCTTCATCCAGGTACTCCGTTCGTCGATTTTTCCATACGGTCAGGCACGAGTATAAATGGAACACCGGAAAAATGCATCGCAAATTTCCGTTACAGCCAAGGCAGGAGCTGTTCCGGACAGCCTGTCCATCCTTCCCGGTTTTCTTTTATGGTTCTTGGAGAGGTTTGATGCATTCAGGGGAATCGTTGCGCGGGTTGTTGACAAGGGTTGAAACGGGATACATCTCCATCAGGTCCGCCGGATAGGGCCGGTACAGGGGCCAGTCCTTCCGGGTCGGTCACCTCCC
>RPRC01000390.1 GCA_003857395.1 Geobacter sp.
CGGCTCGAAAATCTTTTCCTTTGTTTCCTTTTCCATCCCGCTTCCCGTGTCGGTAACCGTCAGGAGGGCATAGTGTGTCGTGGGAAGAGAAGCGGTGTCCGCAAGAATTTCTTCAGGTGGGTCTGCTTCCTCCGTTTTTATGGTCAGCAGCCCTCCATTCGGCATTGCATCGCGCGCATTGGTGGCCAGGTTCAGCAGAACCTGGTCGATTTGGCCTGAGTCTACCAGGACATTGGATTCCTGGTCGGAAAGAGCCAGGATGAGTTCGATATCTTCGGAGATCAGGCGGTTCAGCATCTTTTCGATCCCGTGCACTATGGAATTGAGGTTCATAGGGTGTGGGTTGAGAATCTGCTTCCGGCTGAAGGTGAGAAGCCCCTGGGTCAGGCCTGTTGCCCTGTCGGCGGCCGAGAGTATCTGCTCGAGGTGCCGCCGGGAAGGATCCTCCTTATTCATGCTCATATCAAGGAGCGTCCCGAAGCCAATAATGGCGCAGAGGATATTGTTGAAATCGTGCGCAACGCCACCGGCGAGTTGGCCGATGGCCTCCATCTTCTGTGCTTGTCGTAACAGGGCTTCAAGATGCTCTTTTTCCGCCTCCCGGACACGCAAAGATTCCGCCATGGCATTGAAGGCGCCGGAAAGCTCCCCGATCTCGTCGCCGGTTTCCACCGGTATGTTTTCTACTGGATTTCCCTTGCCGAGGGCATTGACCCGTTCCTTCAGTGAATTCAAGGGCCTGGTTATCCCCTGGGCAATGTGATAGGCGAACCAGAGTGCTACGGCAAGAAAGAGCAGACAGATGCCGACACTTTTCCAGAGGAGGCTTCGATAGGTAGAGTCCAGGCGGTCCGTGTCAAGGGTAACGGCAGCATAACCGACGATGCGGTCACCATCTGGCCCCTCATTATCGCTGTAAAAGAGGGTTTTTTCGGGGGAGAAAAGCGGGCTGGACTGAATCGGGGCCCAGAATTCGATGGCTCCGGCTTTGGTGATGGTAACTGGTTCCTGTGGTTTTGGGGAGGGAAGGGTTCCCATTGGGACACTTTTCGAAGTGGCGGTCTGGGATGCGCTCCGGACACTGATCAATTTCCCCTCAATGTTGATGACCTTGGCGTGCTGCACATCCTTCTGTTCCATGACCGCACGCATGGGTTCATCCAGCAGTTCGGGGCTTTCGGCAAAAACACCGATCCTGCCTGTGTCGGCAAGTTGCTGAGCGAGAAGTGTCCCCTTGCTCAAGAGAATCTCCGTCATCGCCCTTCGTTCCCGATGAATGAAATAGCCGGTAAATACCAGAGAAAGGATGAGAATAGAAAATGCCTGGGCAAGGAAAATTTTGCTTGCAAAGGACCCCATGACTTCTTTTCTCAATGGATTTATTAGTCCTGTTGTATTCATGCACGCTCTTTATTCATAGTAGGGGACCTTATTCAAAACCGTTCCGTTCAGGGGAATCCCGAATTTTGCGGCAACAGCATGGTTGACAGTTGGTGTCGCCTGCTCGGCAAAGGTTCTTGGAATATTTTTGACAGCCGTACCTGAGCGGATCTTTTTCGCGATTTCCCCCGCTTGTTTTCCTACCTCGAAGGTGTTCAGGTCTAGGGACATGACAGCCCCGAGACGGAGATATTTTTCGGAAAAAGTAAACACCGGGATCTTTGTTCGGATCGAATAGAGGATTGTTGCTTCCACAGCCTCAGGGTAGATTACGGTGCTGTCGGGCAGCATCCAGTAGGCGTCCAGGTCCCGCGGCAGGCTTTCCAGCGCCCGGGGAAAGTCCTTTGCCTGTTCCGCTTTGGCGGTAACCAGTAGTATCCCCATCTTTTGTGCGACAGAATGCGCCTTTTCCAGAAAGGAGCCCATTTTGACCGGATTGTAGACGGTACCAATTTTCTTCAGACCGGGAAGGATTTTGCGGAGAGCGGCAAGCTGCTTTTCAGGTGAGACGTTCATGCTGATGCCGGTAATGTTGCTCTCGTTTCCCACCAGGGGGTCGGGGTTCAGTACCATGCAGTAGATGATGGGGATGGTGTCGATTTTTTTGACCTTTACAAGGGCATCTGCGCCGAGAGTCAGAATCAGGTCAGGGTTGCGTCGACGGATCTCTCTCACGGGGTCATCGTCGGATGATTCTTCGAGGACCAGAACGGAGGTTCTGCCGGGGTCTACGGACTTGAAGCCCCGCACAACGTCTGCGTAGGGTTTTGCCCGATATTTCTGGACAACGAGCACATCCCATGCGCTTGCGGAGGAAGCAAGCGGGAAGAGCGCCAGAATCGTTAGTATGAGAAGAGGGTAATTCATTGTATGTTCAATGTTTAAAAAGCGTTTAATATCTGTGAGATGAATGCTAAATTGGCCTTGTTGTCTTCCTTTCCATCTGTTATACAATACAAAATCAAGGTTGTAGCTATTTGTTTGAAAGCAGCTCAAAAAGGTTTTTTGCAGATTATGCACAAATCTCCCTACAAAACAACATTCTTCTTGCTGCCGGCGCTTTTTGTTCTTGCGTTGAGCCTGCCTGCCTTTGCCCAGTCGGAGCGGGAGATGACCACCCTCAAGATGTTCTACGATGAGGATGACATTGTTGTTACTCCGACTCGCTATCCCAAATCCATCTCCCGTGTTGCGGAGAATATGACGGTTATTACTGCTGAGGATATTAAGGCGATTAATGCGCATACTTTGGCGGATGTGCTTTACTATGTGCCGGGCGTCAGTGTGCAGATTTTTGGAGGGCCAGGGAGTGCCGCTAATGTTTTCATACAGGGATCCCGTACCAGGCATATCCTGCTGCTGATCGACGGAGTTCCCCAGAACAACCTGACTGACGTTTACCCCGATGTAGGGGCGGTACCGGTGCAGGCCATCGAGCGGGTTGAAATTATCAAGGGGCCGGCTTCTTCTACCTGGGGTTCGTCGCTTGGTGGCGTGATCAATGTTATTACCAAGTCGCCTGATGAAACGAGGAAGTTTGGTGGCGTCATCTCTTCCTCAATCGGGGAACGGAACACCGGAGACTATCGGGGTCAA
>RPRC01000391.1 GCA_003857395.1 Geobacter sp.
CTGATGCTGAAACAGCAGGCGCTCCGGGAGCGAATATCGACAGAGGTCATTCATTCCCCCATGGCCTTCCCGGTCGTCGCAGTCAACGTACAGCGGGGGGAGCTGCAATCCGATGCCGTTCAGTAACAGATGAAGCATTGCCGCCAGTCCGCCGTAGCCTTTTGGCTTAAAAAGATGTACCAGCTCCGGAGTCTCTTTCCGGGAGGCAAGGAACATCCGCCAGGCTAAAAGTGGTGCGGCCGCGGCACCCTGCAGCGGCCCGAGGTGGATATTTCGGATGGTTACGTTACCAACCGTTTCAACCTTCCCCGAATCCTCAGGATTTGTATAGGGAGGTGCGATGATAACAACCTCATGACCCCATTCCTGAAGATGTCCAGCCAGTGGGAGCATCCTGGCTATTAGCGTCCCCTTGGGCCTAATGCTGAATGGGGCGAGAAAGACAATCTTCATCTCACTGTATTCCTTTCTTCAGCCCTTTTGCCAGGAGAATGGAATAGTTGAGCTGGAAGAGGGTAAAGGCGACAATTCCCGATGTTGCACTATTCAGGAAAGCTTTGGCGAAAAACAAATCAAGAACCGTCAACATCTTTTCCGGCAGAATCGCCAGAGTTTGGGCAAGTTTGCCGACGGTAGAAACAGCAAATGCTGCCGGATACTGTCGGCGGAGCAGGAGATAGTTGGGGACGGCTTGTTGCATTTTTTCGTGTGCCGTTGCCTTTGAAATCAGACCGAGGTGGGAAGCGGTGTTATCTATGTGCAATATTCTCCATTGTTTGGCCAGCCGGATGCCCCACTCGATATCCTCGTAACCGTAGCCGATGAACTGCTCGTTGAAAGGGACCGCCCGGTAGACGTGTTTCCTGACCATAACATTGGAGGTGAGGATATGTCGCCATGGCATGGCGTTTCGAACCTCTGCCGATATCACCTCTTTCTTTTTTCCGAAATACTCGTAGTAATCATACTCAGTCCCCGGCAAGATGCGGGTCAGGTAACTTCTTCCGCCGCAGACGACATCATGGTCATTCCGCTGGACGTATTCCAGATACTCCTGAATGAAACGTCCTGAATCGGGCAGCACATCGCAATCCAGAAACAGAAAAAAATCTCCCTGTGCCTGCTCCGTCAGGATATTCCTGACTACGGAACGCCCCGTGTTGCGGTCGAGCCGGCGGTAGTGCAGGTACGCAGTCTGGTTTTCCTCGACGAATTTTTCATTGTCGCGGAGGATATCCGCTGTGGTGGAGCAATCGTCCAGGACGATAACTTCAACCTTTCCGTCGAGGGAAAATCCGTTGATCTCGGCGAGGATTTTCCGCAGCAGCAGGGTAACATTCCAATTGTATACGGGTATGAGAATCGAGAGGTCCATAATTCGGTTCATGTCATTGGTTTAGTAGTCGTTGTACGAACATTCTGTTGCGTCTTTTTTTTACCAGATAATAGAGGTAATGAAAGAAAAATCTGACCGGCCGGCCGCAGAGAAAATCTTTTCTGATGGCCAGTTCCTCAGCGAAAGCTTTTTCGGTTTCCGCGGTTGAAAGACTTCCGCCGTGAAACCGGAAACAGGCCAATATCTTGTCCACGGTGATCGGTGACCCCAATGCTCCGAGACGCAGCCAGAGGTCATAATCCATGGCGTATTTTCGACTGACGGAGAAACCGCCTGCCTCGTGAAAGGAAGTGCGTCGAACGAAGGTAGCCGCATGCAGGATGAAGTTGCTCCGTATCAGCTTGCGGTAGGAATAGCTGCGCACCGGTATTTCCCGCAGGACTTTTCCCGTTTCATCAACGATTTGTTCCCCGCCGGTAAGCCACAGGGCATCGGGGCGCGAGGAGAATTGATCGGCAACGAAGGAGAGGACTCCGGTATCGGAATACGAATCGTCAGAATGGAGATGCGCGATAACATTTCCTGTTGCCATCGCAACCCCTTTGTTCATGGCATCGGAAATTCCCCGGTCGGGTTCGGAACTCCAGCGGATGCGCGGATCGTTCTCGGAATGTTTTTTGATGATTTCCAGAGTGCCGTCGGTTGATCCGCCATCGACGAAAATGTATTCGAGATTCTGGTAATCCTGGGATAGGACGCTGGTTAGCGTCTCTTCAAGATATTTCCGGCTGTTCAGAGTGATGGTGATGATGGAAAATTTCATTCTATGAGTATTCCCCGGTATATTTCGGCATGGCGGAGCGCAATCCGTTCCAGAGCAAATTCAGATACCACCTTATGCCGCGCTGCGTCGCCCATTTTCGAGCGCTTTTTGTCATCCCCCAGAAGACCGGCAATGCCCTGTGCCAGATCATGCGTTTCAAAGGGTTGTGCCAGATAACCGGTTCGGCCATGTTCCACCAGATCGGGCAGACCGCCGATCTTGAAGGCAACGGAGGGTGTACCGCAGGCCGCCGCTTCCATCACCGTGTTGGGGAGATTTTCCTGGATCGAGGGGGCGACGAAGACATCCGCAGCGGAATAAAGCAGCGAAAGCGTAACGTCATCATGGACATGCCCCAGGTAATGCACCTGCATTCCGAAACCCGGGTTTTTTTCCGGTTCAGGAGAGCCGAAAACCAGGACATCCGCCTTTTCTCCCCATCCCCTTGAAGACAATTTTCCCAGGGCTTCGGTCAGGTAGTGAAAACCTTTGTTCGGATCGCTTGAGGCCTGTGCCCCGCCAAACAGGATCAGTTTCCTGTCCCGCGGCAGCGAGAGTATGTCGCGGGCAGTGCCTTGATCAATAGGGCGGAAACGGTCTATATCGAGGCCGTTGGGGATTACCTCAATGCGCGTATCCCGGAACAGGGAGCTGGATCCGGCACACCTTGCCAGCCAGTGGCTTGGTGCAATTACTGTCAGGTTCAGATTCGCCCAAGCGTTCCTCTTGCGTCTCCAGATCCGCTGGCTGAGGTCCTCTTGCCGTGAAGAGCCGAGTGTCGGACAGGCACCGCAGTCCTCGCGATAGCGCAGGCAGTCGAAG
>RPRC01000392.1 GCA_003857395.1 Geobacter sp.
CAATATGTGCACACCTGAAATCTACAGACTGGAAGATATTCCTGCGGGAATAAAATTCAAGACTCCGTTACTTTCGAATGTTTCTTCAGAGAAGAATTGCTCCGGGCCATTTATTTTTAATAAAGAACCTGTTTCTTTCCCTCAGTACCTGGAATCTTACCTTAACATCCAGAAAGAAATTCACCTGGGCAAAACATTCCTGGCAAACCTCACATTCCCGACTAAAATACTCACCGATCTGAAACTGGAAGAGATATTTTACCTCAGCAGAGCCAAATATAAATTGCTTTATTACGATAAATTCGTAGTCTTTTCGCCTGAGATCTTTGTCAGAATAAGTGATTGCAAGATAAGATCTTTCCCGATGAAGGGAACAATCGATGCCTCAATTCCCAATGCAGAATCGGTCATCCTTTCCAATATCAAGGAAAAAGCAGAACACAATACAATCATTGACCTTATCAGGAATGATCTGAGCATTGAAGCGAAGGACGTGGTTGTTACCAGGTACAGGTATATTGACAGGATAAATACAGCCGATAAGACACTCCTACAGGTAAGTTCAGAGATAACCGGATCTCTTGGCAGAGATTTCAGGAAACGTCTTGGAAGTATCATTACGGGAATGCTCCCTGCAGGATCGGTTACCGGTGCTCCAAAAAAAGAGACAGTAAGAATAATCTTAGAACACGAGAAATACGACAGAGGCTGGTATACGGGAATCTTTGGCGTATATGATGGAAAAAATCTTGACAGCGGTGTAATGATCAGATATATTGAGAATGACTCAGGTTCAATGCATTACAAGAGCGGAGGAGGAATTACTTTTATGAGTCGGGCTGATGAGGAGTACAAGGAACTTATTGATAAAGTATATGTACCAATTGGTTGAAACAATTAAAATTAACAATGGCACTCCGGAAAACCTGGAATTCCATGATAGAAGGATGAAAGAGTCTTTATCCGATCTATTTGGTATAAGAAAGTGTTTCGACCTTAATTCCATTTGTAAAGTACCTTATAAATTATCCCATGGAATCGTTAAATGCAGAATCGTTTATGATACGGAAATCAGAGAAACAACATTTCACCCATATGTCATCCGCCCGGTAAATAGCCTGAGGCTTATAGAAGATAATGAGATAGATTACAGTTATAAATATGCTGACAGAAGTAGTCTCGATAGCCTGTTTGAAAAAAGGGGAAGCTGCGATGATATCATTATAATTAAAAATGGTTATGTTACCGACACATATTATGCTAACATTGTCTTTAAATCAATCAATGGCGACTGGGTAACCCCGGAGTCATGCCTCTTAAAGGGGACCAGGAGGACCTGCCTACTTGAAAAGAATCTGATAAAAGAAACGGTGATCAGGGTATCCGATTTAACTTATTTCATTGAGGCAAGATTAATTAATGCGATGATAGATATCTGTGATACTGATGGAATCTCAATCAGGAACCTGTTATGAGTTTAAAGATAGATCCACGGCAGATGATTAGAAAATATCTTCCATATTTCAATGTAGTATTTACTGTTAATCTTGTTTTTTCTTTTATGGCAACAGTTCTTTCGACTTTCAGTTCAAAACCATTCCTTATTGAACAAGAAATCAGCCTCAGCAGAGTAATATCCCAATTCATTATTTTCTTTTTAACAGGAGGATATCTTATTGGAGCTATTTATTATGAGATTGCCCGTAAAAATGAATATTATTTATACTACAACCTTGGTATTTCTAAACTCAGGCTAAATTTGAGAACATACCTGTTTCATCTTATTCTCATGATCCCATTTTTGATATTTGCTATTTATGCAAAACAAATTTGAAGCAGATAGTATAAGAAAGTCTTTCGGGGATAAACAGATACTGACTGATATCTTCATGAGGTGTTTGACTGGAGATATCATTGGACTTCTTGGACGAAATGGTTCAGGCAAATCCACTCTGCTTAAGATACTATTTGGTACTTTATATACTGATTACAAACATATTTCAATTAATGACAAAATCATTGATCAGCCATACAAGGAACAGGGCATAATTAGCTTTCTCCCTCAGGATAACTTCCTGCCCAAAGATCTGACTGTAAGAAAAATTATAGAATTATTTACTCATCAATTAGACAAATCGGAATTCTTTAATGATCAGGTGTTAACTAAAGTTTCCAATACAAAAATCAGAAACCTGTCCGGAGGTGAATCAAGATATCTGGAAATAAAGATAATTCTCAGTATGGATACACAATTTGTCTTCCTGGATGAACCTTTTAATGGGATTTCTCCTATTCATACTGAGTTAGTAAAGAATATGATACGACTACAATCAGATAAGAAAGGTATTATTCTTACGGATCACGATTATAGAAACGTTTTAGATGTTGCAAACAGATATATGATTCTGTTTGACGGCGGAATCAAAATATTAAAATCCAAGGATGAATTCATTTATTGGGGATATCTGCCTGACGATAAAACAAAATAATTACTGTTCCTGACAGGGACAAAAATTAATAGTGTTAAATGTGATCACCATTGAATTGTTT
The DNA here is from genome assembly GCA_003857395.1 of Geobacter sp. Next base: position 2,551 of record RPRC01000392.1, read on the forward strand.
CCCGCTGATCTCGCTGATTTTCGCAGATCCAGAATGTTTATCAGCGTAAATCTGTGCTATCTGCGAAATCTGCAGGAATTGTATTTTCATTTCAAGGGGCTTATTATCCCCAAATTGATTATATTTGTGGATAATATACCCCATTTAATATGAAAACGAAGAAGCAAATTCTATTCCCAAGGCACCAAAAAGTACTTGAGCAGTTAGGTGAGAATATAAGATTAGCGAGGAAGAGAAGAGGATTTACAACAATTCAGGTATCAGAACGTGCTGGACTTGATCGTAAAACTCTTTACTGGATAGAAAAAGGAGATCCAGGTGTGACAATTGGAGCATATTTTAATGTGCTAAGAGTACTCGGGTTGCAGGATGACTTTCTGAAGCTGGCAGTTGATGACGTACTCGGAAGAAAACTCCAGGATCTAA
>RPRC01000393.1 GCA_003857395.1 Geobacter sp.
CCTCAAGGTATTCGCGACGGGTTTGAAGCACCATACTACAGCCTCCTTTCGGTTACCTGTAATATGATGCAACGTTCTCTTTTTACTGCCAGCTTCGGTTACATTTAATTTGAGTCAACTCGCAACTCCTCCATCATATTGACTTGGCTACGCTAATAGTGTACCGTAAAAATTTCATATACGCATAAGGAAAGACTCGTCAATCGTTGAAGAATGCGATTACTATTGATGTTGAGGACTGGTTTCACGTTTGCGGAGAGGGCGGCAGACCGCATGGTGAAACTCTTCAGAGAAGGGTGCTCCCCAATATCGAGCGGGTCCTTTCCCTGTTGGCCGAATTCGATGTGCGGGCCACCTTTTTCGTCCTCGGCTCTGTTGCGGAAGAAGAGCCTTCACTGGTTCCCTTGATTGTCTCCGGAGGTCATGAGATTGCCTCCCATGGTTACTCCCATCGTCTGGTTTCGCAACTTGGACCCGAAGAATTCCGCGATGAGATTCGCCGGACCGGGGATATCCTCGGGTGCCAAGCGGGCAGAAGGCCGATCGGTTTCCGGGCCCCGCAGTGGTCTTTGCGCCTGACGGATTCCTGGGCTTTTGAAATCCTTTGCAGTGAAGGGTACCGGTACGATTCAAGTCTGAACCCCCTGCCCTTTGTCGGTGATGGCTCAGGCCACCGTTTCCCTCTTGAAATTCGGGTCGGGGCCGGGAAGATTCTGGAGATCCCGCCTATGGTGACGCCCTTTCTGACCGGAAATCTTCCGACCGGCGGAGGATGGGGGTTTCGTTTTTTTCCGGTTCGGATGATCGGTGCTACGGTCCGACGCTATAACCGGACCGGAAATCCGGCGGTTTTTTATCTTCATCCCAGGGAAATGGAGGCTGATGGTCCCCGCCTGCCAATGTCTTCCCTGCGGAGTTTTGCAGTCTATGGAGCGCGACGTGAGGCTGGAGCGCGTCTCCGTTACCTGCTGGAGCGTTTCCGCTTCGGTACTTTGGAGCAGATGGTCGAATCGTGGGAATCTGTCTAGTCATACCAGCCTATAATGCCGCTGCGACCATTGTGGCTGTGGTGGAAGAGACCCTTGCTTCGGGTTTTCCGCTTCTCGTTGTCGATGACGGGTCAACGGATGGAACTGCCGAGCGTCTTGTAGGACTGAATGTCGAGGTGATACGACATCCGCGGAACCGGGGAAAGGGCGCGGCCCTTCGTACCGGCTTCTCTTGGGCAGTCGAAAATGGCCACTCTGCGGTCATTTCCCTCGATTCTGACGGCCAGCATGATCCGAGCGCCATTTACTGCGTGCTGGCGGCGGCACGTGAGGGTGATTTTGACATTCTCATTGCTTCCCGCTCCAGCCAATTTGGTGAAATGGCCGGACTCCGCAACTCCTGGAACCGCTTCGGCGTCTGGTGCGTGAAGAAAAAGACCGGATTCGAGATTACCGACAGTCAGTCCGGTTTTCGCTTTTATTCGGCAAGAATTTTGAGAAACCTGGAGTTGACCGCGAACGGCTACGAGTTGGAGATGGAAGTCCTCATGAAGGCCTGGCGCGCCGGATTGAAGATCGGCAGCCTGCCGATTGCTGCGCGGATTGCCGACGGGCGATCCACCAGCCATTTTCGGCCGGTGCGGGATACTTGGAATATTTGTATGACCTTTCTCAAGTATCTTTGAGTGAAGAGGGATCTAGAACAATGCTGCAGAGTATCAAGAATTATTCGACGGAAAAAATACTATCACTCCTTCTCTCCATGGCTACCAGTTCTTCCAACGAGAACCTTGCCCGGATGACCTACCTGATGGAGCTGATGGCAAAAAAGGATTACTACCGGGAAAGGATACGGTGGATCCGTCAGCTCATCCGCGAGAATCATCCGAGTATCGAGTTTCCTCGAAGAATCATCCGTGACCTTCATCCGAACCAACGCGACAAGTGGATTTCCAACCTGCTGGTGAACCATCTGCTTTCCGGAACCAACAAGCGCAAGGCCTGGGCGGACCGGGAGGGATATTATCCACCCTCCACCGTAGTCATCAGCCCCACCATGCGCTGCAACCTCTCCTGCTACGGCTGTTACGCCGGTGATTACGACAAGTCACTCGAGCTTTCCCGCGACGAAATCGATTCCATTTTGACCCAGATGAAGGAGATGGGGGTCTATTTCGCCGTCATTTCGGGCGGAGAGCCTTTTTTCAAGGAAGATATCTTCGACATTTTCAAAAAGCACAGCGACATGTGTTTTCTGGTCTTTACCCACGGTGGGCTCATCGATGAGCGGATGGTCCAGCGGCTCATCGAAGTGGGTAATGTCATGCCGGCCTTTTCCCTGGAAGGGAACGAGCTGGAAACCGATGAACGTCGCGGGCCGGGTCATTTTCAGAAGGTGATGCATGCCATGGATCTCCTGCGGGAAGCCGGGCTTTCCTTTTGCGGTTCCTTTACCCAGACGAGCCGCAACACCGAGATCATAACCAGCGACCAGTTCATCGACATGCTGGTTGAAAAAGGTTGTTTCGCCATCTGGCTTTTCTCCTATGTGCCGGTTGGCAGGGAACCTGATATGAGGTTGATGCCGACCCCCGAACAACGGGACCTGATGAGGCGCCGGACTGTCGACTACCGCGCATCAAAACCGATGGTCTTTATTGATTTCTGGAATGACGGCCCCATTATCAGCGGCTGCATCGCTGGTGGGAGAAAATATTTTCACATCAACGCCAACGGCGATATTGAACCATGCGTTTTCTGTCATTTTGCCGTTGACAATATCCGCCGGACAACCCTCAAGGATGCCCTGAGGTCTCCTTTCTTCACTAAGATACGGGAGCAGCAGGGGGAGCACGAAAATCTGCTTCGGCCCTGCATGCTTATCGATCATCCCGAGGTCGGCAGAGAGATTTTCCATTCCGA
>RPRC01000394.1 GCA_003857395.1 Geobacter sp.
ACCGATCACCAGCAGCAAGGCTGTAACTTGACCAAAAAGGTTATTCTTTAACAAACCAATGGATGTTAAAAACCAAAAAATAAATCCCCATAGGAGTAACCCAAGAACCTTACTGAATGCAAAACCTTTTCCAGGTAATGCCTTGAAAAACCTGAATGCTATAGGAAATGAGATCCACCCAAGGATACTGATCAAAAGATACCAGATGAGAATATCTACCATATCAGTGCCTCACCTCATAGATCACCGTACTGCCATACCTGAAGACTTCATCCCACAAAATACCATCATACATCTCAAATTTATCCAATCCAACGCCTGGGTAGAATGCACGTTCAAGTTGTCCAAAAACGATAAATCTCACGTCGTAATCGTCCAGGAAGGATTCGACAAATGATCTATCCTCTGTGAGATAGAACTGACCCACCTGGTCCACCCGCTCCTGCACAACGTTAGACATCAAAATTGCACGTTGCTGGCGCTGGTGCCAGTTCCAACCCACTACTCCAGGTAAACCAGTATAGATCGTATACCTGTTTCCCCATTTATATTCATATGCCTGCCCTTCCAGTATAACTGGTGAACCCTGTACATTATCCTGCATCCAACGGATCGCCCAATAATCTTCACTTAAATCCATCAGCATGCCCATATCATAATATGTGGAACTTGCCATATAAGTCATGCCATCCAGAGAAACAGGAGCATCAGGGTTCATGCGATCGTTTATCTTATCCATGGTACCCAATAACGGGAATAATGCTGCCCCAACAAGTAAACCAAAGAAAAGCATTTGCCAAATGAGTTGAGTCGCTGTCCGCCATTTAATGGATGCTTTGACCAAAGAGATCATGCAAAAACCTGCGCTCAAGGCAAAAAGCACCCATGCCTGGTTGTAAAGCTTGAAAACCACATTCATCCTGCCGATATCCCCGATCAGGTAAACCAATTCAACCACCAGTGTAAGCAGCAATGCGGTTCCGATCAAGAACAAGATCAAGCGAACGCCATCCTCCTGATCAGGTCTCATTAATAAGATGGCGACCCATAAACCCATGGGAATGATGATCAATGCCACCATCACTTTGGCTAATAACAGACCAATTAATATCATGAGTAAGATCACCAGCCCAGTGATGATAAGTGATCTGTAAGGTTCAAGCTTCTTTAAGGAGGACATGGGGGTCACTGCCAACCATTGATAAGTCTCCTGGAACAGCCAGCAAAGGAGAATGAAAAGGAATAAACCCCAATGAATAATATAGGATGAAAGGGGAGTCTTGCTTCCCGTCCAAAAACCAACTTCAGTGAATCCCTGTCCAAACCAGTAGCTAAATGGGAAATAAAGTAAGAGACTAAGGACAAGAAGGACAACCGGTGACCATAATATTCTGAATGCCTTGCCCGCTACCTCTTTGCTAGACCCTTTCAAATTCAAAACCCGGTATCTCCATGAAGTGTAGACCAGGATACATATGTTCAAAGTAAGGAAGGTGTAATAATCCCAGGTATTGGCGGGTTTTAAAGCACCAATGATCAGAGCCCCGGCCAATAAACCCAAACCAGTTGCCAGAAATCTAAACCTTCCTGAATTCTCTCCCCATTGACCCTTCGAGAATAAAACTGACATTCCCCAGGCGACCGAAAAGACAACAATAGGCAATGCGATCAAATGAGCATGCAAATCAGCATAAATATAAGTAAAGTAAGGGAATTCAGTGATGGCTTCACCTGGGATCGCCCTGCTTGGTACCCAATACCAGTCACCCGGGTAAAGTGGTAATGGTGTTTTCTTCAGAAACAGACCCAAGCCCTTAAATAGCCAGTTCAGATTCTGAACCAGGGTTGCATCATCAATCCACGCTCCCCCGGAGCCCAATTTTTCCAATGATTCAAATAACAAACGGACAGTCCCGAGGTTTCCCAGGACACAAAGCAAAAATGCAGTTCCCAAGCCGGTCCAAAGAGCCCCGATCCAAATTTTTTCCGGTGTGATCTTTCCCGATTTCCCTTTTTCGTTCCTGATGCCTGTGTAAAGATTCCAACCAATTGAGAATGACCCGGTGAATAAAATGCTGAACAACATTGGCAGAATGATGTTATATGCAGTAGAAGGAATGATCCCCAGGAGCTTAATCGGGACGCTAACAATCATCAAGCCATAATAGTAGTAATTAATGTAGCCACCAGCAAACCAGGGGTCATAAGGTGGGAAAGTCGTACTCTTTAATATGGCATTCAGGTAAGAGAAATCCATCGGTTTCTCTCCACCTTTATAAGGATGCCAGAGATCGGGATTTTGGATCCTGATGTACAAAAATATGAGAAAAGCGATCAAGGACAGGAATTCAATAAGCAGGTAATACTTCCAATTCTTGCGAAGATCTTCCTTAATTTCTCGTCTTTGGATAATCCCAATTATTAACCCGGCGATGGCAATAAATCCCAGGACGATGAGGATCGTTGTTTTTTCATAAGAAATCCCCATTGAACCTGCCACCCAGACCAGGTAACTCAAGATAAGCATCCCAAACAAACGGATGAAAGGATAACCTTTGTCAGCTAAACCTGGTAGAACCAGGCGAATGATGGGATAGACTGATAACCCTAAAAGGCTAATTAACAAATACAAGGCAATGACACTGATTGCGGGATACTTGTTGATCATTCCCTGGTGGTCAAATAACTCCGACCAGGTACCATTGGTACGCTGTTGCTCCAGCCTCTCCTTTGGCAAAAGTAAAGTGCTTTGAGGTGAGATCTCCCCATCCTGGGGAGGCGCTTTGTAATTATCAGCCTGTTTGGCAGTTATCTGAACTACCCGGCTCAGGTCAACTGACCGCAAAATCTCACGTATCTTCAGT
>RPRC01000395.1 GCA_003857395.1 Geobacter sp.
CTCTGTCAAACTCATGACTGCCATTAATCCCTCCTCACCTCCTTTGCACCCTTTATTTCCCACTGAGCCTGTTACCGCCCGCCTGTGGACAGTGCCGGGGTCTCGGCGCCGCATCCTGGCTCAATCCCTATATGCGAGTGTGATTTGAAAAAAAACTTCGAATTTTAAATGATTTCTCCTGAATCATTTTTGCGTTTCTCAAAAATATTGATATTCTTTGTGGCTAAGTTTCCAGGTTTGCTCAATATATCTTCCGCTTCTTCTTGTTTTTTCTTAAAACAACAACAACCTGTAGAGACTATTGCTCACCTCGAAATGACCGCCTTTAGCCACAGCCCTCTCTATTGCTCTCCCAGACCTTCAAAAGCACCCAATTGTCCCAGACCCTGATCTCTCAGCTTTCCCCTCACATCAAAGGTCTTCTGCGCCCTTCAGAAGAGATTCCGCAGGCTCTCGCCGGGCAATATCCTTATGCCTCTTAATTCAAAACCCATCCGCTAAAATTTTAGCCTCACATGTCGCACACGCTATCTCTGCTGTTTTCAATGCAACTGTATGTCCCTTATGACAACCCGATCCTGTGGGATGCTGCACCATCCTCTGGGTAATGCCATTGTGATGTGCAAAATTAAGAGAAATGCAAGGAATGCCTTCGGCTGTGCCCATTCTCATCCCTGATTTTGGCAATCCAGGACTTTTTATCTGAGCTTGGGATATCGCGAAAAAAATACAGTCGAAGAGACTTTTTTGCATGATTTTTATGCAAACAGGTAGAAGCATTGGATCATTGCAGATGAGATACAGATTCTCAAAAAAAGGCTTCCGGGGTCGACTCGGGAGAGCCGGCTGCATGGAAGGAAATCAAAACAATGGCTATATTTTCTCGAATACGCATGTATCGTCCTGCCACTCAAGAGCAGGTATGTGAAAATTCTGCAGGCTTTGCGGAAGTTGTCGAGACCCCTGTTCAGGAAGCTGCAAGTGATGAAAAGGACAAGAAGCAGACCTTCCGTAAGGATCTATCGAAAAAACAAGAGAGGCTTCACAAGAGTCGCCCTCGACCCTCCACAATGAGATATCGTGAAGTAATTCAGGGAGAAGAAGAAACCTGGACGGCGCATTCGCATGAGATTCAAGATTCAAAGAAAGCTCTTGAATGCGAGGATGAAAAAGAACGGGAGGCATTAATCCAGTCAGTTCTCTCCACTATCCGCCATTTCTTCGGGTCCTTTTTCCCTCTGTTCAACAAAGTAAAGGACCCCCGGGAGCCTCGCAAGATAAAATATCCCATAGAGACACTCTCCTTCGCCTGTATTCTCATGTTTCTCTGCGGCCTGGGTTCAAGGAGGCAGATTGGCCTTCTGTTGCGCAATAGAACATCTGCAAAGAATTATCGTGACCTCTTTGGAACAGATGGCTTTCCTCATGGTGATACGCTGAATGACACTTTTTCAAGAGTAGAGCCGGGCGAATTTCAGGAAATCGTCTGCACGATGACAGAGATCCTGATCCGGAAAAAGGTTCTCTATCCTTACCGTTTACTCGGCAAATACTATGTCGTGGCTATGGATGGGACCGGGGTGATAACCTTCAGAAATCGGCATTGCCCTCATTGTCTTACCCAGACGCATAATGGTGTAACTACGTATTACCATAATGTGCTGGAAGCAAAGATTGTCACTGCCAATGGCTTTGCATTCTCTCTTATGACAGAGTTCATAGAGAATGCCGGCGAGTTTGTGAATAAACAGGACTGTGAGCTCCGGGCTTACTACAGACTTGCGGAACTTCTCAAGAAGCGATTTCCTCACCTTCCCATCTGCCTGTCGTTGGATGGCCTTTATGCAGGCGGTCCCACTTTCAAAATTTGCCGGAAGTATGGCTGGGAATTCGTAATCGTACTCAAGGACGACAGCCTTCCATCCGTCAATCAAGAGTTCTCATCACTCTGCCAGATGGAGACGGGAAACCACTTAACCTGGCTCACTGGCAAAAACGGCGAGGTAAGGCAGGATCTCCGGTGGATAAATGACATTCAATATGTCGACACCAACAAGGATGAACATACTCTGTCAGTCCTGGAGTGCCTGGAGACTAAACCAGGCAATGGAGAGAAGAAAACGAAGAAGTTCAAATGGCTCATAAGCCGGAATGTAACAGATAAAAACGCAGTGGCGCTTGCCAACTAAAGGAGGGATCGATGGAAAGTTGAGAACCAGGGTTTTAATACGCAGAAGAACGGAGTATACGGATTGGAGCACGCATACAGTGAAAATACGAATTCCTTTAAGGTCTTTTATTTCTTAATGCAGATGGCACATATGATTGCCCAGCTATTGCTGAAAGGAAGTCTTCTCAAGAATATATTCCCTCGCGGATGTGGGTCTGCCATGAATCTTGCACGCTTCATCCTCGAAGCCTGGCGCACCATCCGCCTCACCTGCGAAGTAATGCAAGAAATCTGCAACTGCCGGTTTCAGATACGCTTCAATTCGTCTTGATAGGCACATTGTGCTCCAGCCCGTTATTCCGCCTTCTGTACGATATCTCTTGAATCTCCACTCTGCTGAGAATCAGCAGGGACAAGGAATTATTTTTTCTTTTTCTGACCTTAGGCACCATCCTGGCTCAAATCGAGCCGATGCACGGGCACATCCCACTGACTCTTCACCGCTGTTTTACCAGGCCTCCTCTTGACTGGAAGAATTACTGTATCTTTGCCACTTTCTGATATTGTAATGTGTGAGCCTGAGTTTTTTATATATTAATGAAAGAATAGGGACTCATGTCAATTATCGGAAGATTCTTCTATTTTTTA
>RPRC01000396.1 GCA_003857395.1 Geobacter sp.
CGATCTTTCCGGGGTGTCGTTGAGCATGTACAGCCTGTTCACGCTCGGCGTGGCGATGTGGCTGCTGTATGGAATCGCCTTGCAAAGCTGGCCGATCATCCTGGCCAACTGCATTACGCTGGCGCTGGCCGGACTGGTGTTGAGCCTGAAAATCAGCCACCTGCGCAGAAAGTAGGCGGCTGAAGCGGCCATTCCAACCGTAGCCACTCGCAGTTGGCGAGACCGCCGCGCGCAGCCGCTTCCACATCGCGTCCAGCCAGTGCCGCAGCGGCCTGAATCGGGTTTTCATGCGAAACCGCCAGCACGATCCCTGCGGGATGACGCAACACGATTTCGTCGAGAAAATCGCCTACCCGCTGCATCTGCTCCAGAAACGACTCGCCACTCGCCGGCTTGATCCGCACCGGATCTGGCCGCACCAAACCGTTGAAGACTTCCACCGGCTGGCCATCCAGGCCGGAGCGGCGCTCGTTCAGACGGGCATCGATACGCAGCTGTATATCGCGGCCCGCCAGGATGATCTCGGCGGTCTGCCGTGCGCGCGGGAACTGCGAGGCATAGGCGTGGCTGAAACTGATGCCGCTTAAAGCTTGCGCGGCCGTTGCTGCCTGCGCGCGTCCCTTGGTAGTCAGCAGCACCGGCCGAGTCGGATCATCGTTGATGAAGCCACCGACATTCGCTTCGCTTTCGCCGTGGCGGAGGAGATAAAGCAGCATCTCTCGTCAGTTGTTGTTGACCGTGAGGGGCTTGGAAGGCAAGGTGATTGGCTACTTGCTCTCTCGAACTAGGAATTAACTCTCCTCAAGTTCCTTCAGGGCCTTACCACCCTCGTCCTTCCAAGCAGTAAGTCCATTCGCACCACCTCCGTGTACAACAGCTGCAGCTGCACTTGGGCTGGTGAACTCGGTGTCCTTGGTGAAGGCATACAGGCCATCTTTCTCAATCAGCGTACCGTCTTGAACTAACTTTTCGCGCAGCGCAACGACAAAAGGATGCTGTGTTTCAGCTGAAGGCCGCAATGCTCTTACTGCGGTTGAGTCCTTGAAAATAACAAAGCCCCCTTCTGTTCTCCTTCCACGCGCTAATGCATTCTTGATCTTGCAGAGAAGTTGCGCCTGTTGTTTCGCGGGTTTGGTGGAACCGGATATCGGCGAAAGAAGATCAGACCCAAGCACCGGCAACACCTGACGGATGCGTGAGAGGTAAACCTCCATGTCTTCGCGATCGGACTCGGGTAATTTCGGGTTACTTGAGTTCGTGTTCTCAAGGGCGTAGCGGCCGATCAGCTTTGCCTCCTGGAGAAGGCGGTTCTCCAGGAAACGAATGTGTGCCTTCGTGAGGTTCTCATCTTTGCTTACAAAAACAACAACCGCGTTCCAGAAATCTTTTGCCTTATGTTGCTTCAGTCTTTCTCGAATAACCTCGGCTTCACCGATATACGCTAGTGGTGCACCCGTATCCGGATTGACGCCGAGCAAGAAGTAAACGCCTGAGCTTTCGAGTTCTTCTCGGGCAAGCAGATCTTCCAACTCGGTCCGGGGAGCTGCTAGCGCCTTGCCCGTCCAATTGGAGACTTCACCGACACGCAGACGCTTCGCATCTCCGTGGGGTAGAAACAACTTGATCGTCGCGGAGGTCATGTCGAAGAACGACAGAAGATATGCAACCCTACCGAAAACGGTTTAGACATCCAGATTTCTTACCCCCAGCGCATTGGTCTCGATGAATTGGCGTCTCGGTTCCACTTCCTCGCCCATCAGCGTGGTGAAAATGCCGTCGGCGGCGATGGCGTCCTCGATCTGGACGCGGAGCAGGCGGCGGACTTGCGGGTCCATCGTGGTTTCCCAGAGCTGTTCCGGGTTCATTTCACCGAGGCCTTTGTAGCGCTGTACGCCGAGGTTTTTCTTGACCTCGTTGAGCAGCCAGTCGAGCGCCTGCTTGAAGTCGTAAGCCGGGGCGCGGGCTTCGCCACGGCGGATTTCGGCGCCGGGCAACAACAGGCCGACCAGGATTTCCGCGGTGCGGCGCAGTTGGTCGTAATCGCCGCCTTCGACAAAGTTGTAATCGAGGTAGCTGGTGTGGCCGATGCCATGCTTGCTACGGATGATTTCCAGCCGCCAGCCGAGGTCGCCCTCGTATTGCAGCGGGTTGATCTTGACCGGGCCGAGCTTGCTCAGTTGCGTGGTAAGTTGTTGCGCGGCAGCCTGGGCGTCGGCTTCGGTGTTCAGGCTGATGGTGGAAATCTTCAGCAGGCTGTACAGCACGTCCGGGTCGATGCGACGGGCGAGACGTTCGATCATGGCATCGGCGAGCAGGAATTCACGTGCAATGCGTTCGAAGGTTTCCTTGCTCAGCGCTTCGGCGCCGGCGGCGGGGATCAGTTCGGCGCCGTTGAGGGCTTCGCGCAGCAGGTACTGCTTGAATTCGTAATCGTCCTTCAGATAGGTCTCGCGCTTGCCCTGCTTGACCTTGTACAGCGGCGGCTGGGCGATGTAGATGTGGCCGCGTTCGACCAGTTCCGGCATCTGGCGGTAGAAGAAGGTCAACAGCAGGGTTCGGATGTGCGAGCCGTCGACGTCCGCGTCGGTCATGATGATGATGCGGTGGTACCTGAGATTGGCCGGGTTGTAATCGTCCTTGCCGAGGCCAGTGCCGATGCCGGTGCCGAGCGCGGTGATCAGCGTGACGACTTCCTGCGACGACAGCATCTTGTCGAAGCGGGCTTTCTCGACGTTGAGGATCTTGCCCTTCAGCGGCAGGATGGCCTGGAACTTGCGGTCGCGGCCCTGCTTGGCGGAG
>RPRC01000397.1 GCA_003857395.1 Geobacter sp.
CCGGCCTTTCGCCGGAGGCAACCGAAACACTCCGCAGACACAAAGGGAGACACCATATGCCAAAAATCTACCTCCTCGTCCTTCTCGCCCCCCTCTTCCTGCTTGCCAGGGCGGAAGCCGAGACCCTGACACTTCAGGAATGCCTGAAAAAGGCCGCAACAGCTAACCACGAACTGAAAATTTCCGCCTTTGATGAAAAAATCGCCGAGGGATCCATCGGCGTCGCCAGAAGCGGCTATTTACCACATGTCAACTTCCAGGGCGGCTTCACGGTCCAGCAGGATCCGCAATCCGTCATAATTCAGGGAAGAGCGGTTGAAACCCAGCAGCCGGAATACGGGTTCTTCTCTGTCTCCGTTGAACAGACAATCTATGATTTTGGCCGCACCTCTGCACGCTTCCAACAGGCTAAAGCCCTCCGAGAGGCAACATCTTTCAACCACTCCGCTCGAACAAAGGATGTCTTCCTCCAGGTTGTGACAATCTACTACGGAATCCTCGAATACCAGAAACTGGTCGAAGCAGCAGAAAAAGAGATTATCCAGATGAGCGACCACCTGCGCGTGGCAAAAAACCTCTATGAGCAGGGGGTCGTTACCCGCAATGATCTGCTCCAGGCAGAAGTCCAGCTTGCAAATAGCAAGCAGCGGGGACTCATGGAGGCCAATCGGCTCCAAAACAGCTGGCTTTATTTCAACTACCTGATCGGGCAACCTGCCTCGTATCGTGCCGACCTGGCAGAGGTGGACACAACTGACAGCATCCCCGCGCCCATGGAAGAAAAATTCCCTCTGACCAATCGAGCGGAAGTCATGGCTCTCCAGAAGGGAATCGAAGCGGATGCCCTGGTTATCAAAGAAAGACGAAGCTTCTATTTCCCGGAAATATTCACCAGACTTGGCGTTGATTACGTGCAGAATAAGAAGGTCGAAGAACAGGCCATTCTGTATGCGACAATAGGCCTGAAGATCAACCTTTTCGACGGCCTCGCAACCACCTCGCGCTACCGTCAGGCTGTCCAGTCCCGCATGCAGAACGAGGAGAAACTGCGGATGCTGGAATCCCAGATACGTCTGGAGTACGACACCGCCAGCAACGACGCAAGGATTGCAGTGGAACGGATCAAAACAGCCGCAAAGGCCGTAACCCAGGGCGAAGAAAACCTGCGGATCAATAAGGACCGCTACCAGGAACATGTGGGCACAGCTACCGATGTCATCGATGCTCAAACCCTGCTGACGAAAACAAAGGCCGAATATTTCCGGGCACTATCCGATTACGAGGTAGCCATAGCCCGAATCAAAAAAGCAAAAGGGGAGCTGTAATTCCAATTTCAAAACAAGGATGAAATCAAGGCGGCGAGGATTGAGGCGACGAAGGCGTTCAGGTAGTACGTTGTGGAGCCGAAGACGAGCCAACGAAGATAGCGCTTTGATTTGGAATTGGAATAACCCATTTCCACGGAGGATTTGATGGCAGAAGAACTCAACACCGGCGAGAACGCAAAAGCACAGGATACATCCCCTGTGAAGAAGTCAGGGAACGGCAAGAGGAAACGGGCAGCATTCATCCTGTTGATTTTGCTTCTCACTGCCTGCTTTTTTGGACTGCAGCTCTGGGTCAAGAGCAAGACTCATGTGGAAACCGATAACGCCTTTATCGAATCCCACGTCTATACCATCTCCTCCCGTGTTCCCGGCAACGTGCTGAAGGTCATGGTGAGAGACAACCAGTTTGTCAAGAAGGGCGACCTTCTCGTGGAACTGGACGAGGTTGATTTCCGGCTCAGGGTCAGGAACGCAACCGCGCAACTGGATATCGCCAAGAATGAGACTTCGAGTACCTATGCACAGGCGGATGCAGCCAGAGCGGCGCTCAATTCTGACCGGGCGAAACTGGAACAGGCGGATCTGGACCTGCAAAGAGGAAGGGCACTCTACAAAAAAGATGTCATTGCAAAAGAGCAGCTTGACAGACTTGAAACAGCCCGGAAAATTGCGGCGGCAAAGCTGGCCGAAACCGAAGGCTCGGTACGCCGGGCACTTGCCCTCCTCGGCCTGACCGGGTCAGGAGCAAAAGATGCTATCATCTCCCGAAAAAAAGCCGAACTCGCTGAAAACGAGCGCAACTTGTCTTTTACGAAAATCTATGCGCCCGCTGACGGTTTCATTACGAAAAAATCCGTGGAACCGGGGAATAACATCCAGGCAGGCCAGCCGCTGTTGGCTCTTGTTGCGCTGAACGGTGCCTGGATAACGGCAAATTACAAGGAGGGTCAGCTGACCCATGTCAGACCGGGGCAGAAAGTCGAGTTCAGTGTTGACACCTACCCAGGCAGCACCTTCACGGGAAAAGTGGACAGCATTATGGCAGGAACTGGGGCGGCATTCTCCTTACTCCCGCCGGAAAACGCTACCGGAAACTACGTCAAGGTCGTACAGAGGATCCCGGTAAAAATCCTCATCGATTCATCAAGCGATCCGAAACATCTGCTGCGGGTCGGCATGAGTGTTGTTCCGACCATCCTTACGGAAAGAAAGCTGGGCGATATACTGAAAGACCCGTTCCGGTAGACCGGGACGACACTTCTCGTAGGGGCGAACCTTGTGTTCGCCCTTTTTGTTGGTGAAAAAGCCGAAATGTCCAGGGCGAACACAAGGTTCGCCCCTACATCAAGACAAACATGGAAAACACTACCCGCACCATAAACAAGTGGCTCATCACCATGACCGTGATGATTCCCACCTTCATGGAGATTGTTGA
>RPRC01000398.1 GCA_003857395.1 Geobacter sp.
ACTTATAGTTATTATAGATGTTATCTTCTAAAGAACCCCATTGGCCCAATCCATACACACGCCAGTAGTTGGCATTTTGTTCTCTAGTTTGCTCTATTAACTTAATATACTCTTGCGATAGAAAGATGTTATCTCTATACGTGCTTACTATCTCTTGACAATCCTTTTCTTTATCAACCACTTCCGTCTTTACCCAATGAAAGGCACTAATAGGATTGAAAGATAGATACATGTGATTCATTAGGTCGTTTGGCTCGGACAACCGTAGTTTAAGTATCATGTAATCGTCGTGGTCAAAGTCCGTGCTTTCTTCTAGCCAAATGTAATTCCAACCCGTGCTCTTTATCTTTTCAGGGTCATCCACCGAGCAAAAATAAATGAAACTTCCCGTAGGTCGATAGGTTAATGTACCATCCGTTTTGTTATGGTCGCAGTATAAATAATAACCATAATCCTTAAGCAATGTTAATATGTCCCTCATAGCGGTTATCTTTAAAGAGGGCATTGTTTTACGGCTTACAAGTATCTTCTTGTTTTTTTCCGCCGTTAGTTTCTGCACCAACAACTGTGCTATACTATACGACTTGCTAGACCTTGCCCCGCCGCGACAAACTACAATCGTCTTGTTGGCATTATAAAGTTGTGTAAATACCTTAGTTACTAGTACCTGTCTTGTTTGCATCCTTTCCTTCTATAAAGATGATGGGCGATGGAAATGTTGCCTCTACTTTTGTAGCAACATCCAACCCCAAATACTTAGACCTTCTTTCTTGTATCTTTAGAAACCTATCTATTGCTTGTAAATCACCTTTTAATACATTTGCATATATGGCCGCTTGTGCCTCATCTAATCTCTCTAATTCCATGTCCCTATATGTTTCGGCAAGGTCTTTTGATTCTGCACGCAACTTACTCAACATATCTTGGACATAGTTAAAGGCCGTAACATGAGACACACCTAATTGGTCGCCTATCCTACGATAGGGCATACCAGCTATGCGCATCTGATATGCTTTCTTCTGTAACTCAGCTTTTTGTTCTGTCATACCTTTTTCTGCCATTTTGGTTAACCACCTTATGTTAAACTCTTTCGGCCTTTCGGCCGGTATAATCTTCCCATCTTTTTACTATTACATCCACATACTTAGGGTCTAATTCCATACCATAACAACGTCTATTGATTCCTTCGCACGCAATCAATGTTGAACCCGACCCTAGAAATGGGTCTAATACAACATCACCTTGCTGAGATGAATTAATCACCATAGGCGTTATAAGTCCTATCGGCTTCATCGTCGGATGTAAATCATTTCTTTTTATTTTATTATCAAATATATCAACTTGTATATCTTTAATGTATTGTATGAGCTGCTCCTTTGTAAGCTTGGTTAAATCAGCTCTATCGTCAAATACAGTAGATGTTGAGTATCCACCATACCACTTGAGTGCTGAGCCTTGTTTCCACCCGTAGAATATTGGCTCATGTTGCCAGTTGTAGTCTTGTCTTGACAATACGGCATGGTCCTTAACCCACATGAGGTGCTGCTTTATCTCTAATCCAGCATCTTCTAGCGCCGAAATAAATTGTATGGTTGAAGAAGATGCGTGGCACACATAGAATGGCCCGCCACTTTGTAAATACAACGAGACGTTTATAAATGCGTCATGTAGAAACTCATAGAACGCTTGCGCCGTCATGTTGTCATTTAGAATGGTGTTTTGTATACCAATGCTTTTATATTCCCTACTCAACGTGTCGTGTCTAAGCCTACTTACGTAGTTCACATTATATGGCGGGTCGGTCCACACCATATCAGCCAACTCATCGTTAAATAGTGTTTTGTAATCCTCTTCTTTTGTAGCATCACCACATAACACTTTATGATTGCCTAATACATATAGGTCACCACTCTTTGCTATTGCTGGTGCAGATGAAGGAAGTGCGTCTGGGTCAGTATTTCTTTGTGACGGCTCAAGAAGTCTCATGAGTTCACTATCTTGGAAGCCGGTGTTGGATAGATTGTAGTTATCCGACTGCAGCTCCTCTAATTCCAGCACCAATAAATCATAATCAAACTTAGAGTATTCAGATGTCTTGTTGTCGGCTATTCTATATGCCTTTATCTGTTGTGGTGTAAGTTTGTCTGCAACTGTTACAGGACATTCTGCTAACCCAAGTTTTTGCGCCGCCATCAAACGCGTATGGCCAACAACTATTACGCCGTCTTTATCAACGACGATAGGTTGTTGCCAACCAAACTCCTTGATGGATGCGGCAACATAATCGACCGCTTTTTTGTTTTTGCGCGGATTGCGTGCATATGGTATTATCTCGTCTGTCTTCCAGTTTTTAATATCCATTACCTATTCCTCTTGTGAATCTAGTGGTAAGTCTAATTCCTTACGCATTATTCTTATAAAATCATTCATTTCTCTTAGTAATTTTGCCCGGGCCTGGCGCCATTGAGTGGGGATAGACACTAATTCCGCCACGGACAAAACCGAGCCCATTAGTCTAGTCCACTCTGTTAATAGTGTGGTGTTTAGTTTAGACTTGTAATCCTCTAGTGTAGTGTCCTGTTTACATTTGCAATTGTCCATATTTCCCTTCCTTTTTAAGATTTTTTAGCGCCGAAAAAAATTGTGATACCGGTATCTTTTGGTGGCGCCTTTGAAGCTCTTGTCTATTCTAGGCTCTTATTTAACAGACCGGGCGCCAAACTTTTTTGCCCTCTATTAATATAGACGAGAA
>RPRC01000399.1 GCA_003857395.1 Geobacter sp.
CTGCCGCCGATTATTCCGAAGATCGACACGCTGTCGGTCCTGAATCGGCTTGATCTTTCCCAGAAGATGGGGAAAAAAAAGTACGAGGAGGCGCTGGAAAAATATCAGGGCAAGCTGAATCTCCTGACCCGGGAGGCCGCCTTCCGCAAAATCTCGGTAGTACTCGTTTTCGAGGGACTGGATGCTGCCGGCAAAGGGAGTACCATCCGCCGGATTACCGCCGGTCTGGATGCCCGCTACTATCGGGTGATTCCCACCGCGGCCCCGACCGATGAGGAGCGTGCCCAGCCCTACCTCTGGAGGTTTTGGCGCTACCTGCCGCGCCTCGGTCACTTTGCGATTTTTGACCGGTCCTGGTATGGCCGGGTTCTGGTGGAGCGAGTGGAGGGCTTCTGCTCCCCGGCTGACTGGATGCGTGCCTACGGCGAGATCAATGACTTTGAGGAACAGCTGATCAGAAACCGGACGATCGTCCTCAAATTCTGGCTTCACATCAGCAGGGAAGAGCAGCTGCGCCGTTTCAAGGAAAGGGAAAATACCGCTTTCAAGAGTTTCAAGATAACGCCAGAGGACTGGCGAAACAGGGAGAAATGGGAACAATACGAACATGCCGTTTGCGATATGATTGACCGGACGGGCACGGAAGTTTCTCCCTGGACCCTGGTGGAAGCGGACGATAAACAGCATGCGCGCATCAAGGTGCTGAAAACCTTGTGCGAAAGAATCGAGAAAGAGTTGTCGCAAGGGTGAGGATGTTCGTGATGTCCAGATGAACACCCACTCCTTTCCTTGAGACAAGCGGAGTGGCAATGCTTGAGAAATCGCAACAAATTGCTGAAATAATTGACAACTTGCGAAGGGTCTTCCAGGTAGTCCACGGCCAGTCAAAAAAGGCAGAACGAGAAACCGGCCTTACCAGTCCCCAGCTCTGGACCATCAAGGTGATCGCGGAAGCCGGAAGCATACGGGTATCGGATCTGGCTCGCCGCATCTATCTGCACCCTGCCACCACCGTGGGTATCCTGGATCGCCTGGAGAAAAAAGGGCTGGTGTCTCGTACTCGCTCGAAGGAAGATCGTCGGGTTGTTTATGCCGGGCTGACTCAGGAAGGGTTTGGGATTGTGGAAAAATCTCCCCAGGTTGCGCAGGGCCTTCTGGTGGCAGGGCTCGAGAAGCTCTCTCCTCAGAACTTGAAAAAGATCGACGACGGCCTGGAACAGATGGTTTCTATCCTTGGCTCACAGGAGCTCCCGCCTCAGCTCATCCTGTCAACGGAAGTGAACCGGCCTGAGGAGCAGGTGAAAAAACCGGTTGGAAGAAAGAAAAAGGCAGCTCTCTGAACGCGCTTGAGAGCAACAAAAACCATAGGTTTTTCAAGGGAATTACCGGTAATATCCTGGTTCTCGGTCTGGTAAGTTTTCTTACCGATTTTTCCAGCGAGATGATCTATCCGCTCCTGCCGGTATTCCTCACCGCGGTTCTCGGTGCCGGACCGGCAGTTCTTGGTGTCATTGAGGGGCTTGCCGAATCCACCTCGTCATTGTTGAAACTTGCGTCCGGAATTGTGTCCGACCGGGTGGCTGACCGCAAAAGGCTTGTTCTGTTTGGTTACGGGATTTCCTCCTTCGCCCGTCCGTTTATTGCCGTGGCCACCGGTCCCCTGGCGGTACTGGTTATTCGCTTTGCCGATCGGGTTGGCAAGGGTATCCGTACTTCTCCCCGCGATGCCTTGATCGCCGATTCCGTGGATCCTTCCATCAGGGGCAAGGCGTATGGTTTTCATCGTTCCATGGATCATGCTGGAGCTATTGTCGGGCCCCTGGTCGCTTCGGCACTTCTCGCTTTTGTCGTCAGTGACATGCGGACGGTCTTCTGGCTTGCGGCGATTCCGGGAGTCCTGGCGGTTTCCCTCATTGCCTTCAAGGTGAAAGAGGTTTCACGGCGCAGGGTGCCAAGCCACGGCACTTTCCTTGGGTTTATCCCGCGTGGCAGCCTCAGAGGCTACATCATCATTCTTTTTATTTTCACCCTGGGCAATTCCTCCGATGCCTTTTTGCTCCTGCAGGCCGGCCGACTGGGAGTCTCCCCGGTGATGATCCCTCTCCTGTGGGCCTTTTTTCATGTGGTGAAAATGGTGTCCACCATGCCTTTCGGTGCGCTCTCGGACAGAATAGGGCGACGGAGGCTCATTATAACGGGCTGGGGTGTCTATGCTCTGACCTATGTGGGCTTTGGTTATGCGACAACAGCTACCCATGTCTGGCTGCTTTTTACCCTGTATGGACTGTTCTATGGCTTGACTGAGGGAACCGAGAAGGCGCTTCTGGCGGATATCTCCCGGCCCGAGGAGCGCGGCAGTGCCTTTGGCTGGTATAATTTTGCTATCGGTATCGGTGCACTGCCGGCCAGCCTCCTGTTCGGTCTGATCTGGCAGGTGGTCGGCCCCAGGGCGGCCTTCGGTTTTGGGGCGGGTTTGGCAACTCTGGCGGCGCTGCTCCTGATGATTTTTATCAAGCCTGGTGCAGTGGGGGAAGAGCGGCTTTCCTGAGAATTGCCTCCAATTCAGTCGGGAATTCAGGCCTTCCGGAGTTTCTTCCGGAAGGCCATTTCTTATCCGGGTTAGCCCATCTTCCGCAGTTATAAGGTTGTGAAGATGGCATATCAATAGGTTACGTTGCAAATCAGGCCATTTTCTCCACTACATTTTCAATCACCTTTGGCCGGTTGGGGA
>RPRC01000400.1 GCA_003857395.1 Geobacter sp.
GATTGTCGAGGATTACTGCTATTTCTGAACCGCTGCAGCACCCTGAGTATCTCCGGCCGTCAGGTCGAGGCTTTTCAGGACGTCTTCATTGATGGTTACCTTCGCATTTTTCTTCAGGTCTTCCTTCATTTTCTGGAAGATTTCCTGCTGCTTGCCGGGAAGAAGAGTACTCTTGATCTGCTCTTTAACTTCATCAAAAGACCGAATGCCGGCAGGGCGTACGCCGGTGACCTTGATGATATGGAAACCGAATTGGGTCTTCACGACCCCTGACAAGCCACCTTCTTTCAACCCAAATACCACTTTGTCAAACTCAGGAACCATGGCGCCTTTGGAAAACCAGCCAAGATCACCACCTTTCGCAGCAGTGGAATCTGTTGAATATTTTTTCGCCAGATTTTCGAAGTTCTCCCCACTTTTCAGCTGGGCAAGAATGTCCTGTGCTTCTTTTTCGGTCTTGACCAGGATATGACTTGCTTTTACCTGTTGGCCGGTTTTGAACTTATCCTTGTTTTCATCATAGAACTTCTGCAATTCGGCATCGGAAATCTGCGCTTCCTGCTCAACCTTCTTTTTCAGATACGTTTCAACTATCAGACGCTTGCGCAAGTCATCGAGGCGATCAGCAACGTCCTTACTCTTATCCACGCCGTCTTTCTTTGCCTGCTCGAGGATTATCTCGCGAACAACCATACTGTCCAGCAGTTCCTTCTTCCCTTCTGGCGACTGCACCATCGGCTTCAGGTAAGGCGGCAGCCTGTCCACTTCGTCCTTGAAATCCTGCGTCGTAATGGCAGTTCCATTTACATCCGCCACTGTTTTTCCTTCCGATTTTCCCTGGCCGTTTGTCGCAGGTTTACAGGCAAAAAGACCGAACGCCAGGAGCATTGAAACAAGGATCCTGAAAACATTCACATAGTTCACGGAATTTCTCCTTTACCGTATAATTATTGATAAGACAACAATTTGCGAAGCTACCATATCAAACAAGCCTTTTCAAGAGATTTCTAGCCACGGCAAGGACCCCCTCGAAAGAGGTATCGCCTACAACAGCGGTAAATACGAAGTCGGGAGTGAACCGATAGTTTTTCGGCGAACTGCGAATCAAACCAATAATCGTGTCCGGTGCAACGGGCGTTTTTTCATGGAAAGAAATGACGAGCTGCGTTCCGTTAAATTCCAGACGTTTCACCAGAAGTTTCCGCAAGTGAATGCGAAGCTTCATCGTTTCCAGCAGATACGTCACGGTCAAGGGAAGCTTGCCAAAACGGTCCAGCAATTCATCACCGACACTGTCTACGTCCTCCTCAACTGAGGCCTGAACAAGGGTTTTATAAATAATGAGCCTCTGGTTCGGCTCCGGGACGTAGTCTTCCGGCACAAAAGCCGGTATTTTCAGATTTATTTCCGGTTCAACTCTTTCGGCGATTACTTCTCCCTTTAACTTGCAGACTGCCTCTTCGAGAAGCTCTGAATACAGCTCAAATCCAACTGCGGCAATATTCCCGGATTGCCGTGACCCGAGAAAATCGCCGGCCCCTCGAATCTCCAGGTCGTGCGTTGCGATGCGGAAACCGGCACCAAGCTCGGTGAGTTCCTGAATAATTCTCAGCCGTTCACGGGCATCAGAACTAATCGATCCTTCAGGAGGAATCAGGAAATAGGCATAGGCCCGCTGACTGGACCGGCCTACCCGCCCGCGAAGTTGATAGAGCTGGGCAAGACCGAACATGTCCGCCCGATTGACGATCATAGTGTTGGCGGAAGGGATATCAAGTCCCGACTCGATAATAGCGGTGCAGAGAAACAGGTTGAATTTCCCATGCATGAAGCCAAGCATTACCTCTTCGAGCTCTTTTTCTTTCATCTGACCATGACCGATCGCCAGCTTTGCTTCGGGAATAAGCGTTCGGAGATGCTCCGCCATGGCACCAATCGACTGAACCCGGTTATGGACGAAGAAGACCTGACCGCCTCGTCGCAGTTCGCGCAACACTGCTTCACGGATCAGTTCGTCTGAAAATCGGGCGACAAACGTCTTGATGGCGAGCCGGTCTCCTGGCGGGGTGTCGATAATTGAAAGGTCGCGAATACCTGCCAGCGACATATTAAGGGTTCGAGGAATCGGTGTCGCGGTAAGAGTCAAGGCATCCACCACTGCCCGAAATTGCTTCAGCTTCTCCTTGTGGGAGACACCGAAACGATGCTCTTCATCAATGATGATCAGTCCGAGATCCTTGAAGCACACGTCCTTTTGCAGCAAACGATGGGTCCCGATAATGATGTCGAGCGCCCCTTTCTTCAATCTTTCCAGGGTCGCCTTTTGTTCATGGGGAGTCCGGAAGCGTGAAAGCATATCGATAGTCACCGGATAGGCTTCGAATCGCTTGCGGAAGGTTTCCAGGTGCTGCTGGGCCAGAACGGTAGTGGGAACAAGCACAACAACCTGCTTGCCGTCCATGACCGCCTTGAATGCTCCCCGCATGGCAACCTCGGTCTTGCCGTAGCCGACATCTCCGCAGACCAGGCGGTCCATCGGCTTGGGGCTCTGCATGTCACTGAGCACATCCTCAATGGCACTCATCTGGTCCGGTGTTTCCTCAAAGGCGAAGGCAGCCTCGAATTCGCGACACAGATCATCGGGCGGAGAAAAGGCAAATCCCTCATGAACCTGGCGAGCCGCATAGATTTTGAGAAGCTCCTCGGCCATTTGC
>RPRC01000401.1 GCA_003857395.1 Geobacter sp.
AATCGGAAAGTTTGCCAGCTATGGTCAGAAAGGCGGCGAAAACGGCTCCGGCAATCACGGGTGAAGGCGGTGGATTACAGCCAGCCACGCTTCTTGAAGATATAGATCGGCAGGATTGCCGAGAGGACAATCAGGAGTAGTGCCAGCGGATAGCCCATCTTCCATTGCAGTTCGGGAAGAAAGCGGAAATTCATGCCGTAGATGCTGGCGATGAGGGTCGGCGGCAGGAAAATTACCGACATGACGGTGAAAATCTTTATTACCTTGTTCTGCTCCATGCTCATATAGTTCAGGAAGAGGTTCTGGAGGTAGTCGAGTCGCTCGAAGTTGAAGTTGGCCGAGATGACGAGGGAGTTCACGTCCTTGATCATCATGGAAAGCTCTCTTTTCTGGCTATCCGAAATCAGGGTGCTTTTCAGGAGAGACGAGAGAACGCGCTGCTTGTCCGTCAGGTTTTCCCGGAAGGTAATGTTGATGTCCTCGTAGGAGGTGATGTATTCAAGAAATTGGCTGGGCTCGTGGGAGGAATGGGAGTCTTTCCTGCCAATGGTGACGATCTCCTTCGAGAGATGCTCGATGAGGTCGGCGTCAATATCCACCCGCATGGCGAGGATACCGGACAAAACGTCACCGCCGCAATGGAAGGCGCGGGGCGTCAGCCGCAGTTTGCGCGAGAACTCAGTGAAGAGCCGGTGTTCGCTGAAGCGGATCGTGGTGAGGAAGGAATTTTTCAGGATAAACGACACGGTCTCACTGTTGATTTTTCCCTGATCCTTGACCAGGAAAGAGGTGTTGATCCAGATACCGCCTTCGTCCTCCCAGTACCGGGAGCTGTACTCGATTTCTTCCGATTCCTGGCGGGTCGGCAGTTCCAGCTTCATGGCTCTTTCAACGGCAATACTTTCGTCCGGCGTGGGTGAAATCATGTCGAGCCAGACGAGGGCCGAGGTATCGATCGACTCCAGGTGCTCGAGTTCCACCGTAAGTGACACAATGGCATCTTCCGTGTGCAGATAAGCTTTTATCATGGCTAATTCCCATCAGTGGTTTGAACTGGAGGTTGTCTTTGGTCGGGAGGGGGTGGCGGTCCCTTCCCGCTGCTTCAGTTATCCTGATGAGAGTACTCAACGAGACCCGAAAGGTCAAGATGAAAGAGTACCGGTCTCCGAGAGCATGCCTCGGATGATTGCCAGCATGTCGCGCGGTTTCAGTGGCTTCTGGATCAGACCATGCCCGGTGGAGAGCAGTTCCTGCTGCCCGAGGATGTCCCCGGTATAGCCGCTCATGAAGAGGATTTTTGTCTCGGGTTTGCTCCGTAGAATCTCGTCGCAGGCCTCTTTTCCATTCATGCGCGGCATGATGACGTCCAGCAGAACTAGATTGATGTCGTCACGATTCTGCTGGAATTTTTCCACCGCCTGGAGGCCGTTTTCCGCTTCGATAACCGTGTAACCACTTTCGAGCAGAATGGTTTTTGTCAGGGACCTGACCGCGTCTTCGTCTTCGGCCAGGAGAATCAATCCTTTCCCTGCAGGAGGAGGTGTCATTTCCTCCTTTGCCTCGCTGTCAGCGTCTTCTTCAATTCTGGGCAGATAAATCCTGATGGTCGTACCTACGCCGATTTCGCTGTAGACGTTGATATGGCCATTATGCTGCTTGATGGTTCCGTAGACGATGGCGAGGCCGAGACCGGTTCCTTTGCCCATTTCCTTGGTGGTGAAGAATGGTTCGAAAATCCGCGCCTTTGTCTTCTGATCCATGCCTGTCCCGGTGGCCGAAACTGAGATCACGGCGTATTCACCAACCCGGCCGTAGCCATGGGAGCTGACGAATTTTTCGTCGAAATATGTCGTTTCGGTGGCAATGTGAATCCGGCCGTCCAGGGGGATTGCATCGCGGGCGTTGGCCACCAAATTGATCAGCACCTGCTCGATTTGTACCTCATCGGCCAGTATTACCGGATCCGGCTCGGGAAGAATGATGCTGATTTCGATATTTTCCCGAATCAGCTTGCTGAAGAGCTTGGCTGATTTTTTCACGGTTTCGTTGAGGTAGATCCGCCGCGGATTCATGATCTGTTCACGGCTGAAGGCGAGCAGACTTTGGGTCAGGTTGGCGGCCCTGTCCGCTGCGTAGGCTATCTGGTCGGCATGGGCGAGGAGTTCACCGTTGCCAGCGAGCTTGTTCTGCAACAGATAGATCCTGCCGATAATGGCGGTGAGGATATTGTTGAAGTCGTGCGCGATTCCGCCTGCCAGTTCACCCACAGCTTCCATTTTCTGCGCCTGACGGAGCTGGTCTTCCAGTCGCTTTCGATCAGTGATGTCCGTATACGTGCCCACCATTCGCAGAGGAGTTCCGTCTTTACCTCTTTCCATTACCTTGCCACGGTCCAGAATCCACTTGAAGGAACCGTCCCGGCAGCGAAGCCGATGTTCGGTCATGTAGAGGGGTGTTTCGGACCGGAGATGCCTTTTTATCTCTTTGAGGACCCAGTCCCTGTCATCTGGATGGACAAGCTTTTCCCAGAGATTTTCGTTTTCGTCGAATTCATCGACCCCGAAGCCCAGGATGTTTTTCCATTGATCGGAATAAAAGACTTTTCCTGAAGGGATATTCCAATCCCAGACTCCGTCCCCGCTGCCTTCCAGTGCGAATTGCCATCTTTCCTCGCTTTCACGGAATGATTTCTCCGCCAGCCT
>RPRC01000402.1 GCA_003857395.1 Geobacter sp.
AAGGCCATTCTCTCCGGGCAAAAGAATGTCTAAAAAAATGTGACCAGAAGACCTCTCCTTGATTATTTGCAATGCTCCTTCGCCGTTTCCTGCATCCTCAACGATCAGGCTCTAGACCCGGGTGAAAGAAGAAGGTGGTCAGCCGGATGCAGGAAATTCAAGTTCGTATCCATAAATGCCGATGAATTTACCCGAAGGGTATTGACAAGCTGGAACCCCAAACCCAGCTGACCCTTCACAACCCAAACCGTGGGGGGCAGGGTTGCCCCATCCTGCCTCCCATTCCTAATCAACCTCAATCACCTGGGAGGTCAGGGCTTGTTTCTTGATTCTGCTGCAAAACCCCCTTCTCTTGGGATCGATCGGTAAAAGGCCAAAGGTTATTTATGCCTTCGAGCGCGCTTGGGGGTTAAAGGAGGAGCGGGATCGAGACGGATGAGGTGAAGTTCATCGCGATCCAGCAATTCCCATTGAACCGTGTCGCCTGGATTGAGTCCCATAGCCGCAGCCAAGGGCATAGGGATATAGACATACAATTTGGGTCGTGCACCTTTGGGGCGAATGGCCTGAACTTTTAAAGGATACTGGGTCAAGGCTGGTGCTGAGGAATCTTTTTTCATAGGGGAGTCTCTGGGCAGAATAATACGAAATTGGGGGAAAAACGTCAAGAATCAATAAAAAAGTGTTGACTGGGAGGGTAATATACTATAGACTATACCATGTCAATGATCAAATGGAGATGGAGCAGCCTATGAGCCTTCCAGACTTTAAGTCCCAAACGGGATTGTTTGGGATCTATGGTCCTGCGGGATTAGAGTTAGACCCGGGGGATCGGTACCGGTTGTTTGCGGAGAAGATCTATCCTTTGTTAGTGGAAGCCCGGGCGGAGTTGGAGAAGGGTTATTGCCCGGATAATGGACGCCCCTCGGTAGAGCCCGTGTTGCTCTTGGGAGTTACCTTATGGCAGTTTGTGGAGAAGGTTCCGGATCGAGAAGCGGTGGAGCGATTACGGTATCATTTAGGATGGAAGTACGCCTTGAATCATGAGGTGAATGAAGTGGTCTTTGATCCTACCGTGCTGGTTCGGTTTCGAGCCAAGCTGCTGGAGCATGAGCAAGGGCGGCTGCTGTTTGAGAGGATCTTAAGGGGTTTACAAGATGCCGGGTTGATCCCCCGCAAATACAAGCAGCGTTTGGATTCCACCCATGTGCTGGGGATGATTGCTAAGATGAGCCGACTGGAATGCGTGCGGGAGAGTATTCGGTTGGCCTTAAAGGAATTGGAGGGGATGTTGGGAGAAGGCCAGCGTCCTGAGTTTTGGGGGGTTCTATGGGAACGGTATGTGGAGAGCAAGTTGGATTATAGGACTCCGGAAGTGGAACTGAAGAATAAGATGCAGCAAGGGGGAGAAGATATCCGACGGTTGCGGAATTGGGTGGGGGATCAAAAGGAGAAGGGAAAGGTTTTCCCGGAAGCAGCGCAGATGAAATTATTGGATCGGGTTTTTCAGGAGCAGTATGCCGTCCGAGATGCTGAGGCGATGGAAGTGCTTAGAGAGCAGCCTGTGGGGGCGGTGAGGAACCCGCATGATCCGGATGTGGAGTGGGCGGCGAAGGGACGGGGAAAAAGCAAGAAGGAATTTGAAGGTTATAAGGTGCAGGTGGCCGAGACGGTGAGCGAAGAGCCCGTGGAGAAGGGGGAACCGACAAAGAATTTTTTGACGGCGGTGATGATTCAAAGAGCAACGGAGAGCGATGAAGCCGGACGGGAGCAGGTGTTGGAAGAGCAGGGGGAGATGGGTTTAGAGAGGCCGGAAGTGGAGTATGTGGATGGAGCCTACGTTTCCGCCCAAGAGATCGTCAAGGCGGAAGAGGAGGGACGGCAATTGATGGGGCCGGCGCAGCCGGCGCCTTCGCCGCGGAATAAGGCGTTTAGCGCCGAGGCGTTTCAAATCAACGTAGAGGAAAGGAAAGCCGTTTGTCCTGCGGGAAGACAAAGTACGCAATGCAGCCGGTTGGAGGAGGAGAAAAGCGGCAAGGTGAGCTATCGTTTTGAATGGAGTTGGGAGTGTCCGGATTGTCCTTTGCGAAATCAATGCGTGGGGCAAGGTCAAAAGCATCGCAGTTTGGTGGTGGGAGAACATCATACGATTTTACAAAACCGACGATGGGAAATGAAGACCCCGGAATTCAAGCAAGAGATGAAGAAGCGAAACGCCATTGAAGGGACGCAGAGCGAATTAGTCAGAGCCCACGGGGCTCGTCGTGCTCGTTACCGAGGACGGGGTAAAGTGAAGCTCCAATTCTATTTGATTGGCGCAGCCTGCAACGTCAAACGCTGGCTTAAGCGGGTGGGTTGGGAGATCCAAAAAAGCAGGCAACAGCATTCGTATGCCCTGGCAAGCTGTTAGAGAGATCGAGAAATCACCTTTCTGCCGCCAGAAAAGCTCTCGATGCGGATTTTTTTCAACTTTCAAAAAGAAATTTGGCTTATTTCCTCGCCTGCCGCTCAAGACAATTTTTTTCAGGTTTTCTCGATTTCAAAACGGGGGGGTTTTGCAGCAGAATCTACTGTCGGGCCTCTTCCTTCAGTTGCCCCCAGAAGTCCTCATACCGGGGGATGATGCTCGACCAGCGATA
>RPRC01000403.1 GCA_003857395.1 Geobacter sp.
AGATCCCCCTGCGGAGCGAGTCGCTCAGCGTACTGATCGAGGCTGTTCGCTACCGGGTTTTCTTGCCTGCCGGATTCGTTCCGCGTCTGCCTGAAAAAGTCGAAGACTTCCTTTGTCTGGAAACCTTTATGCATCGCAGGATCAAGAAGGGCAAGTCGGTTGAAATCGATCTCAGGCAGGAGCTTTCGGAGCTTTGTGCAACAGACGATATGTTGGAGATGGTGGTAAAGAGGGGCAAGCCGCTCGAATTTGCCTCGGCAATAACCGGTGTTCCCGAAGACGAACTTCGTCCATCACGAATCGAGAAGCGAGAGGTTTGTTTTCGGGAAGTTTCGTAAGTCTCGCTCTCAACGCTTGCGCTGGGAATTAAATCCGGTTAAGCTTGCTGAGTTCAAGAAGTACGGACCATAAACTATTCAGCACCATTAGAGATTGTCTTTCCCGATGGTGTATCGGGAATCCAGACTGCAAAAGCATGGATCCCCGATAGGGTCGCTCGCGGATGACAGACGTTCTGCTACGACTCAGATCATGCTGAATGGTACCTCTTTCATTGTTTCTAGAGCTATTTATATATAAAAATGTAAAAGAATGAGGTGCGAATGCCAAACGAACTGGTGATTAACACCATGTCCCATGAAACCCGAATTGCCTTGATAGAGAACGGCACAATTGCCGAACTCTACATTGAGCGGAGCCGGGTAAAGGGGATTGTGGGTAACATTTACAAAGGGAAGGTCATTCGCGTGCTTCCGGGCATGCAAGCCGCTTTCGTGGATGTCGGTATGGAGAAGGCAGCTTTTCTGTATGTTGCCGATGTATTTGAGGCGATTGAAGATTTTGAGACTTTCATTGACGGGAATGACAAGAAGGAAGACTCTCAGGACGGTGATGAGCAGACCCTGCCCCCGATGCATCCCATTGAGGAGCTTCTCCAGGAGGGTCAGGAAATCATGGTGCAGATTTCCAAGGAACCGATCGGTACCAAGGGCGCACGCATTACCTCCCATATCTCCTTGCCGGGTCGGCATCTTGTCTACATGCCTACCGTTGATCATGTCGGGGTTTCGCGGCGGATCGAAAACGAGGTGGAGCGGGAGCGTCTGAAGGAGACTGTCGAGCGTATACGGCCCAATTCGAGCGGTTTTATTGTCCGTACCGTATCAGAGGGGAAGAGTGAGGACGATCTCCTGGCGGACATCCAGTATCTGACCAAACTCTGGGAAGAGGTGGTGAAAAAGAACGAGCATGCCCATGCTCCCTGCCTGATTCATTCGGATCTTGATGTTACCCAGAAGGTGCTGAGGGATATCCTCAGCGAGGATGTGGACAGGATAGTTGTGGACTCGAAACCAGAGTATGACAAGGTCGTACAGTTTCTTTCCACTTTTATGCCGAAAAGCAAATATTCCATTGAGTTATATGATAAAAATGAACCAATTTTCGACCATTTCGGTCTTGAGGTGGAGATCAGTCGGGCCCTGGGGCGGAAGGTTTGGCTCAAGTCGGGTGGCTATATTATCATCGAGCAGACCGAGGCATTGACGGCAATTGATGTAAACACCGGCCGTTATGTGGGGAAGCACAATCTGGAAGACACCATTCTGAAGACAAATCTGGAGGCGGTGAAGGAGATTGCCTACCAGTTGCGACTGCGCAACATCGGTGGGATCATTATCATTGATTTCATTGACATGGAAAAGGAAGTAAACCGCGAAAAGGTGTTTACGGCCCTTGAAGAAGCCTTGAAAGCCGACAAGTCGAAAACCAACATTCTCAAGATGTCGGAGCTTGGACTTGTGGAGATGACCCGAAAGCGGGTGCGTGAGAGTATCGGTAGGCTCATGTGTGAACCTTGTCCCTATTGCGAGGGGCTTGGATATATTAAATCAAAGACCTCCGTGTGTCAGGAAATTTTTCGTGAACTGCGCCGGGAAATGCTCGATATTCACGGGTCCAAGGTTGTGCTGACGGTTCATCCTCAGGTGGCAGACCTTCTCTACGATGAGGAAAGGAGAGGTCTGGAGGACCTTGAAAAATGCTTCAAAAAGAGGATAACAGTCCGGGCTAAACCGGGTTTCCATCAGGAACAGTTTGAGATCACGATCAATTAGTTTTCGTGTTGAGAGGGGGTTATTATGATAGGAACACCGCTAAGAAAAAATGCCGATCGACTTTTGATTCTTGGTTCGGGTGAGTTGGGGAAAGAAGTGGTTATCGAGGCACAACGTCTCGGCATTGAAGTCATTGCCGTTGATCGCTATGCCAACGCCCCTGCCATGCAGGTGGCTCATCGGAGCCATGTCATCAACATGCTTGACGGAGAAGCGTTGAAGGAGCTGATTCGCAAGGAACGCCCCCGCTTCATCGTTCCGGAGATCGAGGCGATAAATACCGGCACGCTGCTGGAGCTCGAACAGGAAGGCTACACGGTTATCCCAACGGCCCGCGCAACCAATCTGACCATGAATCGGGAAGGGATCCGCAGGCTGGCGGCCGAAGATCTGGCGCTGCCCACCGCGGGATACCGCTTTGCCTCTAACCTGGAAGAGTTCAAAAAGGGCATCGCTGAGATAGGTCTGCCCTGTGTGGTGAAACCCACCATGAG
>RPRC01000404.1 GCA_003857395.1 Geobacter sp.
ATTGAAGTCATTGCCGTTGATCGCTATGCCAACGCCCCTGCCATGCAGGTGGCTCATCGGAGCCATGTCATCAATATGCTTGACGGAGAAGCGTTGAAGGAGCTGATTCGCAAGGAACGCCCCCGCTTCATCGTTCCGGAGATCGAGGCGATAAATACCGGTACGCTGCTGGAACTGGAACAGGAAGGTTTTACGGTTATTCCAACGGCCCGAGCAACCAATCTGACCATGAATCGGGAAGGGATCCGCAGATTGGCGGCCGAAGATCTGGCACTGCCCACGGCGGGATATCGCTTTGCCTCCGACCTCGAAGAGTTCAGGCAGGGCATCGCGGAGATAGGCCTTCCCTGTGTGGTGAAGCCGACCATGAGTTCTTCCGGCAAGGGCCAGAGTGTTGTCCGGGAAGAGGCAGATATCGAGAAGGCCTGGCACTATGCGATGAAGGGTACACGTGGCGCGGCTGACAAGGTAATTATCGAAGAGTTTATTCCTTTTGATTACGAGATCACCCTTCTGACAGTGCGTTATGCCGGAGGAACACGCTTCTGCCCCCCTATCGGACATGTCCAGGTTCAGGGGGACTACCATGAGTCCTGGCAGCCGATGGCGATGACCTCAGAGGCCTTGGGCGAAGCGCAACGCCAGGCAAAAGTCGTGACTGACGCACTTGGCGGTTACGGTATTTTCGGAGTTGAGTTTTTTATCAAGGGCAGTCAGGTATATTTCAGCGAGGTTTCTCCTCGTCCCCATGATACGGGCATGGTGACCATGATTTCCCAGAACCTTTCCGAGTTCGAGCTGCACGTGCGAGCAATTCTCGGGCTCCCTGTTCCTGAGGTCGAAAGTCTCGGTCCCGCAGCATCTCATGTCATTCTGGCTGATCGGGAAGCGCAAATGGTTGCTTTTGACGGTCTGGTCGAGGCTTTTTCCGTTCCGGAGACGAAGCTCCGCCTGTTCGGTAAACCGGACACGCGGCCGGGCCGAAGAATGGGGGTTGCGCTTTCTCTTGGCCGAGATACCGATGAAGCCCGTCAGCGGGCCGAAAAGGCTGCCCATTCAGTCATGCTTCGCATGGAATAAAGGGGGGGCTCTCCTTTCCTGCGGAAGGCTATTCTTCTATTGATGAGCAGAAAAAACTTGACACAATGTGTTTTATTTTTTATTTTGAGATGCTCATGTCAAATAGATTGTAAAGGTGGTGACGTACATGTACGCAGTTGTTAAAACCGGAGGGAAACAATATAAAGTTTCCGAAGGCGACCTTCTGAAGGTCGAAAAACTGGAGGGCGCGGTCGGAGATACCGTCGAGCTCACTGAAGTCCTGATGGTTGGCGGCGAAAAGGTTACAATCGGAACACCTTTAGTGCCCAGTGCCTCTGTGATCGGCAAGATCATTGAACAGGGGAAAGACAAGAAGGTTCTTGTCTTTAAAGCCAAGCGGAGAAAGAACTCCAGGAAGCTTAATGGACACCGCCAACTTAGAACCGTTTTGAAGATAGAGAAGATTAACGCGTAAGGGTTTTTCCCTGGTAACTGGGAGGGTTACAAAATGGCTCATAAGAAAGCAGGCGGTAGTACCAGGAACGGCCGCGACTCAGCCGGCCAGCGACTTGGATGCAAGAAATATGGTGGCGAAACGGTGAAGGCAGGAAATATCATCTATCGTCAACACGGTACCAGCATACATCCCGGCAACAATGTCGGGTGTGGTAAGGATTACACCCTTTTCGCACTGATTGATGGTATTGTGAAATTTGAACGCATGGGCAAGGACCGGAAAAAGGTTTCCGTTTACCCTGTGTAACAGAAGCAAGCACCAGGATGTTCGCGGACCTCGTCCGTGTCCTGTGCCTTCTGAAGCACACTCCATGAAGTGATACGCAAAGCCTGAGGCTCTTCTGCCTCAGGCTTTGCTCTTTCCAGGAGAGTACATACCTATGCAGTTTATCGATGAAGTAAAAATTCATGCACAGGCAGGTCATGGCGGGGCAGGTTGTGTCTCGTTCCGGAGGGAAAAGTTTATCCCGTTCGGAGGACCTAACGGTGGTGATGGCGGCAAAGGCGGCGATGTGGTTTTCGAGGTTTCGGGTAATATTTCCACGCTTCTCGATCTGCGCCAACGACCCCACCAGAAAGCGAAGCGCGGTTCCCATGGCATGGGAAAAGACCGCCATGGAGCTAAAGGCCAGGATCTCCTTATAACCGTACCACCGGGAACGGTGGTCAAAGACGCGGAAACGGATGAGATTCTTGCTGATCTCACGGAGCCGGGTCAGAGGGTTGTGCTGTTGCACGGCGGTAGGGGTGGCCAGGGCAACGCTCGATTCGCTTCCTCCACCAACAAGGCTCCCAAATTTGCTCAGCCCGGTGAACCGGGAGAGGAGCGTACCCTCAGGCTCGAGCTGAAGCTTTTGGCAGATGTTGGACTATTCGGTTTCCCCAGCGTCGGCAAGTCTTCATTTATAACCAAAATATCGGCGGCCCGCCCGAAGATC
>RPRC01000405.1 GCA_003857395.1 Geobacter sp.
CAGGGAAGAGGCAGCATATCTTACAAAAAAATTCGCCAAGGGTTGTTGTTGAGCGATACAGAGCAGAAAGCCATTGAAAGTGATAACAGTGACAGAGCTTGTAGGTGTCCAGATAATGAGGGAGGCAGTCATGTCTGCTCCGTATACTCTGTTTCCCGCCAGGAGAGGGTCAGCTTTACTTGTCTCAGTTTTGTATCCAGAAGAAACTCGCCCAAACGGTGTGCATAATCAATGAGCTTGAAGCAAGCGATGGCTCATCTATTCATGATCCGCCTTCACACGAAAGTCCCTGACCGGACGCTGCTGAAATCAAAAGGAGACGCAAGAATGAACGAGAACGATATCAACAAGGCAAAAGAGGCAATGAATTCTGTATTTACAAAAGGCCCTCTCAGGCTTGCGATGATAATTGGCGCAGCTTTACTTTTTTCCCTGTTTTTAAAGCCATGGGTTCAGATTGGGGCGGGTGAAAGGGGGGTTCTCCTTAATTTTGGCGCTGTTCAGGAAAATGTGCTCGGGGAAGGACTTCATTTTATTATACCGATAATGCAGAAGGTCGCCGTGATGGATGTCAAGGTGCAGAAGGCAACGACTGATGCCGCAGCTGCATCATCCAACCTTCAGGATGTAAACTCTACGGTTGCGATTAACTATCACATAATTCCCTCCAAGGCCAATATCGTCTATCAGACCCTTGGTGTCGATTTTAAAGAGCGAATCATCGACCCCGCTGTGCAGGAAGTGGTAAAGGCTGTCTCCGCCAGGTATTCAGCAGAAGAGCTTATAACAAAGCGGTCATCGGTAAGCGACGCAATGAAAGCAACCCTTACGTCACGGCTCTTGGCAAACAACATAGCGGTTGATGCCTTCTCTATTGTCGGTTTCAGCTTCTCCAAGATATTCATGGAAGCCATTGAATCGAAGCAGACGGCAGAACAGCTTGCGCTGAAGGCAAACAGGGATCTGGAGAGGATAAAGATAGAGGCAGAGCAGAAGATTACAGCAGCAAAGGCGGAGGCAGAATCTCTGCGGCTGCAAAGGGCAAATATATCGCCGGACCTTATAGAACTGAGAAAAATTGAGGCCAATATGAAGGCGATAGATA
The DNA here is from genome assembly GCA_003857395.1 of Geobacter sp. The sequence continues at coordinate 1,106 of RPRC01000405.1, forward strand.
AGTGGAATGGGATACTCCCGCAGGTTACTGGCAGCGGTGCAATGCCATTTATAGGTGTGGGAGATATTGTGAAAAAGTAAACAGTTACCGATGAAGAAGCTCGGTTATGTACTCATTTTTCGCGGAAGATAGAAAGTATTGGCGGTGTTTGGCATCCACCTGAGACAACGCCACAGGTGAATGTCTGACAAGGGATGGTTTATGGGCGGTTCAGAAAGATCGACTGCCAGGAGTGATAAAAAAGAAGCCGGGGGAAAACCCTCGGCCTCTTTTTTGTGATTATTGCTCTGCAGAACTGAAAGTGCCCTTACGATTGACACGTGCCGGCTGAGATGGTCTGCGGTTAGAGCAGTTGTCTTATGGAAGTTCGATGAGTTCGATGAACTCTTCCTTCTTCACTTCGTCCACGATCCAGGAACATCCGGCAAAGCAGATATCGCGGGTCTTTCCGGAAACGATGGCCAACAACACGGAATCACACGCTCCGATCATCCCCAGACGGTGGACAATCAGGACCTGGTTGAGGGTGAACTTCTCTTCTGCCGAGCGGGCAATGGCGGCCAGGCGGGAGTCAATATCGTCGACCAGCGGCTTCAGTTCCACGGTGGAAAAGTCCGGTACCTGCTTGCCGGGCCGTTTAACCCTGCCATGGTGGAGGACAACGGTTCCGGTGGCGTCTGTTTCCCGCTCCAGAAATTCACTGTAGAGTTTCAGGTGGTCGAAAGGCTGTTCTGCGGCAAATGCAGTAATCAATGGATTTCCCCCTTTTAATTTGCTCCCCAGACGGGATCGTCCAGGAATTGTTTCCGGAGACGCTCTTCCGGGTTTTGTTCGTAAAATTCTTCCTCGGAAAAACTTATTTTATACTCTGCCGCGTAGGCCATGACAATCCGGTAGGCGGCGTGCAGGCGGCGAAATGTTTCAGCGTCGCTGCCTACACCGGTATCCGGGTGGGCTTTCTTGACCAGGCTGCGGTAACGGTTCTTGATCTCGGCGAGGGTGGCCCGTTCGGGCAAGCCAAGCTGAGCCAGGGATAGTTTCAATTCATCGTAGGTCATGGGCGGTCACCGTATTAAACGATTTTGGTTCTCCCGGTTAAGAAAATACTGCTGATCTGGAACGGGATTGTCTTCAATTTCAGCCACGTCTAGCGGCGGAAAAGCATGTGCAGGGAGATGATGAGCAGGACACCGCCAAAAATTTTTTCCAGCATCATGCTCTGCATGCCTGTTGCCAACCGGGCGCCGATCAGGGCTCCGGCAACGAAACCGATGCAGAGAAGTGCCGCGGCTTTCAGGTCAACCATCCCATAGCGGTAATAGGTAACGACGGCAAGAATTCCCACCGGTGGAATTAGCATGGCAATG
>RPRC01000406.1 GCA_003857395.1 Geobacter sp.
CCTTAATTTCGGGGCTGGTTATCATTGAATCTACAATTACACTCGATGTGAAGGCTGATAGCAAAGGTTCATCGGAGCTTCCCATTTGGTTACCCATCACACTATCAGGTGCTCCTCCAGCACGCAACTGGCATTCAGCTGTCTGGACCGGCTCCGAGATGCTGGTTTGGGGTGGAATTGGTGACCCCTATCGCTTTTTGAATGATGGTGGCGCGTACAATCCTGAGTCTGATAGCTGGTTAGCCATCACTTCAGAGAATGCACCTTCTGCCAGATTAATGCACAGCACTACCTGGACTGGTACCGAAATGATTATCTGGGGTGGTTGGGGAAATGGTGGTGCGTTGAATGATGGTGGCAGATATAATCCAATCACCAAAACCTGGCTACCCATCAACCTGGATGGCGCACCTTCTGCCCGTTATTGGCATTCCGCTATCTGGACAGGTACTGAAATGATTGTTTGGGGAGGCACATTTGCAAACGAAGATGTATTAAACGATGGCGCTCGATATAATCCTACAACAGATAGCTGGACAGCTCTTCCGACCCTGAATGCACCAACTGCCCGGGCTTTCCATGCGGCTGTCTGGACGGGAACAGAGATGATCATATGGGGTAAAGGCGGGTTAGGAAATACTAATAATGGCGCCCGTTATACCCTCTCCACCAATAGTTGGGCACCGATTGCCATAACAGGTGCGCCGTCTATTTGGACACAACCGAGTGCCATTTGGACAGGGAGTCAAATGATCGCCTGGGGAGGTCTTGGGGGGAATGCAGCCAGTTACCAACCCACCACCGATACCTGGACAAACCTTCCTGAGATAGGCTCACCTGGAGATCGATCCGATTACACGATGATCTGGACTGGGTTGGAAGTCATTGTCTGGGGTGGTTGGGATGGATACAAATACTGTGGAAATGGTTTCCGTTATAGCCCAACGACAAACACCTGGTCTCCACTATTAATGACCAATGCTCCTTCCGCCAGAGGTCTGCATACGGCTGTTTCCTCCGGTGCCGGTATGCTGATTTGGGGTGGTCATTATTTCGAAGACGATACCGAATATGTTCTGGATGATGGAGCCAATTACCTTGCTTATCAGAAGTTCTACCTGCCATTATGTATGAAATAATGCAAATTCAGCCTCCAGGGTAGCTCATTCTGGTCAAAGTGCTAGTGTTTTTTCGGACTGGAAATATTATACTGGGATTAATCATTGCCCTCCATCTGACCAATCTATTACCTCTTTTTCCCTGCCCATGTGCCCAGATGCTTTCGTTGACAGGAATGGTATTCTTCAATTCCTAGTTTGTGCATAAAAAGGTAAGACTACCATGAAAACAACTCCTCTTTCAAAAAACAATTGGTTAGAACGCAGTATTCTGGCTATATTCTTCATTGCCATAGGTGCAGCCATTGTTTATTTTTTCAATCCCTGGCAGTATGAGACCATCCTTCCCAGAACAACAGATTACCTGCTAAAAATTGGTGTTTGTGTTTTTTTGATGGTGGCAAGTTTATTGGTTCGTAATAGCCAGCGTTTGCATGCTTACTGGCAGCTGCTGTTCGCATTATTTGTTTTGACCCTTGTTTATATGCTGGATTTAATGGTGAATATTTACGTTCTTGATTACCTCAATATTTCTGTTGATTCGCCAGCCACCATCGCCCTGCAAAAACTGAATGAAGCGCTACTGGTCATCAGCCTGGTAATGGGTTGTACCCTGGCATCCGGCAATGACCTCGGTTCGATCTACATTCAGAAGGGCAACTGGAAACCCGGATTGAAGATTGGGCTGATCGCCTTCTTCCTGGCTGCTCTGCTATCCATTCCTATGGCAACCTTCTTCAATACGCAGAATCTGACCATTTCGCGCGCGCTCCCCTGGATCCCCTGGGTGCTGATCTTCGTCCTGGCTAACGCAGCCCTGGAGGAAACCCTCTTTCGTGGCCTTTTCCTGCGAAAATTGGAACGCTTCTTTGGTAAACACCTCTCCAATGTTTTCATCGCTGTGGTTTTCACCCTCATCCATGGCGCAGCGTCCTATCCGCGCGATCAATATGCTTTCCTGGTGGTGGTCTTTCCCCTGGCATTGGCCTGGGGCTACATCACCCAAAAGACCGAAGGCTTGTGGGGGTCCATCCTCTTTCACGCCGGCATGGACATCCCCATTATTCTGAGCGTCTTTTCCACGCTTTAGTTTTTTTGTAGTTTATCGTATAAGTTGCGCCAGGAGCTATTTAGCTACCTAATAATTCGCTGTCAAACTCATTCCTTCATACAGATACGCCACCTCTTCCTCGTAGCCATTGAATAACATTGTCGGGCGGCGTTGCAGCTCTCCAATGCGGCGTTCGGTGGCCTGTGACCAGCGCGGGTGCGGCACATCCGGGTTGACATTGGAGTAGAAGCCGTATTCA
>RPRC01000407.1 GCA_003857395.1 Geobacter sp.
CACTTTTCCCGAATCGTCTTTAACTATTGTAGCTAATCCCAAAACAGGGATATTCATTTCATCAACGACAACAACCGTAATCATTCTGAATTCCATTGTGCATGGACAGTCTTCTTCTTCTGAACAGGAGTAAATGAACAGTAGGCAGAGGCTGAGGCAAAATAAATTAGATTTCATAAATACCTTTTAATTCTTTAAGTCAAACATAAATACTTTTATAATCCCAGCAAGGCCAATTTAAGGGTTTGCATTACATTTGAAATTATTTGTTGGTATAGATAAGTTTTCAACAATTAATTGAAAAAATATTGAGTGTTATAATGATCAATAAAAAAGAAATAATAAAAGAGTATAAAAATCAAAAACATCCTGCCGGCTTGTATGCTGTCAAGAATAAGCCGGATAATAAAATGTTTATCGGAACATCGATTAATCTACCTGCAAAAATAAGGGGTATTACTTTTGAGTTAGAAATGGGTAGTCATACATACGACAATTTAGTAAATGATTATAAGCAACTTGGTAAAGAGAATTTTGAAATTTTTATTCTGGACCAGATTGAGATCAAAGAAGAGACCGACAGAGAATTACGAACTGAGCTTGAAACTCTTGAAGCAATGTGGGTTGAAAAGCTGAAAAGTGAAGGAGTAAGCTTTTATAATAAGAAGTAAATCATTTTTCATTAGATTAATAAATTGAGATTATGGCAAGGATAAATAAAGTAGAGGCTGTCTCAAAAGTCAAAAATACATGATTGTCATTCCCACGAAAGTGGGAAACCACTCTGTTTTAAGCTTTATGGATTCCCGTTTTCACGGGAATGACAGTTAAAACTAGACTATGAGATAACCTCTACAACCATTTCTTTATAGGAAATAATTTTATCTCAACAATACCATCTTCTTCGTTTCAACGAATGAACCCGCTTGCAGCTTGTACAAATACATTCCACTGGATAATCCTGTTGCATTAAAAGTTATATCGTAAACTCCTTGTTCCTTTTCTTCGTTTACCAATACAGCAACCTCATCACCAAGGATGTTAAAAATTTTTAGCAATACAAATTGCCGGTTACTTATTGCATATTGTATCTTGGTTGAAGGATTAAATGGATTGGGATAGTTCTGCATTAGCTCAAACTTATCTGCTATTATTTGTTCGTCATCAACACCAACCGGGTTTTGCACAATAATCACTCCCGACATATCCTGTCCACCAGGTCCACCATGTGGTTCGCAATAGTAAGGATGAAGACCGACAGTAGTAAAAGTATGTGTAAATTCCCACGGTGCCGGTGCTGCGGGTCCGCTTGTAAAACTGTTATCATCTGCTGTAACATTGTGGGTACCAAGAACATTTGTCCACCTGACGGCATCACCTAAGGTAATTGTCAACTCTCCGGGAGAAAACGAAAAATTTTGAACTGTTACATCATGTGTAGTTTGAGAAAAACTACTTCCAGATAGGGATAGGATGATTATTAATGAGAATATAGAGACGATTAGTTTTTTCATTTTGCACCTTTTTATTTATGATAGTTATTTTTTTATTACTAAAGTCAAGCAAGGTAAAACTTTTTAAGTAATAAACGGATGTGCTTGAGGATTTTTCTGGCTAACAGAATTGGTAGTGAGAAATGACAGGATACCAATTCGATAATAATAAGAGGGGCAAGAGAATTCCGCCCCACATTTTGATTAATCTGAACTACTAATTATTAATTTTTAATTTCGCCGCCGTGATCACCGACGAGCATCCACTTGTCGCCTTTCTTCATCAGGATATCTGTCCAGCGTCCTTTTTCTGTCGTTGGTTTGCCCTCGGAATTTTCCATTACCTGTGTGTAATAGTAATGGACATAGGCAAAGTTGCCATTCACCCAGATACTGGCTGGAGTTAAATTGTAATATTTTGTTTTACCTTTTTGATACCAGTAATTCATTGCTTTAACAACATGGTTTTTAGGGCCCGGTGATTCGTTCTGGTAATTCCAGCCAAAATAAGAATCATCAAAGTATGATAGAAAGCCGGATGGATCATCAGACATACCAGCCTGCCAGTATGTTTCAACGCCCGCCCAAACTGCCTTTTGCTCATCAGTCCATTGCTGAGCCGAAACACTAGTGACAAAAAGAAATATAAGAAATGCAGACAAAGAAATGCCAATAAGATTTTTCAAAATAGTCTCCTTAGAATTATGTTAAGAAATTGAACTTAGCCTTGTGTAAAATTGTGAAAGATTAATTAATAAACAAATAGCAATTAATTTTTTCATTACGATTTATCGAACGGGGTTAAGAATTGTTGTAACTAACATTTGTTGCGGCCGACTCTAATGAATCAACTATTCAAGGTATGATTTCTGGTAATCCCTTCTGAGTTTTTCAAGAATTGATTGA
>RPRC01000408.1 GCA_003857395.1 Geobacter sp.
CGGGTGTGCCGTCTCGCCGGGTATGGATCAGCTCACCTTCCCACTGGCCCGCACGCAGGGCCTCGGCTTCGATAGCCTCCACCGGCTGTGGGAACTGGGTATGCAATAGCGTGTGGGCGTGTTTGCCCCGGACCTCGTCGCTTGTCCAGCCATACAGCTTTTCGGCGCCCTGGTTCCAAGAGATGATCGCACCCTGCATGTCGCGCAGGATGATGGCGTCGAGCACCAGGTCCAGGAGGTGTGCCTGTTCGCGCAAGACGCGGGTATGATTCTCCGACGTAGTCACATCCAAACCTCCCAACAAGGTATGGCCGGAATCATTCTGAATGGCAGTATAGCACGCGATCAGGCCCATTGTCAAATGGTGCAGGGCTCAACAGGGCTCGGGAGGAATGATCAGGCGCGCCCTCCCCCGAGGGCCCTGCCCTCTTCCTCGTTTGCAGGGCGGCAACAACCAGTCCGGCTTCTCGATCTACCGATGAGAAGCCAGGTTGGTCCCCTAAGCATCGCAACGACTCCCTCGCCGACCCTCCCGTCCTATCGCCGCCCGACCTGTCCTAACCCAAAATCACCATCCGTTCTCGATTCATCCTGAGCCAGCTCGCCGTGGGGCGTGAGAGTGCGCACAGATGTCCAGTGGGCGGTTGTGATCGGCATCGAGCTGCCTGTCCAATGCTGGTGACGGCTCACTCTGGGCGAAATTCTCGTAGACTCTCTGCCTGCTGTCTGTCCCGTGCTGAGCTATTCAGCGTCCTGGTTGGCCAAAATCCCGGCGGATGAGAGTATTCGGCCAGCACACCATGGCCTCGTGGAATTGGCGTTTTAGGCTGGGCACGGTCACACCTCGCGGGCTGGGGGCCGGCTTGGCCACCGGCCCCCGGCCCTCTCATTCACTATTCGCGCATCGAGCACACCACGGCCCCGCCAGGTAAAGATCGCCGGTGTCCTGGGCCATAACGGCCAGCCAGGGCAGGCTGGCGCCGATGGGCTGGGCACAGTCCAGGCAGTTTAGCGCCTGGGCGTCGAGGTCCCCGGGCCTGTCCAGTTTCAGCCAGCCAAGGCACACGGCCGGGCCGGCCAGGTCCGTCTCCTCTACCAGCAGCTTGGCCAGCGCCCGCCCCACTCGATCACCGGCCCGATAGGCCGCCAAGTTGATCACCGCCTCCCGAGCCACCTCGGCGCGCGGGTTTGGCTCGTTTTCGTCAAGCTGTGCATCTAGGTCCAAGCCCCTGGCCACATCGTTTAGCAGCCCGGCCATAGCCACCAAGTTGCCGCCGGTCACCTTGTCGGCCAGGTCCCCCAGTGTAGAGGTCGCCTTGCTCATTGTGTCCCCTCTCCGGTTTTGCCCATCGCTGTGCGTAGTTCGTTCTTGGTCATTTCGTCCAAAATGGGCACGAGGTCAAGCACTCTTTTCAGCTCATCCCGCCCATATAGGTAAGCGAATTGTTTACAATGATCAAGTAAATCACCCGCCGCATCCTCTTTAGCCTGCCATCTTGGGTCTTTCTTCCGCTCAAATAGCTCTTCGCTCATTGTCCCAAATGTCCCCTTTCACGGTATAAAGGGATAGGCCGGGTCGGCCTACTTGTCGCAGCCAACACAGGAGAAGATAGCCAAGCCGCCCGCTCACCCGCGACCGCAGGTTGACGCGAACGGCCCTCTTGTGGTATCCTGTTGCCGCCGGGCTGTTCGCGTCAGCCGGGCCATCGCCCTGGATGCTGCTACGTCGCAGGGCGTTTTCTACTCTGCATTATACCTCAATTGCTGAAAAGGTCAAAGGCTTCTGCCGCACCCTTCGCGGGCGATGATCGCCGTGCCTGTACTGGCCGAAAGTGCACATCCGTTCGCGATTTGTCCTGAGCCAGCTCGCCCTGGGCCTGAGAGCGGGTGCAAGCCTCCAGTGGGCAGTTGCGTCGGCATTCACTTGCTTGTCCCACGCTGGTGATGACTCACTCAGGATGAAACTCCCGCGGATTCTCTGCCTCGTGTCTGTCTCGTGCCGATCCATTCAACCTGCTTATTAGCCAGAATCGCAGCGGATGAGAATATTCGACCAGGACAGAGTGACCGTCCGCGCACCCCGACGCGGTAGCGCCTTTTCTCCTTCCACACAGATCCTATTGCCAGGAAATAGACGACAATCTTGACAAGCCATGGGAGCCATGCTAGAATGGGGGCAGAGCGAGGAACCGGATTTGATAGAAGAGCACTCACCAAGGCGACGTGCACAGCACTCCAGAGACCTGTTTTCTGGAGGTGATCGGCCAGCAGACCCAATATCCTATGAATCTACGCCATGACATCTGAACCTACGCGCCGCTCATCTCTTACACGCTTTGCTTGGCTTTCGATTGCCGCGGCCATTCTCACCATCGCGCTCAAGGCCACTGCGTATTTGC
>RPRC01000409.1 GCA_003857395.1 Geobacter sp.
AGGGCCGAGGAAAAAATAAATTATCCCATTTTCACTTCCGGCGTAATTGAAATGAAATACTTTTCAAGGCCTTCCAATCTTTGCAACCGTCTTTCAACCTGAACCATTTGTTTCTTTGTCAGACTGACACTCTTTTTGTACGCTTTTCTGATCATTTTTACTGTGCTCGGCAAAATGTTCCGGTAAGTCATTGTCCGAGCAAGGCCGAGTATCTTTTCTATTGATGTAAGAAGCTCGCCTCGCCAGTGGTTTTCCAAAACGCCCCAAACCCGCTCAATCGGGTTGTATTTGCTATGGTATGGTGGATAATATGCCAACTCGACATGTATCCCGGCGGCATCGCTGAAATCCACCAACCGTTTCAACCATTGAGTCCGATGTCCGCTGCTTTCCGGCCCATTATCTGCATTAATAACCAGCCGGTTCACATTCGGAAAACGCCTGGATAATTTGGCCCAAAGCTCCGCGATCCGGTCTGCCATAAAATCCGCTGTAACAGAGCCGATAGAAAACCAGAAGTGACTTTCGGTCAATTCCGGAAGGAAAATGCCAAACGGAACCAGCTTCTTATCCGCATTAAAATCGTGATCCGATGCTTTCTGTTCGATACGATTCTGCCCGCCACGAGAGAATGGGCCGACGTTGATTCCTGCCTTGCAGTCCAAGGAGATACGAATAGTATCCGGATCATCGTCTGCAGCCTTGTTGACCTCACGGACCTTCTCGAAAATGGCGTCTGTCTCGGGTATCTTTTTCAATGGCTTGCATTTTTTAACCCGTTTCGGACGGATATCCATGTCCCGAAGTTTATTTGAAATCGTTCTGCCAACCGGCAGCTGTGATTCCTTGTATGCCTTGTCCGTTTGCAATCGGCGACGAATTTCCTTCGCAGTCAAAGGGCTATAGATGCGCGTGCTGCGGAGTGTGGGGTCCGCTTGCGAAACGGGGTTTACAATCTCTTTGATGTCGTCCATCAGGTTGGGCAGATGATGTTCTGAACGCTTTCGACCCCGTTTTTGAAATTGATCAGCAACGCGATCCCCTGAATCGAGTTCCTTTTTTCCTTTTCGGATGGTGATACGGTTCCAGCCCAAGACACGTTCAGCGAGTCGCTGACCACCTTTTCCAAGGAGGCCAACTATTTCGGCCATAAACCGTCTCCGCCCACTGCCCCGAAGGGCCTGGGCTGTGCTTTTCCATACCTTATAATCCTCTACATCATAGTGTTGCTCCGATCAGTTAACATGAAGATTTTATACTTCATTCCGACCAATTTTTCTACATTATTCTGGGATAGTTTATTTTTTCCTCGGCCCTAATATTCGGCACACTTGTTTTTGAGCCTGCCGGTCTTCCAACACTAGCTGCTGGTAGCTGATTCGTTGATCGTCATTAGTTGCGATTATGATAGATTCGGCATCCCCATAAACGACAATCGCGGGATTGTGGGTTACAAGAAATACCTGACCTCGGAACTTCTTCTTCCGAATCAAGGAAACGAGCTTTTCTGCAATAAAGTTGTTACCCAAGTTGTCCTCTGGTTGGTCGATGAAAACAAGTTTACTTTCAGCTTGTGACAACAAGATCTCTAAATATTTTTCCGAGTTGTAGCCCGGGCTATTGCCTTTGGATGTTGATGAGTCACCATACTTCAGAGATTCGTTTGGATTGTTGTAGCAGTCGTATATTGCTCCGAATAGGTTTTCCAACTTCCGTTTCAAAGTTGCAGGCTTATTGTCTGGATAGTTTTTTACGTTCATCTCACCAGAAATCAGGCCAAGTAGATTGAAGTATAGGCTCTTTGTTTCATTTGCACCCCTGATGGCATCCAAAACTGCGGTGCGTGGAGAGGTGTCTGATATGGCCTCAACTACAAATCTGGTATCTCCATGCAGGTCAAATTCTTCGACCTCTTGACAAGACAATGCGCTTATTTTTTTGCTGGATTTCAAGAGTTGTGCAGCAGACTCAAGTTTGGCTTTCACATCAATTGCAATCGCACGGATCTTTTGATTCGCATGATGTTTGTCTTCAGCAGCATGGCCTATTTCGCTGTTCTTTGTTTCAATAGTTTGTTCCACCCTGTCTAAAAGCTGCGTTTTCCTGAGTGACACAAGTTCTTCATTGAGAAAATGACTTTGTTTGGCTTGGATTAACTGCTCAAAGGTTTCTACGAGTTGAGATTCTTCATCGGTAAATGTAATGAAGACATTTTCCTTCAAAGATCTTACGGCTTCTAATACCTCCCTGAACTGCCCACCGGCTTTCCGAAGAAGGTCTGTCAAGTCGCCGAGTTCTTTAAGAATGCTATTCTTGTCAAACCTCACGGTAAACTTATCGCTCAAGCTTTCCGTGATTGTCTGTGCATGCAAA
>RPRC01000410.1 GCA_003857395.1 Geobacter sp.
TATTATCCATACCTGTCGTGCGTTCCGTTCATCGTATTGGTTTTCATGAGGTAGCGCACCTGATGGAATACTGAAAAGGCAGAGAAAAACAACGATTCCAACAGCTATTTTTACTGATAGCAATTCACTCTTTCTTTTTATCATATTATTCCCTTATCCTTTTTTTATTAATTTATAATTATTAATTAACATAATATATATTCTAGACCAAATGTCGAATTCAAAAAAGTATTTTTTTTAAAAAAGGTGTTCCGTTACTTACTGTCTCTTTTTTTCAATTGGAAAAAGATGATGATGTCAAAACAAAAATCCATGACAATAAACACGGCGAGGACTGCTAGTACTGTTAAAGAAATAACACCGAGTGCGAAGATCTGGAAATAGAGGATGAAGAACAAAATAATGACAGCGATAACGACCATGATTCCCACCAGTACGTTGAGTTTGTTCCGTTTGGTAAGATACTGGAGGTCTTTGAACCGTCCTTTCTTTGTCATTCGATAGATCAGTACCGGTTCAACGATCGACCGAGAAGTGAGTAGCAGCAACAGCATCAATCCCACTTCTACTGAAAATTCAAATGCGAGGAGGTATAAAATAAACAGTAAAACGATGAGAATGACGTATTTGACGAGAAAATATCGTTTCGGATGGATCACGGGCAATCACCGTACCGTAATTCTTTCTCCTTGATAATACCATCGAGACTTACTCAACGTTTTTTTTGTTTCCAAAATTCATACATCAGAAGCACGATATCGGGAACAAGGATGATAACGAACAGCACTGCAAGGATCTCGTTACGATGGAGTATCACAAAAACTTCTGGTGGAGACCTCCCGCTGTAATAACTCCAGGTTTCTGAAGAAAGGTTTTCCGGTTCCTTAGGAATCGGTGTCATCAAAGAAACGACCATGATGAAACTACAAATGACCAAGAGAAACATAAACCGCCAGAAGATTTTAGTTGTTTTTTGCATCCGCTCGCCGATATATCCTCAAAGCTCGTATTAACATTTTTGGATGAGCCCTCTAGCTTTTTTCTAAGGTATCTTTTAAAACCAACACGTGATGTCTGTTTTGAAGAGTATAACGTACATCGGTGGTGTCATCCATTAAAAAGAAATGTCCGGAATGTGGTTCAAAGGCAGTGCGACTATATCATAATAAGACCATCGAGGGAAAACGAAAATGGGTTCCCACCGCATGGATTTGTACGGACTGCAGATATGTCTACACGGTGGCTGCAGACACCTTGCTTTATCCTATTGGTGGTGAGGAGTACAAGGAATCCGGCCATGGTGCGTGCCCGAAATGCGATTTGAAGCTCACCCGTCTTTTCCTCCATAAGAACCCGGTGTACGGGAAACAAGAATGGATTTCCAGCGGTTGGTACTGTTCCCGCTGTAAATATGTCTGGATGGATAAGAAATAATATCGAAGAATCGTGTTGGAGAGTATTTTTCAGGTAAGCGTCCTTTTTCGTTCTTCTTCTTGAGGTGTTCCTAAACAGTTATATATCACTAGCTATTTTACGGCAGGGTATACATTCAGAGGAAATCTAATGAAACGCAGTTCAAGAGTTTGGAAGAAAAGAAGGAAAATGCGCTGGAAATGGCGCAAGAAACGGATGCGACGCGAAAAACGACTGAGACGACAACATTAATCTTTACATCATGGGAGCATGGTGTAACCCGGCATCATTACGGGCTCCAGTTAGGTATGATTACAAGAGGGTCATCTGAAGGATGATGAGTAACTGGAGCGATGACCTACGAAGAGACCCGTCGATCTGGGTTCAAATCCCAGTGCTCCCATCCATGTAACCAACATAAAAAGAGGTAGAAATCTATGAATATTGATATAAGAAATTTCAACTGGAAGACGCTGCTGGCGTTGCTTACCTTCATCGCAGGTATCCTGATTTTCATTTACTGGGGTACGCGGTATGGTGTCTGGACCGATATCGGTATCTATACACTCACCATCGTTCTCGTGCTCTTCGGAGTCTTTGGTATCCTGTTGTCACTCACCGAACCGAAAGAAGAGAAAACAGAGGTTTAATCTGTTTTTCAGGCGTTTTTTACTGAAAAACAGCATAAACTTTAAATAAAAGGTATGGTAATGGGTAATCTGATGGAACAGGATGATATTTTAAAGAAATACTCTGGTGAATGGATCTTGCTGTTCGACGATAAAATCGTTGACCATAGCGCAAGCCTTGAAGACATGCTTAAAATCGTTGACGAAAAATACCCGTCAGACAAGTTCCCGGAAAACAGTATAAAAATATCAAAAGTATTATCTGGCAATATTCATTTACATTAGACGTCATGACTGAGGAGATACCATTTATCTTTGAATATCGAGA
>RPRC01000411.1 GCA_003857395.1 Geobacter sp.
AGCTACAGTCAACCAGGCAATGGCAGCATCGCGATGTGGTGCACCAGCGGGTAACACGAAGCTATCTGAAAGGAATTGGAATGTTCCAGCTGTTCCAGGTACAGGAGCCCAACCAAACTCGGTCATTGGTTCTTTACCTAATTCTTTGAAGAAGCCTTCTGCCCAATCCCCCATGATATTGAAGGCGGCATCGCCATCCACTACCAATTGTGAGGCATCCTGCCAACTCAAGGAGGCGGAATCGCTGTTGGTGTAGGAGAGAACTTTGACAAAATCATTCAATGCTTCAGTCACATCGGGATTGCCCCAACTCTTAGCGCCATCCCAGAGACCATTGTAATCATCGCTACCCAGGGAAGCCAGGAGGATTGTTTCCATCAAGTGCATGACGGTCCACTGTTCACCCATTGCCAGAGGAGCATCCATACCAGCGGCTTTCAAAGTATCCATGGCAGTGAAGAACTCATCTAATGTTGTAGGTACAGCAACACCATTCTCTTCCAAAACTGTCGGGTTGTACCATAAGACATTCGCACGGTGAATGTTGACTGGCACAGAATAGATATTGTCTGATTGTGAAATCAAGGGGATCAGCGTCTCTGGCATAACATCCAGCCAGCCATTTTCTTCATACAGGAAGTTCAATGGTTCCAGTTGACCGGCAGCCACATAAGTACCAATCAATTCCTGACCTGCATGACCCTGCCAGCTATCCGGAGCATCTCCAGCCTGCAAACGGGTTGCCAACACAGCACGGGCATTTGTTCCGGCGCCACCAGCAACAGCGGCATTAATGAATTCAATATCAGGGTACTTATCAGCAAATACTTCAATCATAGCATCCAGGCCTGCAGCCTCACCGCCACCCGTCCACCAGGAAAAAACTTCCACCTGTTGTTTACCAGCAGGTTGTTCGACTGGTTGTTCTTCAGGTACTTCAGCAGCAGGCGTTTCCGTCTGACCACCACAGGCAGTCAACACCATTGAAAAAAGGACCAAAAGTGTGACTATCAACCAACTAATTTTACGACCGTTCATATTTACTTCTCCTTCTGAATGATTAGATCATTAACCAATTTACATTGGGTTACACAACACTATATTTCGATAAGCAGTTTTAGTCCGTTTTATCCCGATATTTATCTCCTTAGAATATGATAGGTTAAATAATTAGGAAATGCCGATAAGGCAAGGTAAAATTAATTATAATGATCCTGATTTTTGTTAACAAGGTATTAACGGACTTATCCCGGACGAATGGCGGACATAAGTAAGATGGATTTTGATATTTTCGAGAATTTGGTCAAAGATGCACTCACCAATATGTTTGATTATGCTACGCTGGAAACACATCCTTTGATCGATGCTGGTATTAGACCGCCGTCTGAGCACAAAGTTTCCCGCAGTGATTATCTGAAAAGCGTCCTGCTGGAGTGCATCAATTCTTTAAAACCACGTGATATCGATTTTGATTTTTTCTCGATTGAATGGCGCTCCTATGTCATTCTTTCTCAACGCTATCTAGAAAATATCAGTTCCCCTGAGCTGGCAAAAAAATTATTATTGGGGGAACGGCAAATTCGCAGGAGTCAAAAAAAGGCTATTCGGGCTGTCGCATTAATTTTATGGGATCGGCTGCTTGCCCAAAAAGACACGCTTCCAGTCAAAACAGAGACAAATGGCTTTGTCATAAACCGCGAATTGATCAACCTGAACCAGGTAGTTCAGAGCATAATCGATCTATTTCAGAATAACTTTGAAAGGGAATCTGTTGTAGTAGATTTTGATCCTTCCCAGGATTCGCTCACTGTCAATAGTGATCGGATCATTTTGCGACAAATCATTATCCAAATTTTTAATCTACTACTGCAAAGGACGGACTGTCGCCATATTCAACTGAGTTTGGAGCCTCATGGCGAAGATGTTAATTTGCTGTTTGATCTTCCAGGTGCAACATTTGAAATGCATCAATTTCTGATATTCCTGCATTCGGAAGAGAATCAGATCAATCAATGGCTGAATGAATTGAATATGCAATTGGAAGGCATACGTTCACCCCAAGGATTTCGCTTGAAAGTACACTTCATTGGTCAGGAGAAAAACTTAATCCTGGTGGTAGATGACCAGGAACCTGCATTGAAAATGTACGAACGCTATCTCTCCAGAACAAATTACAAAATTTATGGTCTATCTAAAGCAACCAAAGTGTTGTACAAAGCGATTGAACTCAATCCAGCTTTGATCTTATTGGATATTATGATGCCAAAGCTCGATGGCTGGGAAGTTCTACAATCATTACGGTTGAACGAAAAAACCAAACATATACCC
>RPRC01000412.1 GCA_003857395.1 Geobacter sp.
CCCAACGCTGGCACCCAAAAGACATTATTCTCGGTGTAGTAGTCGCGAATCTCCAGTTCGGCTTCGATCTCAGCCTTGTATTCCGCGTCGGAATCATAATCTTCACGGTTCAGGTAATAATCGTGATCCGGATTCTGAAACTGCGCGACCAGTTCTTGGCGACGAATATCGAAAGCATCAGAGACATACTTTACAAACAGCAGCCCGAGCACGGCATGTTTGTACTGGGCCGCATCGAGGGTAGAGCGTAGCTTGTCGGCAGCGGTCCAGAGTTTCTTTTCCAGCTCTTGCAAAAATTGTTGTTCGGACATTAATTCTCCAGGTTTTAGATACCAATAGGAAAGTGCAAGGGCAAATCACATTTCGATGACTACAGAAAAAAAGCCGCCTGTCAGATATCTCCGACCATGGCGGCTTTCTTCCTTCTGCTTCTCGTCAGACAGCTCATTCCAATTCCCCTTTTTCAAAAACGCTTCCTTAACTCAACAAGGCAAAATGACAGGTACCCTTTTCATGTGCCAACTATGTAATACCAGAAGCAAAAGCCCAATACCATTAAAAAATTTTCAATTAAGATGCAACGGACTGGTTCAGTCAGCCGATATAAATAACGACTTTCCCAGACCAATCAAGATTTACACCTCAACACATACTCCTCCTGCTCCCTCGTCTGAATCGCCCCCGGTCGGGCTGCCCGCACCCGCCGGATGGCCTCCCTCGGCGCCATGCCGAATTCCACCAGCAGCCGCGCAGCAACCAGACCGGTCCGGCCGAGCCCACCCCGACAGTGGAGCACAATCCTGCCATCCTCCCGAAGAATCTGCCGCAACTCCTCCCCTGCCACCTCCCACTCTTCTTCAAACACCCTGTCCGGAACCCAGACATCAACAATCGGGAGGTGAACCCAACGAATGCCAAAGGCTCGCGTCTTCTCCGGCAGTTCAGGTACGGAGAGCAACTCGAACTCGAATTCTTCGATGAGGGTCACCAACGCCTGAGCCTGCCAGTCACGAATCACCTGAAGGTCTAAATCAAGGTCCCGTTTCCATGGCCCGGATGGAATGCCTAATCCCGCATACTCATCCTTACCTGGACAGATGGTCATGCCGATGAGTCCACCGCTGCCCGGGACAGCAATGGCGTCGATCTGCAGGGGAGATATAACGCTTCTGTTGGTCTTCATGGCCCTGCTCGTTCCTCCCGGAATATAAATTATTGCCGATATTGAATGATACACGAATGCTGCAACAAAATAAGTCACAATAAAATGGGTTTATGCTGAAATTGATAAAAGCGAATCGGTGGGTTGGTTCAGAGGAGGTAAAAGGGGCGAGAGTAGTCGTCACTCCCCGTTGAGTTCAAGGCAATGGAATATTTGGCGATGAATTCAGCCCGGCTCTGGCTCTCCTGCCCTTCTTCCACTGTTCCATTTCACTCTTCACGCTTATGACAATAGTCGGAGAGGCAGGCAACCTGAATTCCCGGAACCCTGGATAAGTGGCGGTCATTGGTAACCAGAAGGGTCGCCTCAGCGGCCATGGCAGTAGCCGAAATAATGGCATCCGGAGTTCGGAGTCCATGGTGAGCCCGTATTGTTGCGGCCTGGAGGAGAATGTCCCTGCTGATCGGTTCAAGAGAGAGATTGGGAAAGCTGGAAAGTAGAAGTTCATATTCGTCAACCACATCCTGCAGTTCCATCTGCAATGGTCTGACCAGGATTTCCAGAAGTGTCAGTTCCGAGGAAACTGCCTTGCAGCTCCCAGCCTCAACCGCCTCCAGCACCTGCCTTGTCAGGGTAGCGTATTCAGGGTGTTTTTCCAGGTGGTAGATCCAGACACAGCTGTCAAGGGCAATGACTTTATGAGCGCTGAGGAGATCTTTCATTTTCGCCAGCCGTCACGTTCGGAGTTCAGGTATTCTTCGGTATCAATCCCCTGCCAGACCTCCTTGTGCAGACCGGACATCTTCTCGGTGAAACTCTGCGGCTTGGGTATCAGTATGATCCGGTCTTCCTTGCTCAGCACCAGAAGTTGCTGACCCGGCAGCAGGTGGAGCTTTTCCCTCGCCTCGCGGGGAACCACTATTTGATTTTTTCTACTCATGGTAACGGCTGTCTGCATGGACGGCCTCCTGGTAAAGCATATTTTAAATTTACTTTACCAGAGATCCGATGCGGTGTAAATCACTCCGTTGTAGGGCGATAACGTCAGTCCCCATTGATCTCTTGCTTGAGGATGATGCTCGGCTTAAAGGTGAGAATTTTGCGGGCGGTGATGGTGAGGGGCTCTCCGGTCTGGGGGTTGCGACCGGTCCGGTCG
>RPRC01000413.1 GCA_003857395.1 Geobacter sp.
GTTTCCATTTCGTTGGGAGGAATAATGCTGTATTTTTTCATCTTCCGGTAGAGTGTTGCCCTGCTGATTCCCAGATCCGTCGCAGCGACCGTGATATTCCACTTCTTTTTTTTCAAAATGTTCAGAATCGCCATTCGCTCGGCATACTGCATTGAATCCGGGAAAACCTGCTCAGAACAAGGTTCGGGGCTCCGGACGACAGCTTCCATCGGCAGCGAAAGCGAGGACGCCTGCAGAATTTCTGGCGGCAGATCGGCAAGCTGGATGGTATCGCCTTCGCTCACCGCCAGGGCATACCGTAACACATTACGAAGCTGACGGACATTGCCGGGCCAGGGTGCACTCAGGAGTATTTCGAAGACATCAGGATCGATGTCCTTCGGCCGCCCGCCATTTTCCAGGGACATGATATTTTCAATCAGCAACGCCTTGTCCGTTCGTTCTCGAAGCGGAGGCAAGGTGATCGTTACGCCGTTCATTCGATAGTAGAGATCCTCCCGGAACTCACCTTTCTGGACAAGTTCCTCCAGGTTCCGCAGCGTTGCGCAGATGACATGCAGGTCGACCCGGATAGGAGTTTCACTTCCCAGGGGAAGAATTTCCTTCTCCGCAAGCACTCGGAGCAGGCGGGTTTGAAGGGTCAGGGGCATGTCTCCGATTTCATCAAGAAAGAGTGTCCCCCCGTCTGACTGGAGTATCTTGCCACGCATCCCCTTACTTTTAGCCCCGGTAAACGCCCCCTGCTTATAGCCGAACAATTCACTCTCGATGAGCGATTCCGGTATCGAAGCACAATTCAACGCAACAAAGGGGTTCATTGCGCGATCACTGGCGTCATGGATCGCACGGGCACAAACCTCCTTACCCGTGCCGGTCTCTCCGATAAGAAGAATGGAGATATCCTTGTTCATCACCCTTCGGGCACAATTGATGTTGGAAAGCATCTTGGAATCGGTGCCGGCAAGATACTCCAGCGTCATAAGGGACGAAGAGCTGTTTTTCTGGCAAACTACCGTCTCATCTCCCTGCGGCAAGCGGACAATGTTCAATTCGGGCGCCCTGAAAGTAGCATAATATTGACGCCCGGTCCGTACGGTACGCAGCGGCATGATCGTGGTTGTTTTATGTAGAGCATGGCTCATCAATTCTTCGAATCGCAGATCGAAAACATCGCTGAGGTGCCGTGATACGGGGCTGTTGCCGTCACGCAGAGTAATTTCCCGCAGGGCACTCGCGTTGCCGGCAACAATGAACCCGTCGGAATCCACCGCAAGAATATTCTCGGTCACGACTTCGACAAATGCCTGCATGGTATTGAAGCGTATGATCCAGTTTTCCTTGAAGAGACGGAGGAAATATGCGTTTTCAATCAGTCTCGCATAGTAGTTCACAAGCTGGAGGGCGAGTAGTTGAGATTCTTTCCCCGGGGGCGGGCGAAGAAGGGAAATGTCCAGGGTACCGAGCAATTCGCCGTCCGGCAAAAAGAGTGGAGTGGTCGAACAACTGAGGCCGATGTTCGGTGCGCGAAAATGCTCGTCCCGATGAATGGTAATTGCTCTCCTCTCCTCAATGCAAGTACCCATTCCACAGGTCCCTTCAATTGACTCTGTCCAGACAGACCCGAGGTAAAGTCCTGCATCGCGGTTTTCCCGTTCATCTTTGGGATTACCGAGATAATCAATTGTTACACCACCTGCATCACCCAAGAGGATAACGTACCCGGCTTTTTCGACCGATGCATAAAGACTTTGTATCCCGGCCTTTGCAATGACAAGGAACTCTTCCAGAGGCTCGGTATAATTTTTCAGGGCCCTGCCGGTCAAAATTCGCGGTTTGTTTTTGCTCGAAGGGTCAATATTGTATTGAGTGAGACAACGCTTCCAGGAACCCTGAACGTGAGTGTTGTCGCCTGTCAGGGCCTGAGTACCGGCAATCAACTCCATGCCGCCTCTCACATGTTTTTCTACACGTTCAACATGTTTGGACAAGTCTTTTTCATCCACGACATTTCCTCCCATGAAAGACAAGCTAGACACTATCAACTACCCAGCACCTATAAGGATTTACCGGATGGAACCCACTTTTTTTATTTATAGCATGTAGCGTATACAGTAAAAAGGCAATTATTGTCACAAACACCCAAGAAGACTCAGTTTAATTAAAACAAAACAATCCGTAAAGCCCAACTGGGCTTTCCGGATGCTTTATTACACGATAAATTCTCTGCCCTAAAGAGCAGAAATACTTGTGCCGAATGGCAAATACCATCAAAAGTTGTCCGGA
>RPRC01000414.1 GCA_003857395.1 Geobacter sp.
CAGTCGGCATTATGCCTGCCTGTTCATGCTCTCGCCGGTTGACGTTCCGATGCTCAATCCCGCCGAGCGGCATCGAGTATCCGGCGCTAACTGCCGGTCGGCGCGCCTTGATCCGCTGTCTCTAGATCGGTCTTTGTTGCCGTTCAGGGATTCCGCGGTTGCCTGGATCAGACATAAACGGCCGCACGACTTCATGAACTCAAATTGCCAGCCATATGTTGGCTCAAGAAATAAATCCGTCTCGGCCGTGAAAGCGCATTTCGAAAGAAAAACCCCGCTTGGTAGCGGGGTTCTCTGAGGAGCGAAGATTAATAAAGATCAGCACGTGGTTGATAGATCAGTTTGGGCAAGAGGCGTTTGTCAACAGGTAGTCCTTGATGATAGAGCCAGCCGTTCTTGTCCGCGTCTGTAAGTAATCCGTCATGATTCAGGTCAACTGGCAACTCTACAGTGGGGGTGGCCGGATCATCATCAAGATCAAAAGGTGCTTTCAGATTGATACCGACAAAGCCCTCCCACATGTTGCGCACGTTGGTGTAGCCAGCCTCGGTGAGCCTATTGGCGGCGGCAACGCTACGGACCCCAGTGCGACACATGGTGTAAATCGGCGTGTCCTTGTTGGGAATAATGCTTTCGACATATTGCTTGAAAGCTTCGGGATCCTGTGCGATCTCGGACACCTTGCCTGACTTGCAAGCACCATCGACCGTGCGGCCAGCGGCGGTACATTCCTGATAGATAAAAGGATAGGGTACGTTGTATGCGTGCTCGGGGTGGCCCGCCTTGTATTCAGGCGTGCTTCGCACATCGATGATCACTGCTCGCTTAGATGGCCGCATCCATTTGCCGCGATTAACAACTGTTTCCAGAAATGCGCGTGTATTGCTGATTTCCGAGTGGTAAATCGCGCATTCCACGGAGTCTCCAGATCGGCTTTCAAAAAAACATTGCGGTTCATCGGCCTGTGCACCAGCAGAGAACATTGCTGTAAGTGTCGGGACGGCCAGAGCAACAATCAGCGGCTTGATTGGAACGTTCATGATGTCTCCTCTTTTCCTGGGGAAAAATTTGTGTGTGCCATGGTTATGCCACATAAGAAGGATTAATCCATGGAAAAGAAATTATTATGAATATTTCCCCAAGGTACAACGTATTTGTGGCCAGAGCGGTGAAGTTACTTTGGCCGATCAAGAGCCATCGGCCCGTTTATCCCGGTAGCCGGCAATGAGCTTAAGACCAGCCACTCGTCGGCGTGGTTTTCGGCTTGTCCCCGTGGGAGTTCCTGGCCGATTGCCGCTGCTGGTGACTGCCACCTATTCAACTCAGCGTTCCGAACTTTGGCGCCAATTTTTCAGGCGTGTTTACCCGTTTCAACAGCAGATTCCGGATAGCCATGTTTAGCAGGCTGGTGAGAAACCTCTTATGAACCCCGGATTCCCAAGTGTCGGGAAACTTTTTTGCCACCCTACAGGCTCCGAAGAGTGTATTTCTGGTCTTTTGACGCCCCAATGCCAGCCGATAGCCCCATCTTGGGCGGATTTGTCCCTATGCCGGCATCGCCATCCGAGCCGGCATCTTGGGTTTCATCAGGTTCAGCAATCGCGTCAGGTTGTAGGCCGCAAAGGTCAGCAGCGTCTGTCCGGCCAGCTTCGCCAACCCCTTATGCTTGGTCTTGCGCAGTCCGCCCACAGTCTTGATCCAGCCAAAGGCCTCTTCGATCATCTTGCGGCGTCGAATGCTCTTGGCGTAGCCCTTGCCCCGCGCGGTTCTTCCATCTACCGCGCTGCCGGTTGTCTTGCGGGCGATGTGCGCTTTCAGATTCCGTTGTTTGAGCAGATCAACAAATTCCGCCGTGTCGTAGCCTTTGTCAGCCCCGATCGTCGCGCCTGGCTGCTTCACGCTGCGTTCGATCATGGTGTGCGCCGCTTCCCATTCCGCGCGACCGTTGGCTTGGGTGGTCTCCACATCGACCACCAGGCCATGCCGGTTCTCGGACAGTGCGTGCGCCATGTAACGCAGCTTGGCTTCGGTGAATTCGCCCTTCTTGTAGAGCCGGGACTCCGGGTCGGTGCTGCTTTCATGGGTGGCGTTGCTGCGTTTCTCACCCTTGAAGTCGACCTCGGGATTACGTCCGGGCGGGCGGTCGGGGCCGCTACCGTCTTTCTTCACGAAGCTCTTGTGGCTGGCCCAGGCTTCGATCAGCGTGCCATCGACGCTGAAGTGTTCGTCGGAGACAAAACCTTGCCATTCGGCCAGGTACAGCACGCGGTCGAAGAATTC
>RPRC01000415.1 GCA_003857395.1 Geobacter sp.
CTTCTTATCTGATCATAGGGTAGATAATGCAAAAAGGTACCTGAAACTAAAAAAGAATTGGAAGAAAAAATCTGAATACGAGCACTATTGCTGCGCGGCAAAAAAATTAGGGGCTAAGGAATTTAAACCACCACAATTGAATCTTTCAGACAGGAATTTTGACCTGGAACCATTCAACATACTAATCCATGCAGGGTGTACCCAAAGGAAATATTGGGAGAGGAGAAAATGGACGCATTATAAAGAGCTTGTAGATTTGCTTATAACGGATGGGTTCCATGTTTATTGTTGTGGAAAAAACGATGAAAAAATCGATCACCACCGGATTACGGCTTATACTAATTTGCCCATTCAGGAAACAGCATCTCTCATAAATCAATGCGATCTGTTCTTATCAAACGATAGCGGGCTTATGCATCTTGCTGCCGCATTAAGAAAAAAGCAAATAGCCATCTTCACAGCCACAAGCGATAAGAAAAGCGGGCCATACTATAATCCCCATGCCAATGTTATAAAGCCGAAGCTCCGTTGCTATCCCTGCTATGGCAATGATGAGGTGTGGAATCTATGTGATGATTGGAAGTGCCTGGATGCAATAACGGTAGCTGAGGTTCGTGATATGATAAGCAAGATGATGAATAAGCGGCTGAATGGTGCTCAGAGCAGTGTATCCCTGAAGAATGGCGGGATAGAACATGGTTGAAGTGTATAGAAGAGTTTCTATAGTTATCGTCTCTCATGATCTGAAAGAGTATTTGAAGAGATGTATACTAAGCATAGAGAAAAAGACTGAAAGAGAGTTGATCGAAGAGATCGTCATTGTGGATAATGGTTCAAGTGAAAAATTCCGCTTGGAAGACCTGACCACAGTAACCTCTTTCCCTGTTTCCCTCGTCCGCCTGGAGGAAAACGCTTCCTATTCCCATGCAAACAACAGGGGAGTTGCTGCGGCCGGGGGGTATTACATATGTTTTATGAATAACGATGTAGAGGTATTGCCTGAATGGCTATTCCCTCTTTATGAAATAATCAACAGTGATCTGAAAATAGGGGCAGTGGGTCCCAAAATGATTTTCCCGGATGGAAGCATCCAATTCGCCGGCTATGAGATAAACCATGAGACCGGATTTCAAAAACATGCATTTAGAAATGCCAAAGTCAATCATTCAGTTAAAGAGGCAAATGTTGCCGGGCCCGTGTCCAACCTTACCGGTGCGTGTTTACTGGTGAGGAAAGAAGATGCCCTGCTTGATGAAAGATATTGGTACGGATGCGAGGATACAGATTTATGTGTGCAATTAAAGCAGAAGAATAAAATAGTTTTTTATCAGCCGCAATCGGTTGTTATTCATCATGAAGAGGTTACCCGGGCAAGCGGACTGATTTCAGTTGATTACGAGAAGAATAGAGAGCTTTTCAGAGGCAAGTGGGGAAGAAACTGGAAGCAGTTTTTGTGGCAGGTGGTTAAATAACGCGGTTACGCTAACAGGATTTATCACCATGAAAATAGGGTTCTTTTACGTTCCCTACTACCCGTTAAGCATGGGCAGGTCGGTCCATGGTTACAACCTGGTCAGGGCCCTCAAAAGAAGAGGGCATGCGATTTTATCCTGCCTGGGCGATGGAGATCCTGAATGCATTAATTATGAACGGAGCAAGCGAGGGGCGCTCACGGTAGCCAGAGCATCAGATGTGCTCTATATCAGAATAGCAGGAAGACCTGTTCATTCGTATCTTGAACAGGCTACGCTGCTCAAGCTCATACGACCCTTTTCCCTCCCTGTGGTCTGGGAGATAAATGCGCCGGTTGAAGAACTTCAGGGAAGCTATCCCCGGGGCAGGGAACGGGATGTGCTGATTAGGCGCGAGAAGAGAAAGAGAAGAACGCTGGCTCACCTGGTTGATGCGGGTATCGGCGTTTCAGAAGTGCTCAAGAAATATATCAGTGATGATCTGGCAATTAAAAAGGCCTATTCCATACCCAATGGCTCCGATCCGCACCTTTTTAATCCTCTTCACGCGAGAGAAACCGTGCTCAAACGTTTTCAGGGCACTTTCAAGGTGTTCTGGATGGGAAACGCAGCGACCTCCTGGCAGGGGATAGAGTTAATGCTGGAAATTGCCCGGAAGATGGAAAAACGTGACAGGGAGATGCTTTTTATTCTGGTCACGGGCGAGAGCCTGGTGCCACTTCCGGTACTCAGCAATGTGCTGGTATTGCGGCAGCTCAGCTACCATGATCTTCCGCACTACCTTGCTGCTGCCGATGCGTGC
>RPRC01000416.1 GCA_003857395.1 Geobacter sp.
AGCCGACCGCGAACTGGAAGCGCTTATCGCCCGCGCCGACAAAGCGCTGTATGCCGCCAAGGCGGGCGGCCGCGACCGGATCCTGGCGGCACGCGGCGAAGCGGACTGATTACAAAAACTGTATCGCTGTTTCGGTGCCAGCGAGTGATTGGCCGAGATCAACGAACAGGAGGAATCCCCGCAAGCCAAAAATCAAGAGACAGTCACTTTCTCTAGCAATAGCCGCGTCTCGGTGAGCACATAGACAACCACCGGCGGTGGTGCCCAGGCTGTCAGTTCAAGAATTGCGGTGCCAAAAATGTTCCATGAGCCGTACTCGATTGCAGCAGCACCATGGCCCGATTCTCGGAACCCAGCACGACCAGATCGTTCAGGCCGTCTCCGTTGATGTCACCGGCCGCTATCCGGGAAGAGGCAACCGGCATTGAGATGGCAGCCGTCTGGCCGAACCCACCGCTGCCGTTTTGGATGAAGATATTCAGGGTGGAGTAGACCGTGCTGGGCGAACCCACGGGATAAAATCCTACGCAGGCGAAATCGGGCAAACCGTCGCCATCGAGATCCTCCACCACGCCGTCGTCTATGCCTCTCACGGTTGCCAGCGAGGTGTCTACCGCAGAAAAAGTACCCAACGGACTCTGCAGCAGGGTGGTGACCTTGGCTGTGTAACCCTCCGCTTCAGGAGTGAAAAATTCCACGACATCCGCCAGTCCGTTGCTGTCGTAGTGGGTGATCGCCAGCGCCTGAGTGTTGAGCCCCGTCTGGGGTGACAGTCTCACGACCGGATCGAGCACGCCGCCCGGCTGCTGGTAGACGATGCCCAATTCCTCATTCCACACATAATTGACGGACGATATACCCATCCGCAACGCCAGATCTTTGCGGCCGTCCCCGTTCACATCGCCGATGGCGGCTGCCGTCGCGTTGCCCGGCAACGGAATCAGCGTTTGCGTTAGGAATGTGCCTCGGTTGGCCGCATCCTGAACCACAAGAATGGCGCCTTTTACGAGTGACAGCGAATCGGCAACCACAATGTCGGGCACGTCATCGCCGTTCATATCGCCGATGACCACATCGTAGGGAGCGCTGGTGTCGATCGCCAGCCGCTCGGGCGCGAGGAATTGGCCGCGATTGCCTGCATCCTGCCGCAGCATCCAGATGGATTTGGGCGCCGTGCTGGTTGAACCGACGGGGTCGGTAATCACCAGGTCGGCAGCGCCGTCGCCGTCAATATCGCCCAGCGCCATCTTCCAGGGATAGATACCGACCAGATAGGTTTGCGCGGGTGCGTACACACCAGGCGAAGTCTGCAGCCGGACGACCAGATGGCCTTTCCTGTCGTCATAACTACTGGCCAGTTGCGCAAGCGTGATGACATCTGCCCGGCTATCACCGTCGATATCGGCAACCAGAACATCCGTGGGAACCCAAGATGGATACAACCAGCTATCGTCACCAACACCGCCCCCGCCACAACCCGCCAAGAACACCAACGACATCACCAAGCTCACTTTGGATAAGGCATAGCGTAATCTTGATTGTGAACAGTTGATCATTTTCATGCCCCCATTTTGCTTCCGCAGCCAAGACACGTTGTGAACCTCTGTTCATTTATAGCCAAGGTATGGGGACTTGCATGTCTGAAATCATGACGGGGGTTGAAGAACTCCGGCTAAGCGTGCCCATCACCAGGCTGCCCGTATAGCTCGGGCTGATGCAGGAAGCCCAAGCTCCCCCAATTGGACGGTGACTTCGGCCGAATTCGCGAAGCCCATACCATCCAAATCAACGAGAAAACCAACGCCGCATGGCTTTTCCCGCCTCATCGCCGAGGCGGCGGGTGGCCAGCGCGCGCGGGCTTGCGTGCGGGATGTTCGGCAGCACGGCAGGCGTGGCTGTAGGCCTGCAGGGTTTCCTGCGCATGCCCGAGCACGCTGGCGTGCGGATAGCGCCGCGACGCGTTCAGTTCGCCCGCCGGCAGACCGGTCAGCAGTTCGATGCCCTCGCTCACCTGTTCTGCGGCATGAATATGGAAGCGTCCCTCGGCGACGGCATCCACCAGGCTCGGCGTCAGCATCAGATGGCGGCGATTGCGCGCCGGGATCAGCACGCCCTGGCTGCCGTCCAGACCGGCGGTCGCGCAGACGCGGAACCAGCCCTCGATCTTTTCGTTGATGCCGCCGACCGGCAGGACTTCGCCGTGTTGATTGACCGCGCCGGTGACGGCGATGCCCTGCTTGAGCGGCAGGCCCGACAACGCCGAAAGCA
>RPRC01000417.1 GCA_003857395.1 Geobacter sp.
TTGTCCGAATAGAGGCAGTTGCCGCAAACTCTGGTCAAGAGTGCCTGGCGGCGATCGTTGACATCTCCGCGCTCAGACTCATGGGAAAAGAGCTGCAAGAGTCGCTGGAAGCCTTGCAGCGGGAGATTGCCGGGCGCAAATCGCTGGAACAGCAGCTTATGCAGGCACAGAAAATGGAAGCCATGGGTCAGTTGGCAGGGGGCGTCGCCCACGATTTCAACAACCTTTTAACCGCCATTCACGGTTATGGCGAGGAAATTCGCGATGGTATCCCGGCACGTTATGAGTCTCTGCAGGAGTGTGTCGGGCAATTATTGCACGGGGCGGAAAGAGCCGCCGATTTGACCAGACAGTTGCTTGCCTTCAGCCGGAAGCAGCACATTGAGCAGAAACCGGTTCTCATTGACGACATCATTGCGAACACCAGCAAACTCATTCAGCGAGTCATAGGTGAAGATATCGGATTCGACACGGAATTGTGCTGCAAGGGGCTGCAAGTCATGGCCTCAACCGGTCAGATCGAGCAGGTACTGCTGAACCTGGCGGCAAATGCCCGCGGAGCCATGCCGGGTGGCGGCCGTTTCTCAATTTCTACGCAGCAGGTGCTGGTCAAGGCGGGTTCCGAAGCCGAGTATGATCTGCTGTTGCCGGGTCTCTACGTTCTGATTTCCGTTCGCGATACGGGTACGGGCATTGCTACTGAAATAATCGACAGGGTTTTCGAACCTTTTTTCACTACAAAGGACGTCGGCATGGGCACCGGTCTGGGGTTGGCCATGGTCTACGGGATAGTGAAGCAGCATAGAGGCAGCGTGCTGGTCAGCAGCCAAACAGGCGCAGGAGCGACCTTCAACATTTATCTGCCGCTCTTGGAAAAACACGTGGCTACAAAAGAAATAATGAGACCGCTTTCGCTTGCCGGCGGGACGGAAACCCTGCTTGTTGTCGAGGATGAAGAAATCGTAAAGCTTTTCATGAAAAGGACACTGGAAAAAGCCGGCTACCGGGTATATCTTGCCGGTGACGGTGAGGAGGCGATGACGCTATTCCGGGAGCACGATGACATTTCCCTTGTCTTGTCCGACGTGGTTATGCCCAAAAAAAACGGTAAAGAGCTTCTTGCCGAAATACGGCAGATAAAGCCGGAGATGAAAGTCGTTTTCATCAGCGGCTACACGGCAAACATTATCGACTTTGAAGGATTGCAGGGAGCTGGGCCTGAATTCATCATGAAACCGTTCTCGAAAAATGAGCTTTTATTAAAGCTGCGAGAGGTTCTGGACAGGCAGTGAAGGAAGATGTAAATAATTAAAACAGGCTATTTCCCAAGGCCCATCGAGAGCCTTTGTGGAGGTAGCCTGTTTTGTTTCCTGCTCTTTTTCTGATCAGTTTTGCCGCTGTGCTTTTTGACAGCGAATCGAATCAGCAGGTGCTGAAGACCTTCAGGTGCCAGTTCGAAGCCGAAGGGCCAACCGGGATTCAGTGCAAACCCGGTATTTTCATGGACTCCCTGCAGAAACCCTTTTGTGTCTGCCAATAGCGCGATGGTTAACCGTCAGCCATGAAACAAATAGGGTAGCGGGGCATCATTTCGCCAATTTCGATAGGCTCCTAGGCGCCAGCCAGAAGCGTTTTGAGCCGCTCCTGCACCAGGTGATCTTCCGGGCTGGTTGGGGTGACGGTAATCCCGTGGGGTTGGGATTTGCCTTCATGATCCACATGGACGAAGGTGATGAATCCGTCCAGTACGAATTGATCTTTTGCGAGCATGCGCACATGGGCATGCAGGGATGACCGACCCGCCAGGACTATCCTGCTCTCGAAGACTATGATCTCTCCCGGGTGTACCGGGCGTATGAATGTCATGCCGTGTATCTTCAGGCAGACGATATTTTCCGGCCGGGTGAGTGACGCTGCGGCAATGAATCCCGCCTCCACAAACCATTCCGCACTCCTTCCCGCATACAGTGTCCCGTGATGGTTCAGGTCCTCGTTTTTGACCAGGCGATGCATGGTGAATGTTCTGAATTCCATAATGACTAAAACTCCTTGTTTCGTTTAAGCCGCGATTGAGTGAAACAGCAGTCAACGGTTCTGGTTTGCCGTAAAGGGACCAATCTTTCAGTAGCCGCGAGTGCTGAAGGAATTGTACGCTTGATTTGATTGCCATTCAAGGACCAGCGGCCATCAGCGGCAAAAAGTTCCTTGTCCAATACGGTGATATATTGTACCTGATAATGTACTAACTAGTTTTCATCCGGAAA
>RPRC01000418.1 GCA_003857395.1 Geobacter sp.
GTTGGTCTGCTGCAAAGCCTGGCCCTTATACCGGGTGTGTCGCGCTCAGGCATTACTATTATTGCCGGCCGGGGTCTGGGTCTCACGCGCGAGCAGTCTGCGCGCTTTTCGTTTCTGCTGGGCACGCCGGCTATGATCGGCGCTTTTGTTCTTGAATCGCGCAAGCTCGATTTGGCTGCGATGAGCGCATCGTTCTGGGCCGGCCTGGCCGCGGCTGCAGTGGCGGGTTTCCTGGCGATCAAGTTCCTTTTTGCATATTTGAGAAAAGCTGACTTTAGGATGTTTGCATGGTATCGCATAGCTCTGGCGATTCTGGTCCTGGCAGTTTTTTTTCTCAAGGATTGAAGGCACTATGCTGGGCGGCGTGCTCGATACTGACATATGGTATTTATTGTTGAGAGGTGTAAGATAGGAAGGATAGACTGTAAGGGACAAGGTCTTTTCTTCGTGCCTTACGCGTTGGGCCATGACCGTGTTGCCTGGCCCAACGCGAACATGACCTCATTGAAGGGAGCTGCATGAAATATATCATCCTGCTGGGCGACGGCATGGCTGACTATCCCCTGCCGGACAAAGGGGGCAAAACCCCGCTGGAGCTCAGCCGCACGCCCCATATGGAC
The DNA here is from genome assembly GCA_003857395.1 of Geobacter sp. Next base: position 621 of record RPRC01000418.1, read on the forward strand.
AGGTTGGCGCAGAACGGTGTGCTGGGCCTGGTGCGCACCATCCCGGAGGGCATGGATCCTGGCAGTGATGTGGCTAACATGGCAGTACTGGGATATGACCCCAGGAAATACTATTCGGGCCGGGCGCCGATTGAGGCGGCCAGCATGGGCCTGCAGCTTGCGCCGGAAGACGTTGCCTTCCGTTGCAACCTGGTGGCTTTGCAGGACCGGCATGACGGCACCTACATGCACGACTACAGCGCCGGGCACATCACGTCGGATGAGTCGCACGAAATCATTAGGAACCTCAAGGAAACTTTTGATTCTGAGACAATTTGTTTTTATCCGGGCGTGAGCTACCGGCATGTAATGGTCTGGCGCAGGGGCAGTTCAACACTCACGACCACGCCACCGCATGACATATCAGACAAGAAAATTGACGCCTATCTGCCGTACGGCCAGGGCGCTGGGGTACTGCTTGATATCATGCAGCACTCCCGCCGGATACTGCCCAGCCTGAATGTCAATCAATCACGGGTGCGCAAGGGGCAGGAACCGGCCAACGCGATCTGGCTTTGGGGCCAGGGCCGTGCGCTGAAGCTGCCGTCTTTTGCTGAAACATATAGTTTGCACGGCAGTGTCATATCAGCTGTTGATCTTGTTAAGGGGTTGGGCATCAGCGCAGGCCTGCAAGCCATTTCTGTGCCGGGCGCTACGGGATACCTTGATACCAACTACAGCGGGAAGGTATCCGCGGCGCTGAAGGCGCTTGAGGTAGTTGATTTTGTGTATCTGCATGTTGAGGCTCCTGACGAAGCCTCGCACAAAGGCAGCCTGCAGGAGAAGATCAGGGAAAAGCTTCACTTTTCACCGGTTCGGATACTTTGATGTATTGCAAAGATCATCAGTCCATAGATGACATAGTGCAATCTGAACACACACCCGGTAAGCAGCCAGGGCTTTTCTCCTGGGGCAGGCATCCGGATGCCGACATAAGGATAGAAACAATCAATAAAACGCCAAAGCATACTGAAATAGTTGCAGCCTATAATAATACAGTGTATGCGTTCAAGATACCCTTTACCGATGATGCATCCCTGGAAAATGCCATGCACGGACTGGCGGTGATGATCTTATTTTCCATTCCTGCAGCGGTGATCGCCGAAAGGATGAAGGGGCTTCCCGCCCTTGCAATGAGGCTGGAACTTAAAGAAGCGATCAACCGTTGTTCGCTGATTAATGACAGCTATAACGCAGACTGGAGCTCGCTTCAACTGGCTTTAAATTTCCTGGCGCAACAGCACCAGCATCCGAAACACACCCTTATCTTATCTGATATTTTACAGAGCGGTAGGTCCGATACCGCTTTATACAGCGATATCGCCCAATTATTAAAGCAGCAAAAAGTACACAGGTTCGTTGGTATTGGTACGGCAATCATTAAGCATGCACATCTTTTTGAAAATGCGGTTTCGGAGTCAGCTTTTTATCCGGCCACGGATGTTTTCCTAGAGCAATTTCATCCGTCTATGTTCCGGGACGAAACGATACTTATCAAAGGTGCACGGGCTTTTGAATTTGAACGCATCGCCTATTTGCTGGAACAAAAAATACACCAGACGGTACTCGAGATCAATCTCAGTGCGGTTACCCATAACCTTA
>RPRC01000419.1 GCA_003857395.1 Geobacter sp.
GGCTCTGATCCCGGAGAAGAGAACGAATTTTGTGAGCAAGAAATTTCTTGTTGAGGTAAAGGCTCGCGTTTCGTGAGATTCAGTCTTTTTCCGGATTTGTTCTATGGTGAGGATGATCTTTTCTACTTGTTCATCGCTATAGGCGGGTTTTTTCTTTCCCTGTCCGTTTTGGTTCTTTACTGTCAGATTACGCAGATTATAAAGTATCCCGAAGCCTTCAAGGTTATTTCCATCAATAAACTTGAAAAAAGCCTTGAATACTTTTATGTAATGCGATCTGGTCGTGTCTGATATACCCTTTTTGGATCTTTTGTCCTTATAATCAAGAAAACGTGTGATAAAGAAGGTTCCTATGTCAGATATTGCAACTTCGTCCTGAAACTGGCGAGAATACTCGATAAGCTCGTCAATAACCGCAGAATAGATGGTCAAAGTCCTTGGTGCACACCTCCTGGCCTGCAATAAATTAATATAGATACCCTTCCACCGTTCAAGATCGGTGACAATATTCCCTTCCGACAGGGGCCATACATCCGTTTCAATCGCCATTTCACCACCTCACCATAAAACAACGTTAGGTTGTTTTATGGTTATAAGCTATATTTGGGCCTTCGCCGAGCCTGGTAAAGCCATCCTGCGGCGTTCCAGTTGTTTTATGATTACCATACTACAATAAGGCAATCAAGCCTAAATAACACATATTTTGATTAATTACTTGATTACCGGTAGTTTGCATGGTAATTTTCTTCTACATCATCAATATTAACGGAGGTTGCCATGGCAAATACAGTAGATCAACTTGATAACCAAGATAACGATACAAAAGAGGCGAAAAAGGAAGTAATTCGCAAAATAGCTGTTGATCCAGAAGTCATAGTAAAAATGAAACGGTTGTCGTCGCTTTACGCAGATGAAATTCCTGAAGGAGCAAAAGAAATCGACATTATCTCGTTTTTCTTCAACAAGGCGTTCGATCTGTTTCTTAAATCAGGTGAAATCGATCGTAAAGTCCAAGAGATCAAGTTGATGTAACAAATCATTCGAGAAGTTTCCTATTGCGAGGCCAATTGTGAAATCAATGATAATTTCAAAGGACGTACTGAACTCACGGCGAGTCTCCTCGAGTAAACAGCCTTTGAAGCCGGGAGGTAATTTTTTCTTGCTGATCGAAGGGGAAAGGGTAGGGCCATTTGTCCAAACTGGCGGTAAAGATCACCTGGCTCAGATCCTGCTGGATCGAGGCATTGTATTTGAGATGGATAAGCCTAGATCCCGTTATGGGTTAACATCTTGATTATGATTAAATCAGAAAGCGCCGCATACATACGAGTCTGATTTGAAAGGATGTTGGCCGATGTATCAACAGCGGTTTTCCGCGCAGCAGCTTGACCGTCTGCCGCTGACTTGTTGGGCTCTCATTTATTTCCGTCGTTTTGCCAGCTGTGAGGCCAAAGACCTGATATGCCGGTCGTCGGTCCCGCAACACCCCCCCAGAATTTTCAAGCCTAATTCCCGGTGCAGTGCAGCAACGGAGTTTCCAAAAGATTCAGGATCTTCCTCAACCAGACTAGTGCTATCGTCTAGTTCTTCGGGGCTAAGTGCTGCGGTATTGGCCAACAACCCGACAACTCGTTGCCGAACCGTGGCTGAAGAATTTGTTTCATGCATCAGTGCCGACCTAGCAAAGGAAGCATGGGTGCAATTGACCATATAGGCCCAAGGTCGTGGGATAACTGTAGCGTCGATGGACGCGATTGCATCTTTCAGTGGTGTCCCGTCCAACAGAGTCCCCTCAGGGCGAACTACGAAACTAAGGGCATAGGGCTTGCCGGTGGCAGCAAGAGCAAACGCAAGGCCGGTGGCTTCACTAATGGCCGGTAGTGTGGCGGCGAGGAAAAGATCGATCCCTGCTACAGCTAATTTCTCAGCCTGCCAGGAGTGGAACTGCATCGCCTCACTGACAGCCAGCGCTTCACCAGGAATATAGGCATTCCCGCGGCAGCTCATCAAACCGCAGATGACAACTTTCTCCGCGTACCCTCCATAACTTTTCAGCAGGGCATGCAGAAACCTGACATTGTCGCCGTTAACATCTACTCCGGCAAAACCGGCAGCATCGATTCGCTCTCGGCTCGCCCGCCAGGTCGTGGTGGACAGAAGGAGCGGCAAGTCAAACTCGCGGCCAATATCCAGGTACTCCCGATAGATGTTCCCAAGAGCCACGCGTTTCACATTTTCATAAA
>RPRC01000420.1 GCA_003857395.1 Geobacter sp.
GAGTGTGCAGTCAAGGCTGGCGGCGTGAAGACGGCGATCGGCTTTATCTGATCTAACCGCGCTGATTCAGCCTGCCATGAATGCTTTTGACATGTTAACGAGGAGCAAGACCATGCAATATTCCAATCCCCGAGTGATCGATATCGATCTGTTGCCGCCATACCTCGATGCCCTCATGCCAGACCAATTTTTTGAGGAATTCAGGGCCAATATTCACCGATCAACGGTATTGAAGAATATGGGCGAGGCAATATTGACGGAGGCCCAGGGCAAGGCCATTGAAGAATGGCTGTTTAACCAGATTGATACTCTGGAATTAGTGCTTGGTTTCCATCTGGGCGAGTTGGAGCGGTTTTTGAAGGGCATCGAGCTGGAAGATCTTTCCTTGCAGCTGAAAGATCATTTTTGAGGCTTTCAGGCATGAACGCCGTGGATGGCTATCGAGAGCAGCGTGAATCTGGCTGAAGTTCTACCTGCTCCAACAATGCTTTGGCGAGGCTATCACGGCCAGTCCGTTAGCCGGGTCAAGTGCAGACCGCAGCCTTTTGCAGGCTGGCGAGAGACACAATCGACCCGGCGAAGCGGCCATGCCAAAAAAGTTCTACTCCGCCAGAAACAAACGCCGGTAAATGCTGGCCTATTCTAGTGAAGTGCCAACCCCATCCTTACTCGGTCCTTGGATGTCAGCACTTTTGACTGTTGGTGTTTTTCCTTCCGACGACGGATCGCCTTAGCCTTTTTGCGCAGCGCCGATGCATCAGCAGTCATGTCGAGTTGCAAAAGTGTCTCAGCGAGTTGGTCCATGTCGGACAGCACTTCATCGTCCTCTTCGCCAAGCAGGCGTAGTTTGATATCCAGCATTGATTCTTCCAGGGTTTGCGATGCCTCGTAATCATCCATTCCTCTACAGATAGCAGCGAGATTACTCATCCACGTAAGCGTATAGGGGTGATCGACCCCCAGTATGCGATAGCTGGCTTCCAGTACGCGTTCCTGCAGGGTCCGAGCTTTGCGCAGCTTTCCAAGCGCGTACAAAGTGCGGGCGAAGTTGTTCATGCCAACAAGCGTTTGCAGATGATCCTCCCCTTGAACGCGTCGGAGGGTCTCCAACATGGATTTCTCCATCACATACGCTGCTGACAGATCACCCAAATCATGAAGCGTGCTGGCGAGGTTGTTCATGGCATTAAGCGTATCTGGGTGCTCCGCGCCCTGGATGCGCCGGCGGGTTTCAAGCACAGATTCCTGTAGTGCACGTGCTTCGGCCAGGTCTCCTTGAGCACCAAGCGTGCCTGAGAGGTTGTTCATGGCTATAAGCGTAAGTGGATGCTCCGCGTCCCGAATGCGTCGGCTGGTTTCCAGAACCGATTCCTGAAGCTTCAATGCCCTAGCATAGTCGCCCTGTTCACAAAGCGTGAGGGCCAGGTTGCTTTTAGCTATAACCGTATCGAAGTGTTCTTCACCCTGGATAAGATGACGGGCTTCCAGAACCGATTCCTGCAATGCCAGCGCTCCTGTCAGATCGCCGTGGTCGTGGAGCGTATTGGCCAAATTCGCCATGGCATCGAGCGTATCGGGATGAGTCTCGCTCAATCTTTGACGGGCATCCAAATCGAGGTTTAGAGCGACTTCATTGGCAATTGTGTTCATGGCCGTGTCTCCCCGCAGTTTTCTGAAAAACGTAGGATATCCAGCTTGTGCGACGTATAGCGTCGCTACGTCAGGTTGATTGGATACGCGGAGACAAAATGTCTTCAGATACTCCGTCGAGCCGGCATCAAGCGAAGACAAGGGAAAGAATTACCGGCTTGGACTTAGGGTGAATTCCCTTACGAGATACGCCACGTCGGAAGACTCGTTCTGGTGGCTACCATAGGTGGCCCAACTGCTCCCGCCTTCCGTGCCATAAAGCCTCAACCAGCTTGCAGGCGCAAGGTCCTCGTTGACCCATTCCAGGAAGGGTTCGAAGAGATGATCTCGCCAAAGCGCTTCGCGACTTGACCAAGTACTGTGGGCGTTTTCGCACAACGTGCAGCGGTAGCCTGTTGGTGATGATTCCGGGATCGCATCCAGACTGATCCACATGTCCCAGGATTAGCCCTGCCAGTCGACACATACGCTCAAATCCCAACGTGAGAGCCATACTGACAATACGTCCGGATACCCAGAGAAATGCAGACGCACCCCCTTGTCGGTGATTTGCGAAAGCTCGATCCGGA
>RPRC01000421.1 GCA_003857395.1 Geobacter sp.
GATCGTCTGGCTTTTCAGCGGGATAAAACCTGCAAGGGATAAAAATATAATAACCAGTACTCTGCCTTTCATTTCCGTCCGGTTTTAATCAATTGGCAAAGTGTATCTGACCAGTCCCTTCGTTGCCAGTCCGATCCATATATTGCCTGATTCATCTTCACCTATACAGGTTACATTATCCTCAAAAAATCCACTATACATCTTGTATGAGTGCGGGATAACGCCATCATATTCAATAAGGCCGTCAGATGAAGTTGCAAACCAGATGTGGCCCCGCCTGTCTTCAAATATTTCCGTTATCGATGTTCCGGAACTACCGTTCATGAGTGACAGCTGATTGAAAGTCATTGCATCGTCCGTCCAGGAAACAGTCTTCCCTCCTTCAGTGCCGACCCAGAGCCTCTCCTTGCTGTCGAAGAAAAGCGAAGAAATATTATTGGCAGGCAATCCTGCTGCTGTTGTAATTATACGGGTGTAGGTTCCCGAATATTCAAGCAGTGCATTATCTGTTCCGAGGTAGACGATACCGTTATTATCTTCAGTTATTGCATTTACATTCACAAAGGGAGCTAATAACACCTGGTCATAACCGGATCCGTCGTCGACATAATAACCTTCGGTTTCAGTTCCTACCCAGGTAGTGCCGTCAGAAGTTACTGCTATCGTGTTTATGCTCATGGTTGTCACCGTCGGATCTTTGTATGAAGACCAGATGCCTGTTGAGGTCACCTTAGCGATGCCATTTATGGTGCCAATTATCATTCCTCCGTCAGAGGTGGCTGCAAGCGAAGTAACATTATCACTTAGGAGAGAGCTGTTTGCGGTCCTGTAGAAAGTCCATTTCCCATCCCGGACCTTGCCAACCCCCATGCCCGAAAAAGCAACCCAGAGGTTATTATCAGCATCCCGTTCAATGTCGATGATCTGGTTGGAGGGCAAGCCGCTGCCGGTTGTCATGAGGGTCCAGACACCCGCTGTATCGGGATCGAGGATGTCGCCGGGAGTATCCTCGCATGCAGTGAATGAAAACATCAGAGCCAGAATCACCGCATTTCCCCATATAAGAATTTCACGGTTTTTCTTTTTCATAGAAGTGTTATATAATTAACAATCAAATTTCAGGCCATTTGATGTTCTATTATTCAGAATCATTTTCTGAATGCGAAACCGGAACATTCTTGTTCCATCTTCTCCACAGGTAGTAAACAGGGATTCCCAATATCACAATAATGAGCCCGGGGAAGGTGTATGCCGGTTTGTAAATCAGAAGGATGATCATGATTGTGGCAGTTGTCAGGATATATATTGCCGGTACCACCGGATACCCGAACGCCTTGTAAGGACGCGGGATGTCGGGGCGTTTTTTACGCAGCACAAATATTGACAGGATCGTCAGTGTAAAGAAGATAAGGACGGCGAATATAACATAATCAAGCAGGTTGCTGTATGTGCCTGACAAACAGAGTAAAATTGCCCATATACCCTGAACAGTGATGGCAAAGCCCGGCACTCCGTGCTTGTTAATCACCCCAACCTTTTTGAAGAAAAGTCCATCCCTGGCCATTGCATAATATACCCTTGCCCCCGAAAGGATAAGGCTGTGATTGCAACCGAAAGTACTTATCATAATGAACACTGCCATTATAACAGCCGCACTGTCGCCAAAGACCACACTCATTGCCGAAGTCGCCACCCTGTCGTCAGTGGCATACTGTATACCCCTGCTTAATACATCAGTACCATCAGGAGAACCTGAAAGCGGTAAGATCTTTATATAAATGAAATTGATAAACATATAAAGTACAGACACAATAAGTGTCCCGAACAGAAGGCTGAGGGGCACATTGCGTTTTGGATTGATTACCTCTCCGGCGATGTAGGTAACGTTGTACCACGCATCGGAGGAGAAGAGAGAACCGACCATTGCAGTTCCGATAGCTGCCACCAGTGCAAATCCCGCAAGGTGCATCACTTTACCATCAGGAGAGACCTGGCTTGCATCCCAGAACACTTCTTTGTTTATCTCCCATGATCCGATAGCTTTTGTTGCAAAGAAACCAATGGCAATCACTCCGAGAAGCGACAGTACTTTTGTTGTGCTGAAAAAATTCTGGACTGTTTTTCCTGTTACTATTCCTCTGGTATTCAGCCATGTAAGAAATGCTATCATGGCTATTGCAACTACCATGGTACTGTTAATATTAAGA
>RPRC01000422.1 GCA_003857395.1 Geobacter sp.
ACAAAACTGAGACAAGTAAAGCTGACCCTCTCCTGGCGGGAAACAGAATATACGGAGCAGGCAGGTATGAGTCTTGTCGGGCGTGATTTGCTCGACATGACTGACTCCCTCATTACCTGGACACCTTCAAGCTCTGTCACTGTTATCTCTTTCAATGGCTTTCTGCTCTGTATCGCTCAACAACAACCCTTGGCGAATTTTTTTGTAAGATATGCTGCCTCTTCCCTGCGACCCTGTTTTTCCAGGAGCGGTACGAGCCTTTCAGCCGCCTCCCTGGCGAATTTGGGAGAGGCAAGGAGCCTTGAATAGCTTTCGACCGCTTTCAACTCATCCTGGAGCAGGGTGTAGAGGTCGCCCTGCATCAGCATGGCCTGTTCCGGAAGCAGGTCACTCGAAATCATCCGCTCCAGTACCTGCAACGCTTCGGGTCCCCTGCCAATCTCGGCATAAAGATGGACCAATCCAATAGTACAGAGTGGATTGCCAGGATTTAACGCGATAGCCTTGAGTAGAAGTTGCTCGCACTTTCCGGAATCACCCTGGTGAAAACAGAGTATTGCTTTCTCATAATTCAGGATGTCATTTTCCGTATCCTGGGATAACTCCTCGAATACCCGCAGGGCTTCTTCTTCATGCCCTTCCAGGTTGAGGAGGCAGCCTCGGGCAAATACATCCCCCATCCCGGCATAGCGCTCGGGGAGGTCTCCGGGCAGTGTCTGAAAATAGAGGGCCAATCTGTCTTCCCTGGATATGGAATCATCCCTACCCTGCAAGTCACCGTTTCCTGCCTCGGCAGCCGTTCCCTCGCAACGGGTACACATATCGTCCACCTTGACAACTGCCGTCTCGGAAGCCTCGGATTTGAGTCCAGCCAGAAGCTTCGCCGAATTTTCCCTGAGGTTTGCGTCATCCGCCAGATCCAGGATGATCTGCAGATGTTCCTCGGCCTTTTTTCTGTCTCCGCTGGAAAGAGCATATTCCGCTTCGACCAGATTCAAGCTGCCCAGCATATTGCCTGTCAGCGCAATTTTCTGGCGAACGGTCTCACCCTGAAAGAGGGCGTCCTCACCACGCGCCACAAGCTTCTCCAAGGCCTCGCAATAGGCATTCCTCGCATCGGCGAACCGTTCAACTGCCAGGTACCTGTCACCCTTTTCCAGGTAATGGTTAAAATCCTTGCCAAAAGTAAACAGTTTTTTCAAAAACACTATATTCACCTCGTTACTATGAAGAGATCTTCAAATTTTGTTAGGATACATGATGTGTCAGCAAATGCAAAGATAACTCATTCTTCCCCAAAACGGGTAGAGATTTGCGTAATCTCTCGCCTACTCTATACTTACAAACATCCTGAGAATCCTCACGCCCCCGCATAACAGCCAAACACCGCTAACGGGTTTGACAGGGAAACCGGGGGTTTTGATGATCCGTCTCTGCTCCAGAGAGCGTAAGCCAGAAAACGGCAGACCAATGATGAGTCTTGTTTTTGGGATCCTTGCAAGAACAAACAGGGATAGCACATGAACATTGAAATGATTTTCGTTCTATTTCTCGTTGCCGCAGCAGTCGTACTTTTTGCAACCGAAAAAATCCCCATCGACATTGCCGCACTTATCGTTATGGTGGTCCTTCTGCTTAGCGGAATACTCACTCTGGAAGAGGGCGTGGACGGCTTCAGTCATCCGGCCACGCTGACGGTCGGAAGCATGTTCATTCTTTCGGCGGGCCTGCAGCGAACCGGAGCAGTGGATTTCATCGGCAAAAGTTTGATCAGTATCGGCAAAAAAAATTTCTGGTTGGCCCTCATCACACTCATGCTCACCGCAGGCGTTTTGTCTGCCTTTATCAACGACACGGCGGTCGTGGCGATCTTTCTGCCGATCACTCTCAGCCTGGCCGCTGAACTCAAAGTGAGTCCGGCCAAGTTGCTCATGCCGCTTTCCTTCAGCGCCCTGTTCGGCGGAGTCTGCACACTGATCGGCACCTCCACCAACATCATCGTTAGTTCCATGGCGGCAAAACACGGCCAACCGCCCTTCGACATGTTTGAGTTCTCTCAGTTCGGAATCATCACTCTCTGTGCCGGAACCCTCTACATGCTGCTGATCGGAGTGCGGCTTCTGCCGGGAAAGGAAGCTGAAGAAGATCTCCGGGAACTGTTCGGCATCGGCGATTATCTTATCGAAGTGGTGCTCAGCGCCGATGC
>RPRC01000423.1 GCA_003857395.1 Geobacter sp.
AAATTATAGGATAAGTGGGTGGTCGCTCCGCCATACTCGGTATCCGTCAATCTGCCAAGCAAGTCATAGGAATAAGTCACTCCGGGGCCGGTTTCCGGGCTCACGCGCGCGGTTTGTCCCAGGCTGTCGATCATCGAATCGGACCAGTGGCTGTCCTGGCTGGTATACCTATACTTGCTGAACAATAGCATTTTAGCCCATTGATAATCGGCGTACACTTACTTGGGACGGTTCGGAGTCGGCTTTGTGATACTGGCTGAGGGACCTTTGGGTTGCCTCTCAAAGTAGAATGCCATCCGTACCCCAAGCAGACCCGATTGGGAACATTGAGGACCTGTTTTCAGGCTGCCTCTGATCACTGGCCAGCGTGGGGATCCTCTCGCGCCGAGAACCTGTGGGCTTGGGTCATTCCGCCGCTCCGCAACCACCTTACTCGATCTATTCAAAGTTAGGAGGTGTCTTATGCGGTACATTGGTCTGGATCTGGCTCTGACTACGGCTCACAAAGCGTTGGTGATGGACGATCGAGGCCAGGCATTGACGGTGGTCATGAGTGTCAATACTTCGGCAGTGGCGCTGGAGCAACTCTTCCGCCGCGCCCGGGAAGGAGCGGCGGAAGACGAACCCCTGGCAGTTGTGATGGAGCCGACTGGTATGGCCTGGTTCCCGGTGGCTGTGTTCTGTCAACGTCGGGGCGTGAAGGTGTATCTGGTCAACAGTCAGCAAGTAGCTGACCTGCGCCGCTACTACCGGAAACATGCTAAGAGTGATCGCATCGATGCGCGAGTATTGGCCAAACTCCCGATCGTGAGTCCCGAGAAACTCCATCCGCTGCAATTGATCAGCGCCACTCAACTGGCCTGTCAACGTGGTTGCAAGGAACTCAACCGGTTGATGGATCTTTCGACCGCTATCCAGAACCGCCTGCGGGCGATCGACCGCTTTGCCTGGCCGGGCTTGGAGCAAGTTTTAACGGATAACGCGGCGCCCCTCACCCGCTGGTTTCGCGAAAATTGGTATGATCCTCGTCAAGTGCTGACCCTTGGGGCAACAGGTTTGCAGCAGGCCTGGCAGAAAAGCGGCCTGAAATCAACCGAAATGCTTGAATCAGCCGACGATTGGGCTGCTGCGATAGTTCAACTTGCACAGGAAGTGCTGTCGTTGTATGGGAGCGAGGCAGAGTATCTGGATTATGCCTATTTGCAGGCTGAGGTCACCCGTGAGCAAGCATTGCTGGCAATGCTTGAAACAGAACACCGCCGCTTGCAGCTCAAGACGGTTCGTCCGTTGTACCGTCAATTGCACCCCAGCCGCAACCTTGAAAGCTTGCATGGGGTAGGGCAGGATGGCGCCGCGGTTTACTTCAGTTTCGTCGGCAATCCCGAGCGTTTCCCCGATCATGCTTCTTTCAGGGGTTGGAGCGGGATGATCCCTCGCAGCAGCCAAAGCGGCGCGAGGGAATCCAAAGGTTTGCACATCTCCCAGGCTGGTCCGGACCTGGTGAAAAAGTTCTCCTTCATGGGGGCCGAGGCTGCCCGCCAGTGGGACCCGCAGATTGCTGCGATCTATTACAACCAGATCGTCCGTCATGGCAAGCACCACACTCAAGCACTGTGTGCCTGTGCCACCCACCTGCTCGACCGCATCTGGACGATCCTGAAAGAGGACCGCCCCTACGAGCTGCGCGACGTGGATGGAACCCCTGTCACGGTCAGCCAAGCTCGCCAGATCATCGCCGAGCGCTACATTGTGCCAAAGGAGGTGCGCCAGCGCAATAATCAGCGTACCCGGCGTGCGCGCCAGGAACAACGCGCTGAGAAGAAACAAAAGAGGGAAAGCCGTCCCAATCAGGTAAGAGGCAAGTCGCAAACTTCCTCAGAGTAGGCGGGATCAACCTTCCCTCAATTGAAAGTGTATACCCGAGGCGACGGTGCGTCAATATGTGTATCGCCGCTAAGGTCAGGTTGCGTTTTTTTATGGAGTGATCTTTGTCCAGGCAAAAATAATAGAGTTCAGCTCTTGACATGACTTAGAACTTCTACATTTTCTATCCGCAGATCATTATTGCGTGACTAGAGTAGATTCCACCATGGTTTGGGTAAATGCTGGCCTCAGTAATGTCAGGTAATCATTAATTTTGGCAAAGCAAATTGATAGCGAACGATATTTGGCATCCCAGATAGTCACCAGACGAGTT
>RPRC01000424.1 GCA_003857395.1 Geobacter sp.
AACTTGCCAAAAGGAATGAAGCCCATTAATCCCCCCCTGAGCATGCGAGGCCATGTGTTAGAAATTAACATTGAGCCAGAGATTTCTACCTATCTCCTGCGGGAACGCTCTCAGTTCACCATGTGGCACCAAGACCAGAAAGTCACACTTTCTCGAGGGGTGCCGCGCTCATTTCGAAACAATCCCTAAAAACATAACGGAAGTATAACTGCCCTATCTGCGCTTCTAAAAATCGTTTTGAAGGGTTTCGCTATGAGGAGATCATACCTTTAACTTATTGGAATTTTTAAGAAGATAAGGATAATGGCAAGCTCTCTGCTGGTGCACCTCAGCCTCCTGGCACGGCACCGCGGATTGGGTGCGATTGCGTATCAACCCCCAGCCGTACTTGCCGGCTCTTCCTGCTCGAATGGACTTATGGCCGGCGGGGAGACCGGCTTAGCGGGCTTGGTTCCCGATATCATTTCAAAGTCCGGAGTGAACGAGAGTTTTATTAAATTGCACATTTTCTCGGAAAGCATCCATAGTATAATCCGAATTGAAAACCCAAAATCTATGAGTGGAAAATCGCGCGCATCATCTGTGCTCTTCCTCCCACGAAACCATCTGCTCCGTAAAGGATAACGGTGTCGGCTCTGATGAGCGTGATGCCGATAAACTTTTCGGGGTCTTCCAGCGTTTCCACAGAGCTGCATAATACGAAGGCACCAGTGTTGGCCCAGCCATAATCAAGCACAAAATCGAATGTCACAGTGGCCGCCTTTGGGCCGAAGAGAAGTTAGCGATGGGCCATTTTTTATTTTGCTCTTCCTAAGAAAGGCTTTATGCTAAGTGCAAGGTTGGTGAAGCGATTTTGGCTGCCGGCACAGGCTGGGCCCCAACCAGAAAGCCAGGCAGCTTGAAGGCCACATTGCCTGTAACTCGTTGCAGGGGCGGGGATTGGACCGATGAGAAAATCTATACACCTGGCATACAAGGTTTTTATACGAATGGTTCTGGTAATGGTTGTCCTGACTGCCATCTATGGATGCCAACCGGCAACAGAAAGTGTGCCGCCAGGCCCTCCGCTCAAGCTCTCCCTGGGTTTGCCCCCCTTCCCTTACTCCGGCCTGGTCGCCATCGCGGATAAAAAAGGTTTTTTCAAAGAGTCCGGTTTAGATCTGTCTATTAAAGACTACGCTTTCGGCTTTGCCACCTTGGAGGCGGTGGCCAAAGGTGAGGTCCAGATGGGCATGGGCAATGAGTCCACTTTTGCCATGATGATCAATAATGATCCGTCTCTGCGGCTCGCAGCCTCTGTAGCTTTGGTAAACACCAACGAGATTGTCGTCAGGAGAGATAGGGGTATTCATAATCCGGCCGACTTAAAAGGTAAGCGGATCGGCTTTTGCCCTAACACCTCCAGTGAATACTACCTCCTTTCCTTTCTGCTGGTGAACAGGATACCTTTAACCGAGGTGACCATGGTGAAAGTCCCGGGTCCCGGTTTGGTTGAGGCCATCGTAAACGGTGAGGTTGACGCCCTGTCCGCCTGGGACACCGTGGTTTACGATGCCAAAAAACGGCTGAAGGATAATGCCACGTCCTGGCCGGCACAGAATAACCGGGATTGGCAGTGGGTTTTGGTAGTCAAGGACGCGACGACCCAATCCCCTGAGGCGTTAAGACGGTTTCTCAAGGCCCTCCTCAAAGCTGAGGACTTCGTCCTGACCCATAGGGAAGAAGCCAAAAACATCATTGCCCGCCGATGGGGGTTTGAGCCGGCATTCATGCAACAGATCTGGGATAAGACCAGGCTGAGCGTTACCTTGAACCAGTCCCTGATCCCCTCTCTCGAAAGCTTCTCCCAGTGGTCCAGGACAAAAGAGGGCAAGGAGGGGGAAGGTCCGAATTTTCTGAAATACATATACGCAGACGCCTTGGCGCAAGTCGATCCCAAGGTGGTGACAATTTTCAAGTAGGTTCTTGAATGCGGGCCCAAACCAAAATCTGGACAAGCATTGCCGCCTCCCTGGCGGTCTCGGCGGTCATTGCTTATTTGGCCTTCAACATCATGCAGGAGATGAGCCATGACTTTGCTCGATACCAGAGATACAGCGAAATTATCAATGAAGCCTTTGCGTTGAACATCCTCCTAGACGACGCCTTGAAGAATGAACCGAACGCCCGCAAAATGCAACAG
>RPRC01000425.1 GCA_003857395.1 Geobacter sp.
CAATGGATTCAAAAAAATATAACAGCGTTCGGCGGCGACCCGAACAAGGTTACAATTTTCGGCGAGTCGGCAGGAGGAATTGCTGTAAGCATGTTGTGTGCATCGCCTTTAGCAAAAGGATTATTCCATGGCGCTATTTCTCAAA
The DNA here is from genome assembly GCA_003857395.1 of Geobacter sp. The sequence goes on from RPRC01000425.1 coordinate 146, forward strand.
GCGGCGGTTCATTCGGACCTTCACGCCCAACAACTTATCCCGGCGAGAATATGAAATTGCTATCCATTGCGGAACGTGACGGGCAAGCATATGTTGAAAGCGCCAGAGACTCATCTATTGCTGAGTTGCGGAAGATACCTGCTGATAAACTGCCCAAAGGAAGTTTTGGTAAAGGTATGGCTTGGCCTATTATTGATGGATATGTGATTCCAGATGATCAATACAAACTTTACGAAACAGGCATGTTCAATGACTTACCGATTTTAGTTGGATACAACTCCGATGAAGGCGCGAGCTTTTCATCGTCAAAAACTCCCGAAGATTACATCAATTCTGTAAAAACACGTTACGGGATGTTTGCCGATGATCTTATAAAAGCTTATCCTGTTGGTATGAACAAGGTTCCGAAAACCGCACGCGATTTAATGCGCGATGCCGCATTCGGATGGCAAACATGGAGCTGGGCGCGGCTTCATTCTAAACAAGGAAATACAAAAGTATTCTATTATTATTTTGACCAGCACCCGGAATACCCGGAAGATTCACCCAAACATGGATCTGGTTCTCCGCATGGGCAGGATGTTGCTTATGTTTTCAAACATTTGAATACTGCCGATCCTCAAATCTCAAAAACCGATTTTGATATTTCGGAAGCAATGGCAATATACTGGACTAACTTTGCCAAATTCGGAGATCCGAACGGGCAGGGTGTTCTAAACTGGCCTGCTTTCAAAGATGAAAATCCTGTTGTAATGTACTTTGGTCAAACTCCACACACCGGACCGGTTCCGAGCGCTGAATCACTTAGAGTTCTGGATGAATATTTCAAATGGCGCCGCTCGCCAGAGGGAGAAGCTTGGACAAAATAATCTTAGTTATGATGAGTTAGTCATTTTATAAATAATTGTAAAGCTTGATTGAATAATGCCATGATTTTTTTTGATTTTCCGGAGTGCTATTAAAGAAAATTGATTTTGGTTGAAAAGTCCGTATTAAGATAAGAAGGATTAAAAATTTTTTTGGGTAACACAAATGAGTAAGAGAAAAGAAATAACTATTGGAGATATTGCAAAAAGAGCGGGAGTCTCAAAGGGAACGGTCTCGGCAGTTCTCAATGAAAAAAAAGTAGTGAAGCCTTCTACTAGAGAAAAGATTATACATTTAATGAAAGATCTGAATTATCGACCAAAGGGTTTTGCTCGAAATCTGAAAAAAGGTGATGCTGAGAAATGCATAGGTATTATAATTAAAGAATTGAATTATCCTTTTTATACCACTATTGCGGAGGGTGTTAAGGAATGTGCCAAGTCGAAAGGTTATTCGCTATTAATAGCTAGTTCTGATTATAATCATGAAAACGAAAAAAAAATAACGAATTTATTTTTAACAAAGGATGTAAAGGGCGCAGTAATTGCACCGATTGTGGATGGCAATTCAGAAATTGAACACCTTTTCAAATTGAAGATGTTGAATTATCCATTCGTTTTATTAGCAGATGTTAAAGGTATTGCAGCCAATGTTGTAGAGATAGACAATATGAGAGCAATTAAAAAGGTGGTAGAATACTTAATAAAAAACGGACATAAAAAAATTGTACATTTTGCAGGCCCCCCTGAATCGGCTCACACGAAAGAGCGTATCAATGGATTCCATAGTGCATTTAGCGAAAGCCCTTTGGTTTTTAATAAGGAAATGATTGTTTCAATTGGAGCTCATACTAAAGTGAGCTATGAAAAGACCATAAAATATTTTGGAAGTAGGATGCGAAAAGATTATCCAACTGCCATTGTATGTTTTAATGATTTACAGGCATTAGCCGTAATGACTGCTTTAAGAGACCTAAATATTAAAGTTCCTAAGGATATTTCGATTATTGGCAATGATGATATTCATTTTGCTGAAATGAATTCTGTACCTCTTACAACTATTAGATCTCCCCAAATAGAAATTGGTGAAAAAGCTGGCGAAATATTAATTAGAAATATTGAATCGTCGACTTTAGTTCCAATAGAACGAATTATGTTTGATA
>RPRC01000426.1 GCA_003857395.1 Geobacter sp.
GCACAATATCCCCGAGGGGTTGGCGGTCGGCGTGGCATTCGGGGCCGTGGCGGCCGGTCTGCCCTCGGCGACGATCGGGGGGGCCATTGCCCTTGCCATTGGGATTGGTTTACAGAACTTCCCGGAAGGGACGGCCGTCTCCATGCCCCTGCGCCGGGAAGGCATGGGTAGAACGAAAAGCTTCCTGATGGGGCAGGCCTCGGGCATGGTGGAGCCAATAGCAGGTATTCTTGGGGCCTTCTTTGTTATGCAGATGCAGAACGTTCTGCCCTATGCACTCTGTTTTGCCGCCGGTGCGATGATTTTCGTTGTGGTGGAGGAGTTGATCCCCGAGTCCCAGCGAATCCAGGCAAACATCGATCTGGTCACCCTTACCACCATGGTCGGCTTCTCAGTGATGATGGTCCTCGATGTGGCCCTGGGCTGATAGGCAAGGCGAGCGCTACGTTCCGTGTAGCGTTACCTGCGTGACCATTCCTCGAGCTTCCTCCTCAGGGCAGCCTGAGCAGTTGCTGAAGGCGGGTTCCCTCCCAAGCCCCTGATCCAGAATTTATCGAAGATGTTTCCCTGTACGGTATCGATACTGATTTCTTCCGGAAAGAGAGTCAGGAACGCCAGGTTGTTGAGGACCTGGCCGAGAAAGCCCAATTGGTCGGCAGCCTTAAGCTCCAGGTACAGTGCGCCTCCGTGTTTTTCCGGCGGTTCCAGGGTGTACTTGGTGATGGAGATACTGTTTTCCTGCGTCGTGTTGCTTTCATCTTTTGCCAGTGCCAGAAAATCCAGCTTCCGGGGATCGTCCGCCAAGCGGGTTTTTTCTATTTCAAACTCGGCTTCCCAGTAGCTAAGAGCCTTCTTTGCCGTTCCCTTGACGATGCTGATTTTGTGCCGGGACAATCCGGAGGACAGGCAGCCGATCCATTCCGGGGAAAATCTTCCCCAAATTCTCACAATAAAGTTTCCGGAAGCGCCCGGGAGAATATCAAAACCGCTTTTCCCTTTCGTGCCGCGGAAATTGTCAGTTGATGCTTCACTTTTAATCATGAATTGGTAACCTCTCTGGTACGTTATGCGGGTTATCCGTTCTTACAGCTGGTTTGCCTCAGTGGTGAAGATGTGAAGCCTTGCTTATCGGTCTATGTGCAAGCATTCTGCCAGAAATCACGTATATGCCGCTCAAGGGATTCTCTTGTAAATTGACCTGTAATACAAGCTTGATTTGCGACTCATAGTTGCTGTTATTCACGCATAATTTGTGTGAAAAAGTAGTTGCTAATATGGTCGAAATGTAATATATAGAAACACGGATGAAAGACACATTCAACAAGTGTAAATCGAACAGGGATGCGGCAGCTGAGGTGCATCCCGCTCCAGGAGGATTATCATGGCTCAGAAAAAACGTATTGTGGTTATCGGTGGCTCGGCGGCAGGGCCAAAGGCTGCGGCAAGGGCCAAGCGTCTTGCCCCGGATGCCGAGGTGACCATTATTCAAAAAGCTCCGGAGATGTCCATGGCATCCTGTGGTTATCCATATTTTGTCGGCGGCGTGTTCAATAACCGCAACGCTTTGCTCAGTACCCCCTATGGTGAGGTGCGCGACCCCCACTTCTTCGTAAATACCAAGGGGATCACCGCCCGTACGGAGACGGAAGTGCTGACCATTGATCGGCAGTGTAACCTGGTCCAGTGCCGCGACCTGAACAGCGGTACTGTTGACGAAGTCCCCTACGACAAACTGATCATCGCCACCGGTGCTAAACCGCGCAAGCCGGCGGTGCCGGGCATCGATCTGGATGGGGTGACAACGCTGCAGTCCATGCGCGATGCGGATTTTTTGCGCAAGATTCGCGACGAAGGCGCCATCAAGAAGGCGGTCGTCATTGGCGGCGGCCTGATCGGTATCGAGACCTGCGAGGCGCTGCAGCTGTCCGGCATTGATATCACCGTCATTGAAATGCTGCCGCAGATCCTTATGTTCCTGGACTGGGAACTGGCCGAATTGCTGGAAAACCATGTGCGCAGCAAGGCGGCCAATGTCATCACCGATGTGAAGCTGGCCGGCTTCATTGGTGAAAACGGCAAGCTGACGGCTGTCAGGCTGGAAAACGGCACCGAACTCCCCTGCCAACTGGCTGTGCTGGCCA
>RPRC01000427.1 GCA_003857395.1 Geobacter sp.
CATCACTGTCTGAAATTATATCAATTACTCGGTCCGAGCTTAAACTGAGAGAGTTATTAAAATCACTGTGGTAGTGATATCCTTTCCCTTCTTTTTTATCGAACTTTATCAAGCCATTTCCCCAGGTCCCGATCCATAAATAACCATCTTTGTCTTCAGTGATCGCAGTAATAGTATTAAATTGATTCCTGGAAAAAGCAAGCGGATAATCGTAGAAATCTGTTTCAGAATTTTTAATGGTGGAAAAGAAGTCATTTACAAAATATCTTTTAAAAACTTCTGTTTTCCTGTCAAAACGGTTTAGATAGCCATTAACGGAACCTACCCAGATAAACCCATCGCTGTCTTCATAAAGCGCAGAAATAAAATTGTCTGAGATTGATGAAGCATTTGAAGCATCATTTACATATACTCTGAACTCATAACCATCATAGCGGTTTAATCCATCAATTGTTCCAAGCCATAAATATCCATCCCTATCCTGTATCATTGCAAAGATCGTACTCTGAGAAAGCCCGTCTGCATCTGTTAGCTGTCTGAAAATATATTCGTCCGTTTGGGAGAAAGATGAACATAAGATAAGAATAGAGAGCAGTATTATTTTAAATGATTTCATGGAATTAAAACAAGAATCGTCTGTATTTCAATAATACGAAATATAGTAAATTGAATCGTCATTATAATTATAGTTAAATTATCTATAAGACGATAATAAATTAAATGTTTAACAATTAACGCATAATGAAAAAGAATTTATCAATTGATGTAATCAAAAGATTTTACTCGCTGAAATCTCACAAGATTTATTCTTTGCCGATTGTAATACTTATGCCTCACAGCCGTTGTAACTGTCGTTGTGTTATGTGCGATATCTGGAAGGGGAATAATAATGTTAAACAATTGGAAGAAGCAGACATTAAAAAATTGCTAGATTCGTTGAGAAAACTTAACACTAAAGAAGTAGTGATGTCAGGCGGAGAAGCTCTGATGCATGCAAACTATTTCAGGCTCTGCGAAATAATTAAATCAAGAAAAATTAAAATCACACTTCTTTCAACAGGATTGCTTCTGAAGAAATACGCTTCCGAAATTATTGCAAAGACAGATGAGGTGATTGTCTCATTAGATGGCTCAAAAGAAGTTCACGATAGAATTAGAAATATTCCTAACGCTTATGATAAGTTGAAAGAGGGAGTGAAGGAATTAAAAAGATTAAATCCGAAATTTAAAGTGACAGCGCGCAGTGTAATTCAAAAAGAAAATTTTAAGGACTTTTCGAATATTGTTGATGCAGCAAAAGAAATCGGTCTTGACCAAATTAGTTTTTTGACTGCAGATGTTACGACAGATGCATTTAACAGACCAGAATTATGGGACGAGCAGCGATCCGGCGAAGTGAAATTATCCTGTGAAGAATTACCTCAGTTCAAAGAGATTATCGAATCACTTATTCAAAGACACTCGAATGATTTCGAATCAAAATTCATTGCAGAATCACCAGACAAGATAAGAAGATTTTATTACTACTATTCAGCTTACTACGATCAAAGTAAGTTCCCTGAAGTAAGATGCAATGCGCCGTGGGTTTCAGCAGTTATTGAAGCCGATGGAAGCGTGCGTCCCTGTTTCTTCCACGAAGTTATCGGTGATGTGAAAAAATCCACTTTAGACGAAATAATCAACTCGGATAAATCTATTTTTTTCCGAAAAAATCTTGATGTGCGAACAAATGAAATATGTAAAAAATGTGTTTGTTCATTAAACCTTTCACCGTTTGTTAAGTTGTAATGTCCTTCTTTTCAAAATTTTGTGAAAAACTATTTTCAGTTAAAGTTCAAATCCTCTGGTTAGCTGCAATAATTCTTTCAATTTATTTCATCTACTTCTCTATCCAGAATGCCAGTCGACCAAATCACGGTTTTGCAAGCTATTATACAGCCGCAAAGCTTTTAATTGAAGGCGAAGATGTAACTGATTTTTATGATGATGATTGGTTCAGCTCAAAGGTGGAAAACTATGTTCCGGGAGTTTATGAAATATATCTTGTAAATATGCCCACAACTGCTCTTGTTTTTCTACCTATTGCTAATTTTGATTATAAAACCGCAAAGATAATCTGGACAATTTTCA
>RPRC01000428.1 GCA_003857395.1 Geobacter sp.
AAACGTCAGTCTTCGACGAGCTCAGACTGACAAATTTGTTTTTCTGATTTAATAATTGGAAATATAAAATCTTTAAGGAATAATTATGGGCTGGTATAATAAACGGCTTGCAAAATCAATCTGGGTTTTTCATATGAGTGCATCGCCTTGTAATAACTGCGATATTGAAATTCTCGATCTGCTTACTCCGAAGTATGATATCGAACGATTCGGAATTAAGCTTGTCGGTTCAGTTCGACACGCCGATGTAATTTTGCTTAGCGGAATTATCAATCAAAAAGTTGCACCGCAGGTAAAGAAGATATACGAGCAGGCAGCAAAACCTTGCTTTGTGGTTGGAGTTGGTTCCTGTCCTGCTTCAGGATGCTGCTTCAATGCAAGTTATAATATTTCTAAAAAAAGGGAAGATATTATTCCGATTGACTTATACATTCCCGGCTGCCCGCCAAAACCTGAAGCAATGATTGAAGGTGTAGTAAAACTTATGGGGGTGTTAAATGCATAACTACAGCGAATTTATTTCTTTAATGGGAAATAAAATTATATCAAAAATTGAAAAACAAAAAAGACTTTATTTTGAAGTCAGCAACGAAAATATAATTGAGGTTGCTGAATATCTTTTTAACAAACTTGGCTGCAGATTATCTACAGCAACAGGAACTGAAACTTACAGAGGAATAGAAGTTCTCTATCATTTCTCTAATGATAAAACGGGTGAGTACTATTGTCCCAGAGTTGTGATGCCCGATAAAAAAAATCCGAAGATGAATTCCATCACTCCGGTCGTACGCGGTGCCGAATGGATTGAAAGAGAAATGGCCGAAATGCTGGGAATAACTTTCGAAGGTCATCCAAGACCAGAACCACTTTTAACTGGAAATCATCCACAAAATATTAAAGTGCCCCTGAGAAAATGGAGGAGCAATGGATAAAAATATAATACCGGTTGGTCCGTATCATCCTTTACTTGAGGAAGCAGAATATTTCACTCTGCAGGTTGACGGTGAAACAGTTGTTGATATTGATCTTGAGATTGGATGGATGCATCGTGGTCATGAATTTATTTCTGAATCGAAAACATTTACACAATCAATTTACCTTGTTGAGCGCATTTGCGGTATCTGTTCAACATCTCATCCGATAGCCTGCGTTCATGCAATTGAAGATGTAAACAAAACAGAAATTCCTCTTCGTGCCAGATATATCAGAACTTTTATCGGTGAACTGGAAAGGATTCACAGCCATCTTTTATGGCTTGGACTTGCAGGGCACTTCATTGGTTACGATACTCTCTGGATGTGGGCGTGGAAATACAGAGAACCTGTTCTTCAAATGTTTGAAATAATTTCTGGTAACAGGAATCATTACGGAATGATGCGCGTTGGCGGTGTTGCTAAAGATGTTGATCCTGAAAAAGTGAAAAGCCTTCTGGATATTATGGATGAGATTGAAAAGAAAATTCAAATGATTGCCAAAGCTGCTACTGATGATCCTGTTCTGAAATCAAGATTAAAAGGTGTTGGAGTTCTCACTAAAAAAGATGCGATTGATTTTTGTGCTGTTGGTCCAACTGCACGTGCTTCAGGAGTTCCAATTGATGTAAGGAAAGATGAACCTACCGATGCATATGATCTGGTTGACTTCAAAATAATCGTTACAGAAAACGGTGATGTATTTGACAAAACAGTTGTAAGACTTCTTGAAACATTTGAATCAATTAAAATCTGCAAGCAGTGTCTCGAAAAGTTAAAAACAGTAAACGGCGGCATTATTAATAATGTAAAGGAAATTTCCCCCGGAGAAGGCATTGGAAGGTATGAAGCACCGCGCGGAGAAGTTTTTCACTATGTGAGAACTGATGGAACAAACAGGCCGGTTAGACATAAAGTCCGTGCACCCAGCTTTGTGAACATTCCCACATTCAAAGCTTCTTGCAAAGGAATCCCGGTTGCGGATGCTCTGATAACTCTCGCTGCGGTTGATCCTTGTTATTGCTGCACAGAGAGATCATTAAAAATTCGGGATAAGAATAACGAACCGTATCAATTAGATCTTATGAAGCTCTCTCGCGAAAAAACAGAAGAGCTCAGGAGGCAAATG
>RPRC01000429.1 GCA_003857395.1 Geobacter sp.
TCCGGGATATATCTTGGTGCGGAATTCCTTATATTTGATATTCTGCCTGAAACCGAGAATAGGTCCCTTTCCCTTAAGCACACGGGCCTGAGGCTCTTCACGACGTATGAGCAGGGGGGGACTCTGTCCTGCATTGGTGAAAGTCAGTGTTTTATCAACCACACTGTAAGTAGCATAATGCAGTGAGGCCATTTTCCCAAAGGATACAAAATCATTGTACAGCACATTATTAATAGAGGTAACCACTTCGGCAGGGGAGCTGCTCAGGGCGCTCTGCGCTCTCAGACCACTTCTCAGGAGCCCTGTGATAATGGCAGCACCCATTCCATGGCCAGTCACGTCAGCAACCGCTATTCCTATAAGACCTTCCTGAGAAGTGATAAAATCAAAATAGTCGCCGCCTGCTTCTGATGCAGGCATGCAACGGCATGCAATTGAGACACCCCTGAACTCAGGCGCCTGTTCAACCAGGAACGCCTTCTGTATCTGACCTGCCAGCTCTGCCTCCATCTGCAGACGCTCAGACTTTTTAATCTTCTCCATCAGGCGTATATTATAAAGGCTTATAAAGGTAAGGTGTGAGAGGGCCATCATTATCTGAACCTCTTTTGTGGTGAAGCTCCTTTTCTGAAGCTTGAGAAGGCCGAAACGATCATTTCCTTTTTTAAGAGGCACCACCAGCGATGAAGGACCAAGAAGAGGTTTTTTTACTTTGAGCATTGCCTCTATCTCCTCATCACGCACGTGCGAGCGGGCATCCTCCACAGGAGGATAGCAGTAAATCTCTCTCGCATCAGGACCGATTTTATCGTCTCTGATGAGTATTAAAACTCCCCGGTCTACCTTCAGCGGATTGCATACGAGAGTGAGTATCGAATTTCCCCACTCAACACTCTCGCTTCCCAGCAGGGCCGTTTCAATGATTGTCTTGAATTTATCCAGGTGGCTGTCCAGTTCTGCCTGCTGCTCTTCAGAGGTAGTATAGATACTTAAAAAATACACTCCTGTAAGAAGGAGAATAAAGGGGATGATATCGAGATATACAGACATCACGCAGAAAAGAAGCACATCGATTAAAAGATATATGACTATCAGTATTAAAAACACCCAGGGATTTCCCTTAAGGGGATTTCCCCCTATCTGGATGCGGGTGAACAGGAGAAAACAACCGCATCCCAGGAGAATTATGAGGATATGAAACGTAAGATTAGGCAGAACCACAAGCTGTGGTCCTTTTAATATTGAATAAAGAGCCTGTGCGTATATCTCACTGTCGGAGATAAAGCCCAGGGGAGTCAACTGGAAGCACCTTTCTATCGGATCAACAGAGCCGAGAAGCACAATTTTCCCATCCAGTTCAGCCTGTCCCACCTCCTTTTTGAGCACCTGATCAAGTGTGTATACAGTGACACACCCCGTTGATGGCTGCATAATTCCTTCAGTGGAAGAAGAGGTAAAATAGTCTATATAGAATCGACTGCCCTTATGAAGGTTAAATACCTTGTTCTTACCCAGTTTTATTTCTTTTCCCAGAAGTGTTTTCTTAATTGAGACTTCATCATCTTTAAGTCCGTAAAACCGGGAGAGAATCCCCAGGATAAAATGCCGATATTCTTTTCCACCAACTACTTCGACCATGGAAATCCACCGCATCTTCGCATTGGAGCTTATCTCAAGCAATCCGGTGGCTCCTGAAACCTTACTGAGACTGGTGCTAGGAAATCCTATAAGACTTAAACTATTGCCCATTCTGATAAAAATAAATGGTAATACGAGAGAATAGCTTTTCTTTTTCGCCAGAAAATCATGGATGGTTTTTTCATCTGCATGAGAAAAAGAAGGAAGGAAATTGAAAGCAATCACTTTTACATTGCAATTTGTCAGTATTTCAACTGCACGTATTATTCCCTGGTTCTGCTCTTCCTTTTTGATACTTTTTTTCTTATGTTCCTGCAATGAGGGAATGGAGATGATAACGATTGGAGAATCGTTAACCTTTGAGAGCTTATCAATATGAGCCTTGCCAAACAACAGATTTCTCAGGGAAAAGAGATTATCCATCCA
>RPRC01000430.1 GCA_003857395.1 Geobacter sp.
GCTTCCCGTGGTAGTCACCAACGACGCCAATGCTGCGGCCCTGGGAGAGATGAAATACGGTGCGGCACGGGGTATGCGTAATTTTATCTCCATCACCCTGGGAACCGGGCTCGGGAGCGGCATTGTCGTGAATGGGGAAATTGTCTACGGGTCCGATGGCTTTGCCGGAGAACTCGGCCACACGGTGGTTGATCCCACTGGCCGGATGTGCGGTTGCGGCAAGAGAGGCTGCCTCGAAACATACGTCTCCGCACCCGGTCTATGCAGAACGGCCTTCTCGCTCCTTGCCGAGAGGACAGAAGAAAGTGTGCTCCGCGCATTCAGTTTCCAGGCGCTCACGGCAAAAGACGTTTTTACTGCTGCCTGTAACAAGGATTGTCTTGCTCTGGAGGCTTTTGCCGTGACCGGTCGGATCCTTGGCATAAAACTGGCGGATGCGGTTGCTCACACCAGCCCGGAGGCTTTTATTTTCCATGGTGGGCTCGCTGCTTCCGGGGACCTCCTGCTCGCTGCGGCAAAACGCTCCATGGAGGAAAACCTTCTGAGCATCTATCGCGAGCGGATTCCGCTGCTACTCTCCAGGTTACAGGGCCTGAATGCGGGAGTTCTTGGCGCAGGAGCTCTGATCTGGGTCAAGATTGAGCAGTAGCCAGAATAATTCATCAGGGAAAGGAATGGTAACGAAGGGGTCGACACGAGCTTTTTCTCTTCTGCAGACCAGGAGTGATTGATCGAAACTCAAAAAAGGAGTAGTATAACTTTCCGGTTTCCATCCGGAGGGCACTGGTTTCTCTGAAAACCGGCGCAACTATCTGTAAACAGGCATTTCCCCCCTCATTCGTTGTGACTTTTAACAAAGCGTTGACCGAGCAGAGTACTGTCACAAAGTTAATCTATGCGGATACGCCGGGAATTCACCCTGCAATCCATTCAAACGGAGTATATTAAAATGAATACCGAACAAAGGCTTAAGATTATTGAAGAAAAACTGAAAGATCTGGACATGACTATCAACTTATGGGCGAAAAACAACGAACTGGATCATAGGATCGTTGAAGATCTGATCCAGGGAAACCTGCGCGGCACCCATGGGACGGCACTGAATACACGAAAAAAAATGGAGGCTTTTTTCGGGCAGATCTTTAGCCCCTGATCTGCAGAAGGGTCCGTTATCCAAACTGTTCCAGAATGAGTGCCGGCACGACCGTCACCTCTACCCTTAGAGAAGACGACAGTGCAGCAGAAGAAAACCGTTGCCGCAGCATTCCAGGTAATAAGGAAGCCCATGCCAGGGAAAAGGGGTACACTCGCTCACTGAAACGATTTCAGCGTACCCTGCACTATCAAGAACTGACCAACGGCAGAAAGAAGTTCCTCCGGCTTGAAGGGTTTAGACAGTATGGTGACATCATTGGCAACTATTCCTCGTGCCCTGATTGCGTCGTCAGGGTAACCACTCATGAACAATATTTTCACGTTTGTATGGATGCATGCAAGCTCCCGGCAAAGCTCTCTGCCGCTCATTTTCGGGATAATCATATCACGCAGCACTAGTGCTATAGAGCTGCCATGGTGGCCAAACTTTTCCACAGCAGACAGGGCATCCTCCGCTTCAATTACCTTATAACCATTACCCTCAAGCAGTTCCCGAAGAAAACTCCTGGCCCATTTGTCGTCTTCCACAACAAGGATGCTCTCATTCTTGCCGGAATGGGTAACGGCGTTTTTACCTTCCGGGACTCGAGACAAGCGTTCCGGTCAAGGGTATCATATGTTCAGGCTATTTTTTGGTAGACTGAGAGACAACATCTGGCAACCTGTTGCCAGCAGCAACGCCTCTCGCATAAAACCAGAGAAACCAAAAAGGGAAACTATGAAGAAATGTCATATAGCACTTTTCATCCTCCTCTCCTTTGCCCCTCCCTCGTACTGTCAAAAACTTCTTTGTTTTTTAACAAAAAAGCCTTTGAATTTAATAAGTTGTTGAGAAAAAGCTTGCCTCCCCCTCTGAAAATGGTTAAGAAGCATTGTCCAGACACTTCAAGGGA
>RPRC01000431.1 GCA_003857395.1 Geobacter sp.
GAAAGGGAAAAGATCCAAAATTTTTTGAGCCAGCATCCTGAGCTTACTTTCGAATTGAAAACCAGTGGATTATATTATATGGATGTTATAGATGGGTCAGGTACAAAACCTGTGCTAAGCGATACAGTATATGTCTTTTATACCGGTTATTACCTGGATGGCAGCAAATTTACCACAAATGTTGGGGACGATGCTTATGCTTTTCCTGCGGGAGAAGGTTATGTTATACCCGGATTCGATGAGGCTGTCATGCTGATGAATGAAGGAGGATCTTCAAAAATGCTGATACCATCATATATTGGCTACGGTAATTCAGGCTATTATATGCCGGCGTACACACCATTGTATTTTGAAGTGGAGCTTGATAGCATTGTGCCGGGCCCCGGAAAGAAATAATTCTATTGCATAACATAAACAACAAGCCTGTTATCGAGATCAGGTTTGTCAGCTTTACACTCTGATATTTCCATTGTCCTGACAGATTCTGTTGGAAGGCTTATATCTGCTGCTATACAAAGCAGAGTGTCGTTGCTGCAGACTGAAAGTATTGTCTCCAGCATCCTGGAGTTCCTGTAGGGTGTTTCCATAAATATCTGGGCATAACCTTCATGAGCTTTTATTTCAATTTCTTTTATCCTTGAGGCTCTTTCGTAGGGTTTAACGGGAAGGTATCCGTGAAAAGTAAAATTCTGGCCGTTAAATCCTGAAGCTATCAATGCAAGAATTATTGATGAGGGGCCCGAAAGGGGTATTACGCTGATCTTTTTCCTGTGAGCAAAAGCAATCAGTAAGGATCCCGGATCGGCAATGCCCGGAAGCCCGGCTTCGCTCATAAGCCCTATATCTGAGCCCTTCATTAAAGGTTCCAGGAAATGACTTATACCATCTTCGGGAGTGTGTTCATTAAGTTCAAAAAAGCCGGATTCATCAATCGGGAAACTTTTATCAATAAGCCTCAGAAATCTCCTTGCACTCCTTATATCTTCAACAATAAAAAACCTTAACTGCCTGGTTATGCTGAGAACCTTTTCGGGTATCACAGCTGAATAATCATTTCCTCCAAGCGTTACCGGAATAAGATATAACCGTCCTTTCACAAATCCGAAGTTTATCAAATATAGTAAAATACGAAGATACTAAGCTCCTGCAAAAAATAGCATTTCCTGGTTGGTGTTATTGATTTTTAATATAGGTTTGTCTGTAAATAGATCAATAGTGAAAATCACTTTTTTAGGTACGGGAACATCTCAGGGCGTTCCCGTGATTGCATGCGAATGTAGAACCTGTCTTTCTGAAGATCAGCACGATAAGCGTCTCAGGACATCTGCTCTCATTGAAATTGACGGGACCGTACTGCTTATAGATGCCGGGCCTGATTTTCGCCAGCAGATGCTCAGGGAAAATGTAAAAAAACTTGATGCGATCATCCTCACGCATGAACATAAGGATCATATTGCAGGGATGGACGATGTGAGGGCATTTAATTATAAGAGCCAGGATGCGATCGATATTTTTGCCGAAGAACGTGTACAGAAAGCTATAAAAAGTGAGTTTTCGTATGTTTTTGCCGAAAACCAGTACCCGGGAATACCCAAAATGAGATTAAATACAATTCCCGATTATGGATTCAGGATAAAAGGGATTGAAATAATACCAGTCAGGGTACGTCACCTTCATCTTGAGATTTACGGGTTCAGGATCGGGAATTTTGCTTACCTGACTGATGCAAACTATGTTCCGCAGGAGAGCAGGGAAAAACTTTTTGGTGTTAAATATCTGGTTATAAATGCTCTCAGGAAAGAAAAGCATATTTCACATTTCAGTTTGAGGGAAGCGATCGATTTTATCAGGGAAATATCGCCGCGAAAGGCATTTATTACACACATCAGCCATCAGATGGGACTGCACAGCGAAGTGAACAGGGAACTCCCTCCGGGAATCTGTCTGGCTTACGACGGTCTTAGCTTTGTTTGTGATGAATGACCCTAAAACTTCCTCTTCTTATAGCTTTTGACAAGCTTTTTCTGATAACCCGAAGAGAAATA
>RPRC01000432.1 GCA_003857395.1 Geobacter sp.
CATGATCTTTTGAAAACACTTGTTAAAGATATGGATATTCACGTCAGTACTTTCAATCCCGATCTATCGAATTTTCCCGACACGAAAAAAATAAAGCTTCTCTTTGTTGAAAGCCCTACTAACCCTTCACTCCACGTAGTGAATTTAAAAAAAGTTTGGGATCTAGTTAACGCAAGTAAATATAGGCCTGTGGTTTGTGTGGATAACACTTTCGCAACACCTATTGTACAAAGGCCACTAGAAGAAAACTGTGCAGATTTGACTTTACATAGTTGTACCAAATACGTGTGTGGGCATGGTGATTCTATCGGCGGGGTTGTGGTAACAAAAAATCCGGAGCTTTATGGGAAAATAAAGCACACAAGAACTGTATCTGGTGGTATTATGTCTCCGTTTGTGGCATTTCTTTGTATGAGGGGGTTGAAGACAATGGGACTTAGGGTGCAGAGACACCAAGAAAATGCGGCACATTTAGATCTGCTTTTTCAAAAATACCCCAACGTCGTAAAGAAAATTCATTACCCTGGGTTTGGTGGTATGATTTCTATTGACCTCGGAACTCGAGAGAAAGCGGCTGAATTTGTTAGCCACCTTAAGATACCGGTGATAGCCGTATCTCTTGGTGAAGTGAGGACATTGATTAATGTTCCTGCTTGTATGACACACAGTACCTATTCGGAAGAAGAACTAAAGGCTTTAAACCTTAGCCCTGGCTTTGTTAGGGTTAGCACGGGGATAGAACGACCTGTTGATTTGGTGAATGATTTTGAACAGGCGCTTAAGAAGATTGAAAAATAAAAAGGAGGATATTTATGTCTACAACAGTGATTATTGTTTGTATAGTATTGATAGTTCTTGGATTTATTTTAGCGCCAAAAAACTAATAAGACCACGATGGGTGAAGGTATGACAAAATTAATTCATAAATACCTGAGGCGTGATGAGTGGAAGAACCAATATTGACTGGTCTCGGGGTTCGCTGGAGGAATATAAATAATGCCCAAGGTGTATTCAGATGAGTTTGTAAAATCTTCTCTTGAGAGCATGGGTTATACATTTTTGTCTCGAGTTTATATTAATAATATAAAAATGATTCAATATGTTTGCCCTAAAGGTCACAAACATAATGCCAGGATAAGTCATTGGTTAAAAGGAATACGGTGTCCGTACTGCTCTAAAAAAGCGAAACCTACATATGAATTTGTAAAAGCCGAGTTTGAAAAAAACGGCTATAAGTTGTTATCCAAAACCTACATTAACCACAAACACCCACTTAGATATATTTGTCCTAATGGCCATACACATTCTACTAATTGGCACCGTTGGAAACACAACCACAGGTGCCCTTCTTGTAGTGGAAATACAAAGCCAGAAATAGATTTTATAAGAAAACAATTTGAAGCAGAAAAATACGTTTTGTTATCCAGTGAGTACATTAATAACAAAAGCACACTAAAAACTATCTGCCCAAAAGGACACGAGCATAATACAAATTGGGATACCTTTTCTCGTGGTCATAGATGTATGAAATGTAAAATTGAAAATATGCGTGGCAAAGGCCACTTTAGGTGGGGTCATAGAAAAGACATTGAACCAATAAAACTTATAAGACTGGCATTAGAAAAAGAAGGATATACTCTATTATCTGACAAATATCAATCATCGGACGGAAAATTAGATTGTTTATGTGATAAAGGACATCCTTATAAAACATCTTTGACTGCATGGTTTTATGGCCATAGATGTCATTATTGCAATGGTGGCAACTCCCCGACAATTGAGTTTGTAAAGAATTCGTTTGAAAAAGAAGGTTATACTCTATTGACTACCGAATACGTTGTTGGCAAAAAATTGGAGTATATTTGCCCATTTAATCATAAACATAAGAAATATTGGTGTGATTGGCAGAAAGGAACTAGATGTCCAACATGTAGTAATATAAGGCAGGCTATGATCATGTCTGGAGAGAACGCACCAAATTGGAGAGGTGGTATTTCTTTGGGTGAGTACTGTGACGCTTGGAACGATAAAG
>RPRC01000433.1 GCA_003857395.1 Geobacter sp.
AAATTGGTGTAAATATGTCATACACAGAATTATTTGACACAACTTTAAGAGATGGAACACAGGGTGAAGGGATAAATCTTTCCATTCAGGATAAACTGCTGATCACTCAAAAGTTAGATGATTATGGAATTGATATCATTGAAGGCGGGTGGCCTGGAAGCAATCCAAAAGATGAGCAGTACTTTCAAGAGGTTAAAAAACTCAGGCTTAATCATTCTAAAATTTGTGCATTTGGTTCAACTGCAAGATTTCCTGATAAAATTGATACTGACGCAAACTTACTTGCACTAATTAATGCTGAAACTCCTGTTGTATCCATCTTCGGGAAAACTTGGAGATTTCATTCTCAAGTAAGTTTGGGACTCAACGATGATGAAAATGAAAAATTGATTTACAACTCTGTAAAATTTTTAAAAGATAACAATCGCAAAGTAGTTTTTGATGCCGAACATTTCTTTGACGGATATAAAGATGATTCTACCTTTGCATTAAAAATGTTACTTGCTGCTGAAAAAGCCGGAGCCGATATTCTTGTTCTTTGCGATACAAATGGCGGATCTCTGCCTAATGAAATTTTTGAAATTGTAACAAATGTGAAATCAAAAGTAAAATTGCCTATCGGCATTCATGCCCATAATGATGGTGAGCTTGGTGTCGCAAATTCATTGATGGCAGTTGAAGCTGGTGCAGTTCATGTTCAGGGAACTATAAATGGCTTTGGTGAAAGATGCGGTAATGCAAACTTGTGCAGCATAATTCCTAATCTTATCTTGAAGTTAGGCAAGCAGACAAATAAAGTTTTGGATTTAGAAAAGACGACCTCCCTTTCCCATTTCATTTATGAAGTTATGAATATTGTTCCAAACACTCGAGCAGCTTTTGTAGGTCACTCTGCTTTTGCTCACAAAGGCGGCATTCATGTCAGTTCTGTGTTGAAAGACAGCCGGATGTATGAACACTTAGATCCGAAGAAAGTCGGCAATGCACAACGAGTAATAGTTTCAGATTTATCTGGTCAAAGCAACATCAGATATAAAGCCAAAGAGTTGGGAATTGAACTTCCGGATGAAAAAGAATTCAGCAAAAATTTTGTCGGATTTCTAAAATCGTTAGAATATTCCGGTTTTCAATTTGATGGTGCAGAAGGTACATTTGAACTATTACTGAGATCTGAATTAAAGCAGTATAAACCTTTCTTCAACGTTACTTACGCAAAAATAAATGTACTGAAGGATCAGAACGATATAAGTTACTCCGAGACAGTGCTTAAAGTTGAAGTGAATGGTGAACTTGAACATACAGCCGCTGACGGAAATGGCCCCGTTAATGCTTTGGATTCTGCATTACGAAAAGCTTTGATGAGATTTTATCCCGAAATTGCCAACATTAAATTGATTGATTACAAAGTCCGTGTTCTCGGAGAAAAAAACGGTACAGGAGCAAAAGTGCGGGTTTTAATTGAATCGAGTGATGGAGAAAATACTTGGTCTACAGTTGGAGTTTCACAAAATATAATTGAAGCAAGCTTACAAGCATTAAGCGATTCAATAAATTACAGCTTATTCAAATCGAAGAATAAAATTGGAAGTACTCTGACTGCGGTTGTATAATTTGCTTAGGTTTAACAAACCCAGTTTCTTAGCATCGCAAACTGAGTTTCAGAAACTGGGTTTGTAAGTCAAATACTCACATAAGCAGTGTTCCATCCTCCATCAGTAACTTACCATCAAGATAAACTGTTGGTTTTTTAATTACTCCATCCAAATGAAGCGGGACATTTACATTTCCACCCATCGATACATTATTTCCCAAAGCAATATGAATTGTTCCAAGCACTTTTTCATCCTCAAGTAAAATTCCGCTTAGCTTTGCACTGTCATTTGTTCCGATTCCAAACTCGGCAATATTACGAGCATCCCTACCGACTTCATCAAGCTGTTTAGTTAGCTTTTTGGCTAGTGCACCGCCTTTAATTTCAGTTGCATAACCATTTTTAACTTTTATGGAAATGTTTACATT
>RPRC01000434.1 GCA_003857395.1 Geobacter sp.
GAAACAATAAAAAAGAAAAGAACAGGTCCGGTTATCTTCTCGGAATACAAAAGAGGAGATGCAATTAAAAAAGCATTATCAATGACCCGCGAAGATATTCTGTTTGAACTTAAAGATTCCAAACTGAAAGGTCGTGGCGGCGCAGGATTTCCAACTTCAACAAAGTGGATGCTGACTGCTGCAGCAAAAGCAGATAAAAAGTTTTTAGTGTGCAATGCTGATGAAGGTGAACCCGGAACATTTAAAGACAGAATTCTGCTAGTGGAATTTCCTGAACTTGTTTTTGACGGAATGGTTGTTGGTGGGTACACTATCGGTGCTCAAACGGGAATAGTTTATCTCCGCGGCGAATATGAATATCTTCTTAAACCCCTTCAGGACTATTTAGAAGAGATGAGGAAAGATAATCTTCTTGGGAAAAATATATTAGGTAAAAAGGGATTTGATTTTGATATTGGAATTTTTCTTGGTTCAGGAGCTTATGTGTGCGGTGAAGAAACAGCACTTATTGAATCACTTGAAGGTCACCGCGGTGAACCGAGAAACAGACCACCGTATCCAATAAATACAGGCTACCTTGGCAGACCTACTTCTGTTAATAATGTAGAAACTCTTGCAGCAGTCAGTCACATCGTTGTAAAAGGCGGAAGCTGGTTTGCAAAAGTTGGGACAGATAAATCAACAGGCTCAAAATTGTTTTCTGTTTCCGGTGATTGTGAAAAACCCGGTGTGTATGAACTTCCCTGGGGAACGAAAATCTCGGAGCTGCTGAAAATTGTAGGAGCAAAGAATACAAAAGCTGTTCAGATTGGTGGAGCCTCGGGTCATTGTGTGTCAAAATCTCAGTTTGAAAGAACAATGGCTTACGAAGACATTGCAACCGGCGGATCAGTTATGGTTTTTAATGAAAGCAGGGATATGCTTCACGTATTAAAAAACTTTATGGAATTTTTTGTTGAGGAATCATGCGGACAATGCACACCCTGCAGAATGGGTAATGTAAAATTGCTCGAAGGTGTTGAGATGATAGAAAAAGGTGAATACACTTTCGCTCATATAAATAAATTAAAGGATCTTGGCAGAACAATGCAGATGGCCTCCAAGTGCGGGCTAGGTCAATCGAGTCCGAATCCGTTCATCTCTATTCTTGAAAATTTTAATGATGAAATATTTAACGCTGGTAACGGAGGAAGAAATGGAAAATAAAAAAACTTTAAGAGCACCGGTAAGTCAGAAACCGCTGGTAATTGAAAAACCGGAAAATCCCGAATACATTGGCGGATCAGTTTCAATTGAAATAAACGAAAAGAAATTCTCCGTTCCTTTGGGCACAACTATACTCGAAGCATGCAGACAAAACCAGATTCACATTCCAACACTGTGTCATCACGAAGATTTATGTGTTGCCGGAGTTTGCAGAATATGTGTTGTTGAAGTTGAAGGAATGCGAACACTTCAGGCTTCGTGTGCTTTCCCAATTACGGCACCGATAAAAATTAAAACAACCTCGAACGCTGTAAGAAGATCCAGAAAACACATTATCGATTTACTGCTTAGTGAACATTACGGCGAGTGTTATTCCTGTTTTAGAAATAACAATTGTGAATTACAATCGCTTGCAAAAGAATATGGTGTTGATCACTATAGCTTCGGTCATATTCAAAATCCAAGATATGAAGTAGACAATTCTTCCTATTCTGTTGTCAGGGATATGGATAAGTGTATACTCTGCAAACGATGTGTAAGAACATGTATTGATCTTCAGGAAGTTGGTGTGCTTGAAGCAATCGGCAGAGGGCACGACACTCATATCGGAACGTTTTGGGACAAGCCATTAGCTGAAGTAATTTGTATCAACTGTGGTCAGTGTATTAATCGCTGTCCTACGGGTGCATTACGCGCAAACGATCCACGGGATGAAATATGGTCCGCGATTGACAATCCGAAGAAACACGTTGTCATTCAAACAGCACCATCACCAAGAGCAGCAATCTGTGAAGAGTTTGGAATGGAACC
>RPRC01000435.1 GCA_003857395.1 Geobacter sp.
CTATATGTAAAAATTGTGATCCTATAACGCCGTTTTTCCAGTAAGAATTGAAATCTTATTTAGGCTATTTACGCGGTACTCCGTAAATAACAAAAAGCCCCGTTTCCGGGGCTTCAAGCTCCTGACCTAGGACTTGAACCTAGAACCTAGCGGTTAACAGCCGCCCGCTCTGCCAATTGAGCTAGTCAGGAAGGCGAGCAAGATTATAAGAGGAAGAGGAGGGGGTGTCAAGTTAATATTTGATCGCGCTCAACTCGTGCAATTTGTTAATGGAATGCGTGGCTTCGATGCGGCGCACCGTACCGGTCAATCCGCGCACGACCAGGCTGTCAGTTCGCGCGCCATCGCCAAAGTATTTGACGCCTTTGAGCAATTCGCCATCGGTGATGCCGGTGGCCGCAAAGAAGACATCTTCGGAAGAAACCAGGTCGTCCATGGTCAGCACTTTGTCGAAGTCGTAACCAGCTTCGCGCCCACGGCGCAGTTCATCCTCGTCGCGCGCATACAGTTTGCCCTGGATCTCACCGCCCATAGCGCGCAAGGCGCAGGCCGCCAGCACGCCTTCCGGCGTGCCACCGATGCCGAAGAGCACGTCGATACCGGTGCCGGGTAAAGCCGTCATCAATGCGGCAGCCACGTCCCCGTCCGGGATGAGGCGGATGCGCGCGCCCATCTTGCGGATCTCAGCCACCAGGTCGCTGTGACGAGGACGGTCCAGCACGATAGTGGTGAGGTCATCGATATCCTTCCCCATGGCTTTGGCAATTATTTTTATGTTATCCGATACAGGCGCTTCGATATCGATCTTGCCTTTGGCTTGCAGGCCGACGGCAATCTTGTTCATATACATGAACGGGCCGGGGTCAAACATGGTACCGCGCGGCGCAATCGACACGGTAGCAATCGAGTTGGTACGGCCAAACGCCAGCGGACTGGTACCATCGATCGGATCAACTGCCACGTCCACTTTGGGAGGCAAGCCATTGCCGACCTGTTCACCATTGTAAAGCATGGGCGCGTTATCCTTTTCACCCTCCCCGATCACGATCACGCCGTCCATAGACACGGATCTAAGTATCAGGCGCATCGCTTCCACCGCCGCATGGTCAGCTTTTTCCTTTTCGCCCCGTCCCATCCAACGGCCGGATGCCAGAGCAGCAGCCTCGGTCACGCGCACAATTTCGAGTGCCAGGTTGCGGGTCGGTTCGCTTAAAGACATGCTTTCCTCCAGAGAAAATGTTTGTTATAGCAAAAACCATTGGATGTAGTAATAGCCAATCACAGCAGCCCAAAGCCATGCATCAAGACGGTCAAAGGCGCCGCCATGACCGGGGATGAGCGTGCCCGAATCCTTGATGCCAGCCGGACGTTTGAACAGGCTTTCACCCAGGTCCCCCAAGGGGGCGATCACGCTCAGGACCAGGCCCAGGGTTGCTCCCTGCCAGATCGAGATATCCAGCGGCCCCCAAGTGGAATACGCAAAAGCAAAAAAACCGCCGTAGACGGTTCCCGTGATGACGCCCGCCCAGTAGCCTTCCCAGCTCTTTCTAGGGCTCAGGCGCGGGGCCAATTTGTGACGCCCGTAGGCTGCGCCAATACTGTAAGCGGCAGTGTCCGCCATCCATATGGAAGGCAAAACAAGGAACACCCACCATCCCCCGTTGGGCAAATTGCGCAAGTCCAACAGGAAGGCTCCCACCCAGCCCAGGTAGGCCAGGCCAGCGGCAGTGGCGGCAAAATCCAACGCGGCTTTATCGCGCCCGCGCTCATAAGCGAAGGTGTGATATCCAAGAGCCATCAGCATCAGGGCGGCGAACAACCCGCCCGCAAATTCCGGGAAAAAATCGCGCACCACCAAAATCAAGAAAACGCCCCCAACAGTGATCCAGGTTGAAGGCTCGATCTGCATGGCGCGAAACAGTTGAGTATACTCGTAGGCCGCCACCAGGATGAAAAAACCCAGGAAAATGAAAAACGGGACTCCCCCAAAAAGCAAAGCTGGCATACCAA
>RPRC01000436.1 GCA_003857395.1 Geobacter sp.
GATTCGATTTACTTCTGATTGCAAAGTTTTATCCGATCCAAAGCGGTTGGTTCCAATACCAACCACTGAAACTTTGACGCCTGTATTTCCGAGATTGCGAAACTTCATATATAACTAACTCCTTTGGTGAAAAATGATTCAATTTTTCCATTTTCGTTATTTTTTTCGGGTTGTTGCTCTAATTTTCCCTTGCCTAATTGTTGTGACCGTTCATACGCTGCCCAGATGGCGCGGGACACAGCTGTTCTGAAGCCGGATTTCTCAAGGTAATACAAAGCTGCAGCCGATGTGCCACCCGGCGAGGTAACTTTGTTTCTAAGATCAGCGACGTGGACAGATTGACTTTCGTAATAATCTACTGATCCCCGAATGGTTTCAATCACCAATTGCTCTGCGACATGTCGGGAGAATCCCAGATGGACGGCTGCATCCATGAAAGCTTCCATGAATAGATAAACATACATGGGACCTGTACCAGAGACAGCGGTTGCCATATCCAGATAATATTCCTCATCCACCTGAACATCCTCACCCAAAGCTTGCAGCATCATGCGGGCTTTTTCCAATTGATGGTTAGAAACAGTAACGGGAGCAAACCATACGGTGATGCCTTTACCAATCTGACCGGGTGTGTTGGGCATGGTTCGTACGATGACATCATGAGCAAGACCTGTAGAGAGTTTCTCAATCGATGCGCCAGCGATGATACTTACCACAACCGCTTTGGCAGGAATATGTCCAGCCAATTCGGCTAGGATTTTTTCCAGTCGTTGTGGTTTGACAGCCAATACCACGACATCGGCGTCATTCACAACCTCAAGATTATGAGCGGAAGTTTTAATCCCATATTTGTGGTTCAACTCCTCACAACGTTCCGAGCGCGGTTCGGAAGCATGAATATTTTCTGGGAATGTTAGATTCTGCCTCAATAATCCGCCGATAATGGCTTCTCCCATAGCACCAGCACCAATAATTGCAAATTTAGTTTGAGTACTCATGATGTAATTCCTTTGATTAAGATGTAGAAGTCCAGCGGCCATAAATTGCCATGGAGATGGCGTTTTTGCCGTTTTTCTCGCTTAAAACAACCTCTCCTACAGAGGTGGTGCCTTTATGCTTTCTCATCATCTCTTCTAGACCGTAATAAAGAGTCAAAGAAGATGCTTTAATGGCGTAAGCAGTTATTAAAACGAAGATTGGTTTATCGCTCAATATTTCCCGGCAACTATCCAATAAATCAGGCAGGATTTTGTAAAATTCCCAGACTTCCCCTTTGGGACCACGACCAAATTTTGGTGGATCAAGAATAATGCCATCATACTTGCTGTTGCGGCGAATCTCGCGTTTGACAAACTTGAAAGCATCGTCAACTAACCAGCGAATGGATTGGTCGGATATTCCGGAGAGTGCCTGATTTTCCTGCCCCCATTGATTCACTTTACGCGAAGCATCCAGATGCGAAACAAAAGCACCTGCTTTGGCGGCGGCCATACTGGCAATTCCGGTATAGCCAAATAAATTCAACACATTTAAGCGCACATTTGGAATACTGGCTTGCTGTTGAATCCAGTCCCACTGCACTGCTTGTTCAGGAAACACGCCTAAATGACGTGAGGCGGATTTCTGAACCCAGAAAGTCAGATTTTTGTATTGCATTTTCCAGCGTTCTTCCATGGGACGATGTTCAATCCAATGCCCGCCATTCTTCTCGGCAGTCGGTAGAAATTCGGCATGCATCTGGCTCCAAACTTTTTCGGGTTTGGATGGTGACCAGATCGCTTCTGGTTCGGGTCGTTTGATTAAATATGAACCGTAGCGTTCCAGTTTTGATCCATTTCCGCTATCGACCAATTCATAGTCTTTCCAGCCAGGGGAGGTTAGTAAATTAATTGAGGGTAAATTCATTGTTTATATCCATTTTTTGTATCTTATCTAGCATTCGGGGTGAACCGTTAATGATTGAAACGACCATTTTTCCCTAATTTTACAGGACAATATGA
>RPRC01000437.1 GCA_003857395.1 Geobacter sp.
AAGCAGCCGCCCAGCGATATATTTCTTGTGCATCCGGTGTATAAAGTGGCCACATCCTGAACTCTAACCGAAGCGGCAAAACGGGGGTGGATCCTTTTTTCTGTCATGATCAAAACTCTTTGCAGCTGCAGAATGAGGATTGCCTATGATGCATCTATAGCATACAACCGGCGGAGGGTAAAGAAGAAGCTCAAGAAGGCCTGCAGCTGACATTCATCTCCGTTCCTGAACGATTGGAAATAATAGTATCGGGTGCACCCTATCGGGCATTACCTGTTGCTTTTTAGAGGTAAAGTGTTCTATAGTTATAACATGTTTCTTATTGGATCCTGCGATCAAATCGCAGAATGACAGGCTCCGCCTCGCATGGTGATGGAACAAAATATCCAGCGATCCCATTTTAAGGTCATTACCCGACTTGATCGGGTAATCCAAATAGCTGGTCCATGTTTGAAAAGATGAACGTTGAACATTCAACTTCCAACGTCCAACTTTGAACGGAGAAAAAAATTCCTTCTCGTTGGACGTTCAAATTCTGACTTCCGGATTCTGACTACTGCTTTTTAGTACATCCATATAATGTATCTCAGGAGGAAGCGGCGACAATGAAAAGCTTATTGAGAGCTGCGGTTGTTTTGTGCGTGCTTTTATGTCTTGGTGCGCTGGACGGACGGATGAGCCAGGCCAATACTTTGGATCTCCTGGGGGCGGGATGGAATAAATCCCAGGTAACCGTTCTGATAAAGGATTCGGAGCAGCTCACTCAACAGACCATGCTGGATGTCACAGCGGCGGTAAATGACTGGAACGAGGTGCTGGCGGGAATTGAAAATGCCCCCGTTCTCACCCTGGTTGACGATGCAAAAAAGGCGGATATAGTAATCATCATTAGAACCGGCGACAGGTATGCCCTCGGTCAAACGCTGACCAGAACCGTTGGACGCTCCGGCTGCTCCTTAAGAAGCGCGTTCATTCAGCTTAATGGCGAGGTCCTGGGCCAAAAGATCAGCAGTGCGGGCCTGCGCAGCGTAGCCAGGCATGAGCTTGGGCACGCCCTGGGCTTGCGGCACAGTGATGACCCCTCCGATCTCATGTACCCGCTCTTTGACTATCATGATCTCCTTTTAGATGAAGATGTTATTATATCCGATTATGACCGGGACGGCATCGGTGCTATCTACCCTCTTCAGAAACATTGCCCTGTGCCGGATTTCCTTTTCTGGGATGAGTAAGCAAGTAGCATCTCTGAGGGGATGATTATCATGTCTTTACGGGGCTGGTTACGTAATACGTTTTCTATCAGGCTGCTTCTCTGCCTGTGCGTGGCAGTGCTTATTGCCCTCGTCTTTTTTGGTGTCTATAAGCGCCCGGGTAATTCAATACCCTTTAACAGCGAAGAATCTTTAAACAGTAAGGACGGGAAACCTTTTGAGCGTTTGAACGCAGTGAATCAGGAGCTGATCGCACAGATTAGAAAACTTCAGGAGGAAGTGCGCTTGATTGCGGAGGAACGGGACAATCTGAAAGAAGATAAAGCTCAATTATTGTACATGGTGGAGAAGCTTCAGCAACAGTCCGCTCAATCCTCCCCGCCTGAAAAAGAAAGCAGCCTTGACACAAAGATGGTGCGTTCATGGCTGGTCCGCATTTCCGAGCTCAGAAACACTAAGGTCCGTGAAGATGCGCTATCGAGAAATGAGTATGTTAAAGAGGTCAATGAGGTGGTGAGAGGGTTAAAGGAAGATTGCGCCGAGGATACCTTCATCATGGGGATCGGGTATGCTAAAACCTCATCCCGGATAAAAAACGATATCAACACTGCGCAGAAGAAACTGGACGACATCGTTCAATACCTGAAGCAGGGCAGCTCCGGGGCTGATTAAGTACTTCGAGGGATTTCATTTAATATAAAAAACCCCCTCTACCCTTGGGAAGAGGGGGTTTTGATTTCTTCAGAATACTTAATTTTTATTTGGCCTTCTTAAGTTC
>RPRC01000438.1 GCA_003857395.1 Geobacter sp.
AGCAATCTCGCTTGGTTTCGGATTCGCCGAGAATTGCTGGGAAATAGGGCAAAAACTCGACCTTGCTTGGAATACCGACTACAGGAACAGCTTAGTACACCTAGGAGGTGCCCACGGACGACTTCTTTGGCCGGCTCTGCAGCTCTTTCCCCAGCCTCCCCCTTATTGCGGAAGACCTGGGAATAATCACACCCGACGTAAGCGAAACAATCACCCGCCTAGGCCTCCTTGGGACGAAGATCCTTCTCTTTGCCTTTGGCGAGGACAATCCCATGCACATCTATCTGCCCCACACCTACGGAAGGAACTGTGTAGTATATACAGGCACGCACGACAACAACACGGCCAGAGGCTGGTTCGACCGTGAGGCACGGCCCGAGGACAAAGAGAGGCTCTTCCGGTACCTGGGCAGAAAAATCCGGTCCCAAGACGTCAACTGGGAGCTCATCAGGCTCGCCATGATGTCTGGGGCAGATACGGCAATCTTCCCCATGCAGGACATCTTGGGCCTCGGCCATGAAGCCCAGATGAACAAACCATCGATTGCTCACTGCAATTGGGCCTGGAGGTTTCTGCCGGAACAACTCACTGAGGCTGTCACTGTCCAACTCCGTTCCATGACAGAGACCTATGGGAGAGGGCAACCCCTATTGTTCCATGTCGCACCTGTTTTGCCGGAAAGTTAGGGGAATGGGAAATGGATGCTGAAGGCTTGCCTCTGCCAAGAATACCCGTTTCCACATACCGGCTTCAATTTAACCACCGCTTTACCTTCTCCGACGCGACTAAGGTTCTTCCCTATTTGGACGAGTTGGGGATTAGCGATATTTATGCCTCTCCCTACTTCAAGGCCCGCAAAGGAACCATTGTCGGCTACGACATTGTCGATCCCGCGAGGCTCAACCCGGAGATAGGCACGGAAGCGGCTTACAATCGACTCATACGTGAGCTGCAGAAACGTAAGATGGGGCAAATCCTCGATATAGTGCCAAACCATATGTACGTCGGAAGCGAAGATAATGCCTGGTGGCTGGATGTCCTTGAAAATGGTCCAAGCTCTCCGTATGCACTCTTCTTTGACATAGACTGGAACCCTGTTAAAAGAGAACTCAAAAACAAGGTGCTGACCCCCGTCTTAGGCGAGCAATACGGGACGGTCCTGGAGCGCCAGGAGCTGAAGCTGATCTTCGAGAAAGGCGCGTTTTTTCTCTACTGCTATGATCGTAAGCTCCCGATGCTACCTGAGACCTACGTAGATATCTTGAAGCACCGCATAGAGAAGCTGGAAACGCTTTTGCCTATCGACGATCCGTCCCTTGTAAAGCTTTTGAGTATTATGACCGCCCTCAGCTGTCTGCCATCATACACGGAAAAAGAGCAGTCAAAACTTGCAGAGCGGATCCGTGAGAAGGAAATCATAAAGAAACGTCTATATAAGCTCCATAAAGAAAGCCGCGCAATCCGGGACTTCATTGACGAAAACGTTCGCATCTTCAACGGGACTAAGAAAGAGCCTCACAGTTTTGACCTTCTGAATGACCTGCTCGGCAAGCAGATCTGGCGGCTCTCCTATTGGCGTGTTGCCGCAGAAGAGATCAATTACAGGAGGTTCTTCGATATCAACAGCCTCGCTGCCATCAGGATGGAAGACCCCGTAGTCTTTAAGAAGGCTCATGAACTCGTCCTCAAACTTATCGGCGAAGGCAAAGTCACCGGGCTGAGGGTGGATCACCCCGACGGTCTGTACGACCCTTCCGAGTACTTCAAAAGATTACAGCGCGAGTGTTTTCTTCGGGTTCGACTCACCCAGGTGCAAAGAGGTCAAGGTAAGAAGTCTATCGCCCCCATCGAGGCGAGCCCGGAACCCGAGATACTGAGGCAATACGCCGAACGGGTTGCCTCGGATCCCCGCTTCAAGCCTTTCTACGTAGTGGGCGAGAAGATTCTTTCAAAGGATGAAAAGCTGCCCGAGGATTGGCCTAT
>RPRC01000439.1 GCA_003857395.1 Geobacter sp.
AAATATAACGACATTTATGACGGTCTAGAGGACACGGTGCATAACTCACGTTATTTTTTCTTAGGTGTTCCTACACCTATGAATGACGATGGTTCTCAAGACCTTTCAAACGTGGATGACGCAATAAAATCCATTGTAGAAGTTGCAAATTCCAGAAAAGTGATTATAATTAAAACAACGATACTTCCGGGCACATGTAGAAAGTATGCAGAAATGTATCCGAATCATGATTTTGTCCATAATCCTGAGTTTTTGACAGAGCGGAGAGCGAAACTTGAGTTTATTAATGCACCAAGAATTATTTTGGGCGGCGAGGATCATGTGACCGAGGAAGTTGAGCGGCTTTATAGGACTCGTTTTACGCATACGCCTATTTATAAAACCACATGGGAAGGTGCAGAGGTTGCCAAATATATGGCCAATTGTTTTTACGCGGTTAAAGTTAGTTTTATGAACGAAATGTACGATGTAGCACGGCATGTGGGTGTTAAATATAACGATCTTAGAGACATGCTTTTGGCCAGCGGGTGGGTTAATCCTATGCATACGGATGTTCCGGGCCATGACGGTGAAAGAGGATATGGTGGCAAATGTTTTCCAAAGGATGTCAAGGCATTTATCCATTGGGCTAGAGAGTGTGGTTTGGGGTCAGACCTTGTTGAGGCGGCGGACAAAGCCAATGAGAGAATTAGAAAAGAGAAAGACTGGTTAAATATTAAAGGTGCTACATCTAAAAACGACTACAAAAGTTCTAAATAACTTTTAAAAGATATAAGATATTTTGAAGGCGGTGAAATTATGAATACTAGTCCTGATATTTTTGAAAGGTGCGAGAAAATAAAGCTCATAGTGAGCGAGATGGATGGTGTTGTGAACAAAGGTTTATCTGGTATTGGTGAGATGAACGTTACGTTGTTCAAACAGTATTGTTTAAAGGACTTTGAGGCCATAAACGAGCTGAAAAAGACATTCATTTTTGCTTTTGTTACGGCAGATAACAGCATAAACTACTATGTGGCTCGCGCCAGAAACATACCGTTGTTTTATAACCAGAAAGATAAGAAACAGCCGCTGGTTAATTTGATGCAGAAATACGGCGTCGGGCCGGAAGAGGTGCTCTATATTGGAACAAGCTTCTCCGACCTGGAAAATATAAAAATGATTCCCTTCTCAATGTGCCCTGCAGACGCCATAACCGATGTAAAGCTGCAAAGTTATTTTATATTGGACACGCCGGCCGGTGATGGCGTCATTTGTGAAGTTTACGCGCTATTAAAACCTGAAATAGTTCGTAGACAGACCTTGACAATCTAAAAAAAGTGCTTATAATGTAACCTATGTAAGGTATGTGGATTAAAAATTAAACGGAGAAAAAATGATGGACGAGATTGAGAAAGATCAATCCCAGGACATCGAGGATATTTTTTCCTCGGACTGGGAAACCCCATGGTATTTGAAAATCTACTACTGGTTTTATCGTAATACATCTGGTCTTAGATTTAAACTTCTGCATGAACTCCCCTGTTTCTTTCGAAGAGGAAAAAAAGGCTATTCTTACATAGATACGTGGAGTTTTGACAGTTATCTTTGTGATGTAATCGCTGGCGGTGTTGAACTTTTGAAAACCAACGTTCATGGTGCACCACCCGATCTGTTTGACAGCACAGCAAAAAATCAAACTTGGAAGTGGGAAGAGATTTTAACTAAAATTTCTTGTGGTTTTAAGGCCGGTAAGGCGCTAGTTAATATGGATTACAGGGATCGTTCGGATTGGGAATCGAGAGAAAAAGAACTCGAGGCCCAGTTTAACGAGGGGATGGATTTGTTTAGACAATATTTTTTCAACCTGTGGGATTAAGCCGTGTATAAAAAAGTTTTCGGTATAATATATAAAGTGGTAAACCAAATAAACGGTAAGGTTTATATTGGCCAAACAACGGGCGATTTAGCACACCGTAAAAGAGCACATATCTCTGCTGC
>RPRC01000440.1 GCA_003857395.1 Geobacter sp.
GATCTTTTTTACTCTTCTCTAATTCTTCTTTTTTCTCTTTATTCTCTCGATCTAAAAAATTTAAATCATCTAAAACCATGCTTAAAGCGGCGACCAGAGGAGTAAATTCATCTTCTTTTTCCGGAATTTTTATTTTAACAGAAAAATCACCGGCGGCAATTTTTTGAAAAACCGGGATTAATTCTTCCAACCTGGAAGCAACATATTTTTTGTATATTTTTATTTTTTGATTGTCGTTGTTTTTAACCGGCATGGCATGTTTATTTTTATTATCTAATTATTCTTATTATTCGTCAAAATACAATCCTATTTAATAGGACCCGAGAACTCTTCTCTGGCCCTGTCTATCTCCTTTTTTAATTCGATCATTTTTAATTCGCGACCGACAGAAACCTTTTGAAATTTTTCCAGTTCATTGATTTTACTTTGCAATTCCCCCGTTCTATCTTGAACCTTTTGCTCTAGACTGATTTTTTCCATCTCTAATTCTTGAGTTCTGGCCTTAACCTTTATTTCTAATATTACCCTTGATTCTTCAAGCTCTTCTTCTTTTTGAGTAAGTGTTTTTAAAGATTTTTGCAGCTTCCTCGAAAAAACATCCACGATAGAAAGAATTACAATCAAAACAGGAAGCCCAAAAAACAAATTTAATACTAGCAGTTTGTAGTTTTTAATTAAATTTATTCCGTAACTATCAGCTCCCGGCGAAATTATAACTCCGGAAACCTCTAAGAAACATGTGACCCCAAAGGCGACAATGCCGAAAATAATAAAAATTGCGCGGTATTCCCTCTCTGAAAAAATAAAGTAGGAAACCAAAGAATAGGCGCCGAGAGCTAATAATCCCACCATAAGCAATGACCCATCATAATGAACGATGCACAGAATGACAATCGTCTCTAACGCAAGAATAAAAAAATATATTATATTTGTTCTTTTTATGCTTTCCCTTATTTTAGTCTTCTCAAAGATCAAAATAGAAACACAAGCGTTGATTAAAAGCGCAAAGATAGCAGCTATTATTTTCCAATGAATATAATATTTTCCGGTAAAAGACGCTGTAAGAGCAATCAAAAAAAATAAGGTGAAAGTAATTAACCTAACCCTGCTAGCGTTTTTAATGTTTTCAAGCAATTCTTTTAAGCCCGAACCGCTTACTATCTTTTGAGAATCGATGTTTTCCCCCATAAGAAATTACTTCATTTTAGCACAAGCATTAATCTCTACCAATTATTTAGGGCAGCTTGTCTATCAGGCTGTTAAACTCATAATTTTTCAAAACCCTTTTCGCTTTTTCCTTATCATAATCCCGCCAATGGCAATCTTCGAAATTAAAATCTACCGGGATATCTGTTTCTATTTTCACTAACAACTTACTTAAATAGGCCTGTTCTTTTTGATCAATTAACATTTTTTTTATTTTAGGACTTATTATTCCCGTATTATCGGAACTCTCCTCTATTTTTCGATAAAGATTATCTAAGGATTCAAATTTGTTTAATAGTTCTATCGCTGTTTTCTCTCCAATCCCAGAAACTCCAATAATATTGTCGGACGGATCTCCTCTCAATGCCTTAAAATCAACCAACTGAGACGGTTTTAAACCAAGATATTTCTCTTTAACCAGATTTTCGTCATACAAAACTATATCTTTTACTCCTTTTCTGAGCGCATAAACTTTTACCTTATTATTAATCAATTGAAGCGTATCGAGGTCTCCGGTTATGATAATAATTTCTAGATCCTGGGAAGACCCGCTTGAAGACGCTGATTTTGCCGCAAAACCGATAAGATCGTCTGCCTCAAATCCTTGTTTTTCCAAAATTTTAATGCCGAACGCAGTTAAAATTTCTTTAACTTTAGGAATCTGCTGAATCAGATTTTCGTCTGTCGGCGGCCTCTTCCCTTTATACTTTGCATATTTTATATGGCGGAATGTCTGACCTTTAACATCAAAAC
>RPRC01000441.1 GCA_003857395.1 Geobacter sp.
AAGGATACAAAGGCGATGCTGATCTGGGGGACGAATCCTGCCTACTCGGGGCAGCCCTTCATGTGTCATGGCCATCTCGCCGATGCGAAAGAACGGGGCGTGAAGTTCATTGTGGTGGACCCCAGAAAGACTCCGACAGCGACCACGCTGGCCGATATCCATCTGCAGCCCCGTCCGGCGACCACTGCGGCCCTCGCCGCAGGCATCATGCATGTGATTTTCGAGGAGGGCCTCCACGACAGGGAATTCTGCGACAACTGGATTCACGGCATCGATGAATTGAAAGAATACGTGAAGGCCTTTACGCCTGAAAAAGCAGAGGAGATCACCTGGGTTCCTGCCAAGAAGATTGTGGATGCGGCGCGTCTCTTTGCGTCGGCAGGGACCGGAGCGTTTATGACCGGCGCCCAGGGAACGACCCATGATCAGAACGCCACCAATAACCATCGGGGGATTCTGATGATTCCCGCGATTTGCGGGTATATAGATATCCCGGGCGGCGTCGAGAAACCCACCTATCCTCTGGTGGAGATGTCAGGGCCGTGGGCGGAAGGGCCTCCCCAGTTCTGCCTGAGAGAAAAGATGAACGCCATGAAGGAGCACCGGCTTGATCTTCATGACTTCCCCGCGTGGGTGGACAAGATGTTCGAGGTTCAGACCAATTACCTGCCGGAGTACATCCGTCAGGGGAAGGTCAAGGCCCTGCTCGCCTGGGGTTTCAACATGATGATCTGGCCCCAGACGCACGAGTATCAGGAGGCTATCGGCAGTCTCGAATTCGTCATGGCCGTCGATTATTTCTATCGCCCCCAGACCCACCCCTTTGTGGATCTTCTGCTGCCGGGCGCGATGAACTATGAGCGACTGGCGCCGTTTGCCGTTTTTGGCCGGCAGCTATTCGGCCGCACCCCCATAAAGCCATTGGGAGAGTGCAAGGAGGATTGGCAGATCGCCCTGGAAATAGGCGCCCGTCTGGGTTCTCCGGAGACCTTCTTCAACGGGGATGTCGAGAAGGCCTGCAATGATATTCTGGGGATGTGGAATCTCAGTTATGATGATTTGAGGAAGAACATTCAAAAAGGCATTGTGATGCCCGCGAAGGGACCTGAATTATACAAAAAATACAAGACCGGCCACATGAGAATGGACGGTAAACCGGGGTTTCCGACGCCTACCGGGAAGATCGAAGCATTCTCAACCTCCCTGGAGAAGCACGGTTATCCCGCCTTGCCGGAGTACAAAGAGCCCATGCAGACCACCCATGAGTATCCCCTCATTCTGATTTCCGGTTCAAGGCTCCCCCACATCACCCACAGCAAATGGAGGGAAGACGCCCCATGGCTTTTGGAGCTTCAGCGGGAGCCCCTCCTGACCATCCATCCCGACGATGCAAAACAAAGGGGTATCGAAAAGGGAGATAGGGTGGTTCTTAAAACACTTTGCGGAGATTTGCGTGTCAAGGCGAAACCCACTAAAATGGTGCCGCGCGGCATGGTTGCAATGATGCACGGATGGGCTAAGGCCAATGTCAATGAGTTGATCCCCAGGAAATTTGATCCCATCTCGGGGTTTCCTCCTTATAAGGAGGTGGTCTGCTCGGTCACAAAAGCGTGAAAGGCAGGTATAGGAACGGAGGCAGGTGACTCATGGCAAGATATGGAATCATTGTCGATCTCAATAGATGCACGGGCTGCATGACGTGCGTTTTGGCCTGTAAGCAGGA
The DNA here is from genome assembly GCA_003857395.1 of Geobacter sp. The sequence goes on from RPRC01000441.1 coordinate 1,724, forward strand.
GAACTTGACCGGACCCGGCATCTGGTGGAACAAAATTCTCGAAATTGAAAGCGAAACGCTGGACTCTGTTCATTATGTTCGTTATGCCTGCATGCATTGTGAGAAACCGCCCTGTGTGGAAGCCTGTCCAGAGCGGGCGATTTATAAAAATGCGAACGGGGTCGTTCTTATTGATCAGGGGAAGTGCAAAGGCCATGGCGAATGCATGAAGGCTTGCCCTTACG
>RPRC01000442.1 GCA_003857395.1 Geobacter sp.
ATCCGGTGCCGAAAGAGTTGCGGATTTCCGATCTGGATGTTCTCGAAGACCGTTTCCGATTGGCTGCCCGGAGGTCATTAGCGGCTGGTTTTCAGGTTGTCGAGGTGCACATGGCGCACGGTTACCTCCTCCATGAATTCCTTTCTCCTCTAACCAACCACAGGACTGACGAATATGGTGGTAGTTTCGAAAACAGGATACGCTTTCCCCTGCGGATCGTTCGCGCGGTACGTGAAGAATGGCCTTCCAATCTACCTCTTTTTGTTCGTCTGTCGGTTGTGGACTGGGTGGCTGGTGGCTGGGACCTGGGCCAGTCGGTGCTTCTTGCACGAAGGATGAAAACCCTCGGCGTTGATCTCCTCGACTGTTCGGCAGGAATGGCCGTGCCTGAGGAGGAGATCCCCTATGGCCCTGGATTTCTGGTTCCCTTCTCTGCCGGTATTCGATCTGCCGTTGCCATTCCCACCGGTGCAGTGGGACTGATAACCGACCCTGCGCAGGCTGAGCAGATCATTGCCACAGGACAGGCCGATGTGGTCTCCCTCGCTCGCCAGATGCTTCGTGACCCCTATTGGCCACTTCACGCGGCCAAGGCTTTAGGCGTAACGATGCCTTGGCCGAATCAGTATCTGCGGGCAAAAAACGGTTGAGTGGATTTCGGGAGTTATTATGGAGAGGATACCGGAAATAGTTGAACCCGGTTGTTACAAGCATTATAAGGGGAAGCTCTACCAGGTTGTCGGTGTTGCCCGACATAGTGAAACCGGAGAAGAAGTAGTGGTCTATCGCTGTCTGTATGGAGACTTTTCCCTCTGGGTGAGACCTGTCAGCATGTTTCTGGAGAAGGTTCTTGTCAACGGTCGCCCGATGCCCCGGTTCAGCCGCTGTGCAGAAGATGTTGCTGAAAAGAGCGCGAGAGGCTAAAAAAAGCTGGAGATATTTTTACCCTCAATGTTTTGAACGCAGGGATGAGTTCAGATCAGCGGCCCCAAAGTATTTGCTTGTTTTTGAAATCAATATGATAACGAAAATTCTGCAGAAAATCCATTCCCAATAGACCATCAAACGGTACGGTGGAGCCTTGTTGGGTTATGACCGCCACGTTCAGGCCTTTTCGGGAATGGGGGCCAACGGAGACTTGGTTGAGTCGAACCGCCGAAGCCCTGATCGTTCCGCCGCCAACGACCTGAAATTTTCTTGATGGTGTCCCATCTAAGCGTATGCCGAGCCGTGAAGCAACAGAAGAGTTGATTACCGTGATTGAAGCGCCCGTGTCGAGAGCGAGCAGAACCTGTGCTGTTTGGAGGCCATAGTACAAGGTGACTGGTACCAGAACCAGATTGTGATCAATGGTCACCCTGGTTGTGGCGTCACCGGTTTCGTCTGGCAAACCGATCTCACGATATGATGACGGTTCCCGGTAGGCTGCTAGTGCTGTTGCCAGGTCTGCGGCGAGGCGCGGGTCGAGATTCCGGAGGGCCAGTTGCTCCTGAACCGCTTTTTCCCTGTCATGGAGGGCAAGGTGTGCTTCACCCAGGCTTCGGTGTGCCTCCGCAAGTTCCGGCTTGAGTCGGAGGGCTGTGGTGAAGGCTTCTACTGCCTTTGCCAGCACCTCCACGTTTGCCGCACCTGCATTGTTCCCGAGTTTCAGCAATGCCGTTCCCAACCCTAGCCATGCCTCGGCACGTGATGGATTCATTCGAGTCGCTTGTCTGAATTCCCTTACGGATTGGGCATAGTTATCCGCCAAAAGAAATCCGGAGCCTCTCTGCAGATATTCATCTTCAGTCAAGTTGCTTGCCAGCAAGGGAGGGGATAGTGTCAAAAGTTTTATGAAAAGCTGGGAGTGAGCATATGAGAAGCCCCCATAGCCGAATCTTTCCCAGCCTGCCCACAGAGTGGTAGCCGGGGCTCGCTTGCTGGATGTGAGAGCGAC
>RPRC01000443.1 GCA_003857395.1 Geobacter sp.
ACTTGGCTTTCGCTCATTTTTTTACGCACATTCCATTTTTACCATGGTTGAAGGACAGCGTGTAACCTGAATTCCCGGATTATTGTAACGAGGACGGCGGCTCGACACCCAATTTGACATAGAGTTCTTTTTGTCTAGTCGTCATCTCGCCAACCTCGAGCCGCTTTCCCGGCATCTCAAAACATTCTATCACGTCCAACTCATCAAGAACTTCTTGCATGGTATTGTCCTTAAACAGCTTTTCATCCTGCATTTTCTTCGTTATATAGGATAAGAAAATGAGGGCAACAAACTGCACGAAGAGCTTCCCATCCAGGCTTTGTTCCGAAGACACAGCCAATCTGCGCAAATTGAGACGTTCTTTCAAATTCTCAAATGCTTTCTCGACCAGATCTTTATTACGGTAAATTTCCAGTGCCTCCACCGAATCTTTAATATCATTGCTCATCAGAGCAATATAGCCATAATAGCGCTTTGCCTCTGCCAGCGCTTCCTCCTTGGCAATTACACTGGTTCCACGTGCCGGGGTCGTTTTTACCTCAAAATAGTTGGCGTACTGCTTCTCATGGTCCGGGTGGCGATGACCTATCAACAGCTCTTCCTGCCATTCGGCCAGTCGGTTGTTAAAGGCTTTTTCATCCTCAAGGGCTAAGCCCGGTGAAAAATACAGATGGAGATACATTCTGCGATCTGCCTCGATGGTATCACCTTTGTATGGGCGGTCCTGAATATAGTTCCAGGTAATCGGCATGGAATACGAGTAAAGTTGATATGCTTGATGGTAGTGAGTCCAGTTTCGCATGGTCTCCCGCACGGTATCCAGATGTGTTCGCACCAGTTTCAACGACAGCTTGCCGGCAATGAGAAACTTCATATGGTGTTTGTAGAGTTCGTTCACATTGAAGGCGCTGAAAAAACCACGGTCCAAGACAACCTTGATTTTCTTATATCCCAATGCATTCATATCCGCCAGCAATCTCTTCAACGTTTTCACGTCCACTATGTTACCGGTGAGTTTCCGGTAATAAAACGGCAAACGAGACTGCTGCCCGAACAACATGCTCAAGTTGATCTGGGCAAGATGTTCATGATCCTTATTCTTACCATAGCGGACTTGTTTCAAACATTTTGAGTAGCTGGAAATTGAGGTGCTGTCATAGGCCAGGTATTCTCTTTCCACCCTGCGTTTCCCTTGGAGTTTGAAGAAAAGCTGCCTCTTTTCCTCACCGATCGACGCGAAAATCTCGATGCTCCTCTGGGAAGGAATAATCTGACCATAGGGATGGTGATGTAACGCAGCCCAATGGGGAAATCGACTCAGTGGATTCCTGTCCTCAAGGATTAAGTAATAGGCAAGTGAGAGTATTTGCCTGTAAGACTGTGGAAAGCAGGTCTTCAAATCATCAGTTACTCCCATCAGTTTACCAATCCGGTCGAACAGATATGTCGCCCCAAAAAAACTCCTTGCGGTCTTGGTAGAGGGTGTTGGCCCTCGTTTTCCCTTCGGTTCGACGGGTGGGTTTTTCGTTTTCCGGGTTGGGACAATCTTTTGTGTTATCGGGTCAACTCTGCCAATACATTTTCGCCTTGCTCTGGACTGCTGCTTTTCCTTATCCCAGTACGAGACTGACTCATAGGCGTAGGTGATGCCGGTTTTCTTGTTCGTTTGGTAGACGATAGCTGCCATAGCGACTCCTCCTTTCCTCGTTACACACATTATACATGTAACGAGGATTATTGCAAGTGAAATCATCGCTATTTATAATTTATCCAAAGTGTTATTTTAACTTCCTCGTTATATTTTTCCGGGAACTCAGGTTACAATCATCGGGTTCGAAAGGTGGATACGGACGGCATGATCACCGCCGCCGGGAAATGAGAGTCGGGTTATCATGGTAACGGCGTAACCGCCACGGAAGCCA
>RPRC01000444.1 GCA_003857395.1 Geobacter sp.
CCACAAAGAGCCGGCGTTCGATATAGCCGGCCACCTCGGCGCGGGTCAGATAATCCAGGCAGCAGTGGATCACCACGCGTTGCTTGAGTTGGCGCAGCTCAGGCCGGTCTAGCTGGACCAGCAGTTCCGGTTGTCCCACCAGCAACATCTGCAGCAGTTTGGTTTTATCGGTCTCCAGATTGGAAAGCAGGCGCAGATCTTCAAGCGTTGCCGGGGGCATGCTTTGGGCATCATCAATGATGATCACCACGGGTTCGGCGGATGTCCGGGCCAGTAAAAACCGATTGAGCCTGTCCAGCAGTTCCTTCTTGGAAGCCTGCACCGGGCAGGGTATTTCCAGGTCTTCCAGAATACAGGCCAACAGCTCCTGGCCGCTCAAAGAAGGATTGATGACATAAACCGTTCGGGCCCTGCCCTGAAAGTGGTCCAGAAGGGTCCGGCACAAGGTCGTTTTGCCGGTGCCGACCTCGCCGGTCAACAGCATGAACCCCATCCGGCTGCGAATGCCGTAATGCAGCTTTTCAATGACGCACTGGTGTGTATCGGCCAGAAAAAGAAATTCCGGATCCGGCGTGATGGAAAAGGGAATCCCGCTCAGACCATAAAAGTCCTTGTAAATATGATCGGATGGGTCCTCTACCACCTTCAGGGGCGGACCAAGCCATGTCCAGGTCATCAGTTTTTCTCCAACGGCCATCGTCGCCGAACGGACCCTTTGAAACCTCGGTCGCAAACAAGCCGCCATTGCCCGAAACTTACGATGGCTATACGAACTCAGCAAATTGTGTGCCGGGGAATTTCGAATCACGAGGCGTACTTCCTGTACGCCGCAGCGATTTCGAAATGAAGCACAACGACGGGCCTGGACTTACGAAGCCGTCAATATCGGCGGCTCTGGATCCGTGGCCAAACGCCTGGTCAAGAACCTTTAAATTGACGCCGCAAGGGAGCGAATGTCAAAAAAACGGCGCTGTTCGTATCAGGGGTTTGCCATCGTGAAGCTGTGTTCGCTCTGGAATGGCAACAATTTACAATACAGGATTTTTTTTATGATTTATGCTCCTTTCCCAGGCTGGGTATCATTGCCCTAAAAATGAAAGGAGACTATAAGGAGACTATATGGATACGAGAGAGCTTGCAGCAAATATGGCAAATGGGTCCACCACGTATAAGGACCGAGACGAGGAAGTGGGAACAATCCCGTGGAATGAGCACCCCAAGTTCAAAGGGGTCTTCTTAAAACATATCGTCAAGGGTATAGATACCGAGGGGATGCTAAGTTGCCATATGGTAAGAATCGAATCCAACGCTGTTCTGGAAAATCATATCCACGAGAACCAGTGGGAACTTCACGAGGTTATTGAGGGCGAAGCCAGGTTTGTTTTGGAGTCAAAAGAGACGGTGTACTGTCCGGGGCGAATAGGGATAATACCGAAGGGTACAAAACATAAAGTAGTCGCAGGCAAAAACGGCCTAATTCTGCTTGCGAAGTTTTTCCCTGCTTTAATGTGAAGCTGATGAGGACAAGAATCAAACAAGGTATTCAGATTTTCAATCCGCCTGGCTTGCACTACGTTGAAGCTGTTCATGGCATCAACGTGGCAAATGAATTCAACCGTCATGTCCACAAGCGGTTCTTGATCGGCATTGTCGACAAAGGAGCGCGTGTCATACGTCAGGGCGGTATACATACAACCATCCCGGAAAATACTCTCTTTGTGATTAATCCGGGGGTGTCCCATGTGTGCAAATCCTTGTGTGAAAAACACAGCTACTTTGTAATCTGTGTCGAACCGGAAAGCATGAAAGCCATAGCGTCGCAAATATTCGAAAAGACTGCAGCAGTCCCGTATTTCAAGAGAACTGTTATCCACAACAAAAAGCTGGGTTTGCAGCTCCGTC
>RPRC01000445.1 GCA_003857395.1 Geobacter sp.
TGCCCAAAAACTATTTAAATGAAAAAGATTATAGTTGGCTTTTTGTATGTCTGTACCCTGATGCTTTCAGGTTGCACAGGCCCGGAATTGAAGATTTCAAAATTTGATTTTACAGGTCCTCGCGATCCTTCTCTTATCAGGGGTTTCAATTACACTCCAGCCAACGTTGCTTCGCCCAGGCATCACATCGATACCTGGGTCCATTATGACTCTGCAACCATCGAATTTGATATGGATCTGGCCAAAAGCCTAAACATGAACCAGGTCCGTGTTTTTGTTCCTTATACAGTATATATCGAGGACAGTATTGCTCTTCCTGCAAAACTGAGACACTTTGTACGTGTGTGTCACGAAAGGAATATCGGGGTTATGCCTGTTCTCCAGGGTGGACCCTGGATGAGGGATACAACTCAGCGCTACCTCGGGAGAAAATGGGCAAAGTTCCTGGTTAATGCCATAGCAGATGAACCAGGTCTTGCATTCTGGGACGTAATGAATGAACCTGACTGGCCCACAACCCCGAGAGAAAGGGTTTTAAGGAATTATGAGAATTGTAAGTTTATGGCGAATAATTTTCACGAGCTCGATCCTAATACTCCTGTAACAATCGGAATGGCTTTTGTCGATGGTATGATCGATCTGGCAGATTATGTGGATGTACTGCAGTTCCACGATTATATGCAGACCCGGGAGCAAATCAGGAATAACATTACCAGGGCTAAGGAGTTTGCGGTAAAAGTGAATAAGCCTCTGATAAATGGGGAGATAGGCTGTATCGCGCGGGCAAATCCGTATGACGTTACCCTTCAGGAACATATGAATGCAAAAGTAGGATGGTATATCTGGGAACTGATGATTGTCCGTACAGGATGGGGAACAGTCCATGGTGTGTTTTATGAGGACGGCAGCGTTCGTGATCCATCAATTCCTGCTGCAATAATGGGCTTTTTCCGTAAACGTTCACCGGACATACTTCCGGCGGTTCCGGACCTTGAAGGCTGGGTTGCAAGGATAACTGACCGGAGCGATCAATGGCTTAAGGATCCTGAAAGAACCTGGGAGAATGGACTGGATATTGCTGAAATTTCAGCTCACCTGCTTGAAGCTGGTGAGTTGACTGCAATGAGAGTCCCTCCCACATGGGAGGTCGAAACGCTCAGGCAGGGAGAGGTTGACATGAAAGCACTGAAAGAGCTGATAATCAAATTCAGGGGACAGCTTGAGCCTTATAAAAAACCCATCAACAATGAAAAATAATGCTGCAATGAACAGAAGAATATCTTTAATGTCATCGATCCTGCCGGCGATCATCCTGTTAACCACCCTGGCAAACGGACAACCTTCCGGAGGCTTTGGAAGATCTCCGCAGATCAACCCTGATAAAACTGTGACCTTCCGCTTTAATGCCCCAAATGCACAGGATGTTAAACTGAGTGTGCAATCTGAAAAAGCGCCTGTCCAGATGGTTAAAAACGAGAGAGGCTCATGGAGCGTAACTGTCGGTCCTGTCAAACCTGACATCTATCCTTATAATTTTATTGTTGATGGCGTCCAGGTTATGGATCCCGGTAATATGCATTATTTTCCGAATGAAAGATTCAAGGGCAGCCTGCTTGATGTTCGCGGCGATTCTTCACTGATACATTCAATGAGAGATGTTCCTCACGGAACAGTAACTTATGAGTTATACCCATCGGCTGAAGGAACAACCGGTACAGTGCTTGTTTATACCCCGCCTGAATATGATAAAAACCCTAAGCAGAAGTACCCGGTATTTTATCTTGTAGGCAGAACAACCGATACCGAAGAAACATGGTTTAAAGTAGGTAAGGCTAATCTTATTCTTGATAACCTTATTGCCGAA
>RPRC01000446.1 GCA_003857395.1 Geobacter sp.
GTCTATCGATTCTCATCCCATCCACACATCCTATTTATGCATCCAATTGTTATACATAATGGGTGCACTTATATTTAAATATATTGACTTTTCTGGCTTTTAAAAAATAACTATTATGATGTTTCTTTTATTGGTAATCTTTACTCGTATTCCCCAATAAAATTTTTTTATAAATTTCACATTCATTAAAGCAGAGGAAAAGAGAAAAAATAGGTTTAAGATAAGCGAATCTACGTCGCTGCTGGGACGTATGGTACGAATGCAGGATCTCCATAAATAGTGTATTCAAAGAATGACATGTATTTGTTGTCAAGCTGGGGACTTTTTCCACTTGATGACCCTTCCACTGCTTGCTGGTACATCCATGCGTCGACCTCTTGTATGCCGGTAAGGACGAGTGGTGGGGACCACCAGACTTCCCAATCCGCATCCTGCGGGAGATATTGGTTACGTGCATTTCGATAAGCTAGACCAATACTAGTTCCGTTCTTTTTAAGCTGGTCGCAGATATCGCTGTAGATCATAAACCCGAAATGCACATCAGGGTAAATCCCCTTTTTCGCGTTCATACTTGCTTTGATATAGCGATATAAGGTCGATCCCGGGAGGTCATATTTTATTGCTTTTGGTTCGAGATATCCCCCTGCGATATTGGAACTAGTCGTTGAGGCAATAACGGTGTTGGCTCCTGCATGAAGATATGCTTGACTGATGCCTTGTTTTGGGTACATTCCATCGATTTTACCGCAAATACAGCTTTCGATGAAAAGGAATGAAGGTCCAAGGTTCATATTTTCAACGTTTCTTGTACTATAATATCCCTGGTCACTTAATGCGAATCCTGGACCATATCCAATAATCGGGACCAGGCGTTCGATAATACGTTCTAATACTCCGTTTTTAAGTCCAAGTCCAAGCTTGTAAACCCCAACATCACCCATACCGAACATATGTTGGTTTCCATGAGCGTTAGCCATGATAAAATTCGAATTCTCTTGTGTTTCTTTTCCTTTTACTATATCTGCGCCAACCGCGCTTTTCAGCTGCCGTGGTGACAGAAGCAGTTGATTTAAAATATTAGCTTTTTTCAATTTTTGTATCGCTTCGTTGGAAAATCCTTGATAAGCGGCTTCATTTTCTCTTTGATAAGTGGTAGTAAAGCCAAGTGAGTCTACCTTTTCTTGAAGGCCAAGACCTGTGAAATACGAAGCACCGGTTTCGAGTTTCATGGGTTCTCCTCGTTTTATAAGATGGAGAATGTCTCCGTAGAGTATGTACCGTAGTGGTTTTTGGAAATCATTTCCACCACCCATCTGAATTACAGCATTATCTTTCCAGTCGCCGAGGTTCTGAATAATGGTGTTATAAAAGACGGTTCGTGCAATTAATGCTGATGCATCTTGAATGTCCCAGCCAGTTATCCGTCCAACAATGTTTTCTTGGAAAGGATAATCACTGTAGAGGTCAGGTGCTTGACTGGTCCAATCACGAGGATTTGGGTCAATATTCCCATACAGGAAATCGCTAGGAACACCACCACCAAAATAGTACGGGGTATCAGTAAATGGTGTAATCGGGTCGATCGGCGTGTCGTAAATATATTGAGGAATCATGGTTCCGTCACCGACAAGGGTGATGTATACTGGTTTATTCGTATAATGTTCTTTGAGGTTCTCGATATCTCGGTCTTTCTCAAGGGAAATTCCCGCGATGTTTGCTAGAAGGGTATTGATTTCTTGATGAATCTCATACACATGATCGTTGAACGCACCGGTTAACGATGGGTTTCTTCGTGGTGCGTAAAATCCAGGTGATGGTTTTCCCATATACAAGACATCATCATCTGCTGCGTAGGCGAAAGA
>RPRC01000447.1 GCA_003857395.1 Geobacter sp.
CCACGGAAACTCCGGCACCGATCATGATTTTGGAATTCTTGTTCACGAATCCGCAGGGAAGCATCCTAAGCGAATACCAGTTCCCGTCATAGAGGACCTTGTGCCCCGCATTCGGGCCAACGCCTCCGCGCGCAACTATCTCCGGATTGTCTGAAAGGGCAAGGTGCGAAATAATCTTCCCCTTCCCTTCATCCCCGTACTGCCCGCCCACAAGTATGTTTTTCATGCAAATCACTTCTCTGAAGAATGAAACGCTTCTAATTTCTCTGCAAGCACTTCCACGCAGCGCTCCAACACCTTTGCAGGTTTTTCCTTTGCAGAGCACCCCGCCGCTTTCGGATGCCCTCCCCCGGAGCCCCTATACTCGGAGGCAACCTGCGCCATCACTTCATTCAGCATTACCGGAACGCATTTCCTCGCGCGCGAAGAGACCCTCGTCTCCTTCGCCTCCCCCCTCCAGTTCGCTGCAAATGCAACATCCGCAAATTCGGAAATCGAGGAGGAAATTAAAGACTCGTGCGCAGGCACTTCCACCGTCGCAATCGTATATCCGCTCCTTATTGAAATGTGCATCAGCTTGAATGCCTCAAGCACGGAGGCCTTCTTGTCCAGCTCCAGTTCCGGCTCCGCAAATTCCAAAGCCTCCCTGTAATCTTTTCCGGAAATCTCAAGCATGCGCGCAAGCTCAACGAAAGTCGAGGGCTTTCCTGATTTGAATCGCGCCGTATCCGAAATTATCGCAACGGAGAGCGCAAACGCAACATCCGGAGTAAACGAGGGAAGAAGGGTGGAAACTATTTCCGCGGTGGATTTCGCATCCTCATCCCGGATGTTCTCCTTCCCCTCAATGGCGGTTTCACTCTTGTGGTGGTGGTCAATAATCAGCAAAACTTTTCCTTTCCACGCCTTCGCCTCCTTCAAAAGAACATAGGTGGAGCAGTCCACCACGACCAATCCGTCATAATCCGCGGGCTTCAATTTCTCAATCGCCTTATACTCAATATCCATATGCTCACAAAAAGATTGCGCAGGCGAATCCATCTTCTCAGGAAAAGCAAGAATCGCCTTGGGAAAAACACTTTTAACCGCATACGCGGAACTCAATGCATCCAAATCAACATTTGAATGGCTGGCTATGACTAGTTTCGAGTTAGCATGTTTTTGAACAAAAGAAAGAAAGGTTTCCTTATGCGCCTTCATCAGAGGACCCGGCGCCCAGTTCGGTACTGAGCTTTTTCTGCAGGCGCATCAGTTCCCCCTTGAGCTTCTCGTACTGCCCGTCCATCATCTTTATCCTTCCGGTGAGCAGGGTTTTCTTCCCCTCAAGGTCGGTCTTTGCCTCAGCCGCAGTCGTCTTTATCATTACGCTCCCGATGCTCTTGTAGACCTCTCCCTTGGCCTTCACAAGCTCCTCGAGTGCAAGGTCGGTCTCGCTCATTTGCATCTGCATCTGCTGCTTCTGTATCATAACCGCCTGCAGCTGCCTTTCCAGGTTCTGCAATTTCATGATCTCCTTTTCAATCTCTTCTTTATCAGCCATCGTCTTCACCATTTATCCCTTCAATTACCTTCATGTTCCGCAGGTACGTGTTCACTACCGCGCGCAACGCAACAGAGTCCAGCGCTTCTGCCCCCACTTCCACCATATTTCCGGAAGCGGTTGCCGAAACCCGTGCCCGGCCGCTCTGCGGCCCGCCATGCCCCAGCGCAATGAGCGCATTCTCCGCTTCACGCGAAGAGGGGAATCCAAAGCGCAGCCGTGCGCTGCATTTCAAGTGAAGCGCCTCAGTCGGTCCCGATTTCCTTTGCAACCGGGGGCCTTACCTTGAAAAGCACTTTCGCGCCCGTGGGCGGGAACTC
>RPRC01000448.1 GCA_003857395.1 Geobacter sp.
AGTAAAGGAGTCTACGGGATGAACCTCAAACAGGTTCCCCTGCAGGAGAACAAGCCTGCGCAAAGCGGGGATATCTTTCATGCAGCGCATGGAGAAAAGGAGTGGTCCGGAGGACATCACCAAGGCTTACGATCTCGCCTGTATCCTTTAAGAAGGTCTCTGAATATCCAAGTTTTATTATAGTTATTTTCATATAAAATTGATGTGCTCCGGTTTTTCCTGAAGAGTCTGGAGAAACTCATTGATTCTTGCCATCCTGCAGTTTACCCTGCATTCCTTAATATCAAGCAACTCTTCCCCGTATTCTATGGACTTCCTTCTCTTTTCCCCGAAGAATATCTCTTCCATAGTGTTTTCATATATGTTGCCTGTAAGGAATTCCTTATGCTTTATAAAAACGCTGCAGGTGTAAAAATCACCGGATGATGATATATATCCCCAGAAGGGAAGGGCATGGCAGCGGGTGTAACCTCTTGCTTTTTCCATATAGATCCGCATGGTCTCTTTCCTGAATATTATATCCATATTAGATGATCGGGAATATTCCTGCACCAGTCCCTGGATATAGCTTAAATGCTCTTCTGTATAAACGATATCGGAGCTTCCTGACATGAGAGGATGCCTGGAGAAAGGTTTCAAGACAAAATAATCGATGCCTGATTTTGAAAACTGCACCAGGGCATTTTCAATGTCCCTGATATTGTCCTGCAGGATGAGAAACTGAACTCCCATTGTTACAGAGAGCGCATATTTTTTCTTTATCATCACTGCTTCTTCAATGCTGGAAAGGGTCTGGGCGAACACATCTCTATGGACGCGGTGGACTCTGGAATAGACTTCGGGAGTTCCTGCGTCGACGCTGAATCTTATCCACGAAAGATGAGCAAGGATCGTTTTCCATAGTTCATAATTCCCCAATGTTCCATTTGTTGAAAGCGCCACATCCATTCCGCTCTCCCGCGTTGTTTTTACAAGCATTGGAAAATCGCGGTGGAGCAATGGTTCACCTTCACCTGCAAACATTACGCTCCTGACATTGAGTTGCCCCATTTCCCGAAGTTTCTCGCATAGAACGGCAGTATCTATCACTGTCGAGCCATTCCTGGCAAAATCAAGTGCACAGTACGAACATTGATGATTGCATCTGGCGACAGGAGATATTTCTATATATATGGGTGCAATAATCTTATGTTCCTGCCATTCCCTGACCCTGTCCAGATGCCAGAATAATTTGTGACTGTCAAAACGATATCGGTCCATTGGACTAATTCTCCCTGTGAGATATACTTTTTTAAAGTAATTGCAAAATCCTCTCTGGGAAGCATGGTGTGGTCAACTCCTCATGCTCAGTGAACACCAATGACCTTGAGAAACAGATTTCAAGCTCAATCCCGTGCTCTTTGTGCGGTCTCTCTGCGACCTGTAGCTATCTGTTTGAAAATGCCTTGAAAATGTGGTATATTAATGAAAACTTTATCACGATAATACAAAGAAGAACAGGCGGATCCAGAATGGATACCTTTCTCAGTGTTATTGTACCTTGTCTGAACGAAGAGGGAAATATTGAAAATACACTCAATTGCATACTGAGAGCTTTCAGGGATTTTGCTATTCAGGGAGAAATAATAGTTATTAATGATGGCAGTACTGACAAGACCGCCAGTATAGTCAATCAGATAATGCAACTCAATGGCAATGTAAGGATGATCACCCACAATAGCTCTCAGGGAATAGGAGCAGCGTTCTGGGATGGTATTGAAGCCGCAGCCGGCTTGTGTACAGTTCTAATCGCTGCTGACAACGAAGACCCTCCAGAAG
>RPRC01000449.1 GCA_003857395.1 Geobacter sp.
AACCCGAAGGCGCGGCCGGCCTCTTTCTTGGCGGCGCCGATGCGCAGCAACAACTGGTCGCGTTTGGGCAAGCTCTTGCGCATGGCGCGCAACTTGCGCAGCAAGCGGGCCAGCCGCTTGCGCCGCATGGCGATCTCCTTGGCCTGCCGGCCTTCGCTCTTGGCCAGCACGTAGAGTTCGCCCTCGTGCTGGTACAGCTTCACCTCCACCGAGTCGCGGACCTTTTGCCACGGCAGATCCAGCCACTCCTTTTCGTGCTGGCCGATCTTGCTTCGGGGCGTTCCGACCAGGTAGAAAGTTTGCCGTTCCGGCTCGCGCATCTCCTTCAGGACCGCCTCGCTCGGAATGCCCCGATCCATCACCCATACCCGCCGCGCTTTGCCGTGGGTGTCCTCAATCTTGTTGAGAAAGCTCCGCAGCGTGGCGCGGTCCGACGTGTTGCCGTTCATCACTTCATAGGCCAGCGGAAATCCGTCCGGCGTAACCACCAGCGCAATCACCAATTGCAGACAGTCCGGTCTTTTATCCCGGCTGTAGCCGCGCTTGGCTTTCGCATTCTGCTCCATCTCTCCTTCGAAGTACGTGCTCGTCAGATCGTAGAGCAGCACTTCAAAATCCGCTTGGAACAGATCGGCCCACTTCTGCTTCAACCAGATGAACAGCTCCTGCTTGTGCTTCAGAACCCGGTCCAGACAGCGATACAGCCGATCCTTTTCGGCCACCGCGAAGTCCGTCGCCAGCAACTCATCCATGGCGCTATCCACAAACCACTGCCGATGGAGGCGAAACTCGCTGCCTGGATCCAACAGACAATTCACCACCAGCAGCCGCAATACCTTCTCCCAACTCACCGCCTCACGGGCTTCCGGCAGGCGCTGTCCCCAAAACTCGTGCAACCCGAGTTGATGCCAGAGCTCGCACGCCAGCCAGCAACTGCCGAAGATCCGTGGCCGCCGTAGTTCCAACCTGCTCAACTTTACCGACACACTGTCCAACACGTCGGCCGGAATCTCCCGGTCATCCGGGAACAAGCTCATCGTCGTGTAGCGCTGTTCGTCTTCGTCGAACACGTCCAGCGTCTTGCGCCACGCAGCTTGCTGTTGGTCGTTGATCTCACCCAGATACAAGACCGTTCGCTGCACGGTCTTGTCGCCCGGCAACCGCCGATTCTCCACGACGCTGAAGTAGCGGTGATCCTTGCCGTCCTTCTTGCGGTTCGTGCTGCGCAAAAACATCGGAAGCAGCAGAATGCCAGAATTCCTGCGGCATGAAAAGAGGGTAGGTCTTCACTCAGGCCATTTCCAAAATCCCGCTTTGCGGGCGAACGACTTTTGGCCTGCGCCCCCCTGAAAACTCGCTGGAACTGCGAAAGTCAGGTTAGGAACGACAAGTCGACCAGCATCCGGCAAAGGCGGTCTGCGTCCGTTTGCCGCATGGCGCGGTTTCCACCGGGATCAGTCTGGATGGCCGCTAGTCCGCACTTGTGCGCACCTTGGTTCCGAGATGGCCTTGTGGGCGCAGGTCAGGCGACCATAGGCGCTTCGTTCCCGCGAGAACCGTGAGCTGAAATCTTACTGACTTTCGCAAAATACAGTGACGAAGCGGGGCTGTGCCCAGAGGGCCCCCACCCGCGGCAGGCTGAGAGCCTGCCCCGACGACTGTTGTCACCCGATAACGCGAGATTGAGTAACTCTAACGCCTATGGTCGCCGGTACGAGAATCCCTCAGACCTCCGGGGGAAGCGCGGCTCGCCATAGCAGCCGATCCGGTTGTTCAGATCGACTACCGCCACCATCAGAACGTTCATCTT
>RPRC01000450.1 GCA_003857395.1 Geobacter sp.
AAGCGTGGGAACATTACAGGGATCGGCCGGGCCGTGCCCTGGAAGCCATGGCCTGGTGTGTTGAGACTCAGAAAAGCTGGACTTCCGAGGATCCCAGAACCGATTCGAGAAGCGTAAGGCTCCAGGTGGAAGGGGTTTTGGAAGACTTTCACCACATGGAACCTGTCCTGGTCCGAAAGGCGGATTTGCATTTCAACATGTATTCTCCCGAGGAATGCCCGAGGGAGTTCAACGGGAGGATGATATGGCAGGATAGTGACTACTTGGTGGTGGGCGTTGTGAAGATTCATTTTACGCCTTACACTATCCGCATCGGCAGTTCCGAAACCAAGGTCATCAAGAGACTTTCCCGTTCATTGGGAACGCAGTTGCTCTCTTATCATTTGCGGCAGGATTCCATGCGAGCGATTCAGCAAGTGGCCAAAGACAGGTTGAATGCATGCAATATCCTCGCCGATTCCCTTCGCAATGCCATCACAAAGGCCGCTCTCATTTTTTCCCTGGTGAAGCTGGAATTGGGCCGCCTCAGGGACAACTGGGAGCAGATCCTCCTTGCGGAGCGACACGAAAAGAACCGGAAGGTGGAGGCTGTCGAAACGCTGGATCATCTGCTGCGGTCTTTCCCCCCGGACTCCGACCCCGTTAGAAGCGACCTCATGGCCGTACAGAAGCGGTTCCTCCTTCTTTCCCTTCCTCCGGAAAAGGGGGAAAACTGGGTGGCCATGCAGATCCAGGAGCGGTGGAGAGACCTCCTTAAGCGATTCCCCCGGAACGCCGAAACAGCGGATACGGTGCGGCAAGCCATCCAGAAACTGAAGGACGCTCTTCACTACGGGAAAGATCCCGAGGTCCTCAACAGCCATCAAGGGATGCCGGAAGAGCTCAAGCAGGCGTGGGTCAGCCTCATCTACAAGAATACGGATAACTTCAACGGTTCCTCCCTGGCTGAGTTGATCAAGATCCTGGGCAACCCCGCACTGGGTATCCCGTCCCAGGAGATGAGCAGGAGGATGCTCACTCAACTCAGGGTTCTGGCGGAGAACATGGGCCAATTGGAAAGAAACACGAATTTTCTGTTGCGCCAGGTCCTGAATGGAGGAGACAGCGAGGCTGATGCCGCTCTCCCTGATCGTAATACTCCCAATTAGCCGCTCACTACGACATACTTTATGTCTCGCGCCGCTTGGCTCCCGGTCGTCATTTATCAGTAAGAACCTGCCACCAAGACACAAAGACACCAAAAAACTTTGTGACTTAGAGTCTTCGTGGCTATCCGTTCACAACGGACAACGGACTACTGACCTTCTCACCTTCTCCCATTTCACTCGTTTTGACGGTGAATAAGGGCTCTCCTACCCTCGAAATACAGGATTGAGTGTATAGACATCCCTGCCCGAGCAACGTATCTTCTTCCAAGAATTATTTTAAAAAAGTTCAAAAGAATCTTTGAGTTTTTTGACGTCTTTCGTTTGAGGGGGTAACAGGGAAAAGGGGCGGTTATGAAGCAAAAACCTCTTTACACAATTAGTGTCGTTGCAGATCTCATGGGCGTACACGCGGAAACCCTCCGGGTCTGGGAGCGACATGGATTGCTCAAGCCTCCTCGGAGAAACACTCAAAGATTATACACCGACGACGATCTGAAGCGACTTTCCTTTATCCGGGGACTTCTCGGTAAAGGCCTGAATTTGGCCGGCGTAGGACACCATCTAACCTTCTATCCCTGTTGGATGCATCATGACTGCCCGGAATGCAGGCACCGCTCCACCGAGCCGGGATGTGCCAAGCCGTGTTGGAAAGAGGA
>RPRC01000451.1 GCA_003857395.1 Geobacter sp.
GACCTCCTCGTGCAGGGCGGGAGCGGCGGATTGGGAGGCGGTGAGGGTTGGCGTCACGCGAGGTGTCCTTGCTGTTTCCGATCCAGATGATCTGGGTCAACGAAAGTTCAGCGCATTAGAAAATGCTAATTTTCACATGTGATTGGTATTGCTGAAAGACGAAAACGGATCGAGCGATAAGACAAGTCTGGGATATGCCATTAAGTGTTAAAGATGCAACGCAAGGTCAGTCATGAAAACATCATCAATCCATCCTCCAGGGGCGCTCCCAAACTACGTATGAGCCGAAAGCAATGGAGGGAATCGGTCTCCCCAGATATTCTCTATGCCAGCCAATGTCCAGGGTTGCCTATCTCACCGGATGACCCCACGAGCAATTGCAAAATAGATGTGTCCTGGCAAGCCTGTCGTGTCCATGTTTCTATGACTGGGTAAGCGGCATAAACCTATGTTGATGTGAGTCCAACTTCCATGAAACCCCACGCCTTCATTGCCATGCCCTTCGGCACCAAGCCCGGTCCGGATGGCCAGCCGATTGACTTCAATCGCGTCTACACCGAATTCCTCAAGCCCGCTCTGGAAGCCGCCGGGCTGGAGGTGTTCCGCGCCGACCAGGAGCAGCGCGCCGGAGACATTCGCACCGACATGTTTCAGGAACTGCTGATGGCCGATCTGGTGCTGGCCGACCTGACCCTGGACAACCCCAACGTCTGGTACGTGCTGGGCGTGCGGCACGCGCTGCGCGCGCGTGGGGTGGTGCTGGTGGCGGGCGGCAGGGTGCCGATGGCCTTCGATCTCTACACCGACCGCAAGCTGCGTTATGACATGCATAACCTGATGCGCGAGGGCGGGCCGGACAAGTCTGTGCTGGAGGCGGACCAGGCCAATCTGACCCGCATGGTCAAGGAGACCATGGAGTCCTGGCATGGGCGCAAGATCAGCCCGGTTTACAACTTGCTGCCGCAACTGGTGGAACCGGACTGGAAGTCGCTGCGTATCGGCGATGTTCGTGAGTACTGGGACCGTTACGACGATTGGGAGGGGCGCATCAATATGGCCCGCCAGGCCGGGCGGATCGGCGATCTCCTGACCTTGGCCGACGAGGCGCCGGTGGCTGCGTTTCGCGCTGAAGCCTGGATCAGCGCCGGACTGGCATTGCGCAAGGCGGAGCGTTTCGATTTCGCCCTGGAGCAACTGGAACGCGGGTTGGAGGTTGAACCGGACAACCTGAAAGGCTTGCGCGAGCAAGGTATCTGTCTGCAACGTCTGGCTATCGCCGGAGTGCCCGGCCACTCTCTGGAACGCGCGCGGGCGCATTACCGCAATGTGCTGGAAAGCCATCCGGATGATGTCGAAACCTGGTCGCTGCTGGGACGCTTGGATAAGGACGCCTGGACCGAAGCCTGGCGCAGGCCGGGCGCTTCGCCGGAGAAGATGCGCGACGATGCGGGCTACGAGGACGCCTTGTTGCGGTCGGCGATCGATAGCTATGCCAGGGGCTATCGTAGTGATCCCAGCCACTATTACTCGGGCATCAACGCCCTGACGCTGATGCATCTGCATCTTCACCTCACCGGTGATCCGCGTTATGCGCGGGATATGGTCACCATGGCCGGTGCCGTGCGTTTCGCGGCGGACAACGAGACCGACGAGGATCAGTTGTTCTGGGCGCGGGCCAGCCTGGGTGACCTGGAGTTGCTGGTCGGCACACCGGATACGGTGCGGGCGGCTTACAAGGAAGCGATCGCTAGAAACGACAAGGACTGGTTTGCCCTCAATTCCACCCGCGCTCAATTGCAATTGCTCAGCGACCTGGGCTTTAGGCCGGAGAACGTCGAGGCCGGCATCAAGGTTTTCGACCGCGCCATGGAACGGCTTGCGCCACCCGATGCGCGCTGGCAACCGCGCCGGATCATATTGTTCAGCGGCCACATGACCGACGAACCCGGACGTGCCAAGCCACGCTTTCCAGCCGACCTGGAAGGCTTGGCGGCATCCGCCATTGCCGCCGTCCTGGACGAAATGGGTGTCGGCCCGGACGATCTGGCCCTGACCCAGGGCGCCTGCGGCGGCGATTTGTTGTTCACCGAAGCCTGCCAGAAACG
The DNA here is from genome assembly GCA_003857395.1 of Geobacter sp. The sequence continues at coordinate 2,106 of RPRC01000451.1, forward strand.
CGGGGTGCGGGTGAACTGGCTGCAACCCTTCGAGGAGCCGGAGTTCATCCAGCGCTCGGTGATCCGGAGCGGCGAATCCTGGCGCAAACGCTATCTGGATGCCAGGGCTGTTCTCGCCGCACCGCCACGTGCCGCGCCTGTCGAGTTGGGTGCGCCGCCGCAAGGCGTGGGAGAAGGCTACGCCTACGAGCGCTGTAACCTTTGGCTGCTATACACCGCGCTGTCTTGTGGCCCGGACAAAGTCAACTTTGTCTGCCTTTGGGATGGCGGTGGCGGCGATGGGGCCGGCGGTACTGCGCATATGTACAGGGAAGTGGAGCGTAGAACGGGGCGGGTAAGCCGCATCGATACCAATGCGTTGTTCGCGCGCTGACAGACAGATCAATCATTGCAACTTAATTGGGAAAACAGGAGGACACATGAATGCCTATGTCGAAGAAAAGTTGAAACCCGAAGGCGCCAAGAAAATCCTCGCCTGCGACGGCGGCGGAATTCTGGGACTGATGAGTGTGGAAATCCTCGCCAGGCTGGAAGCCGATTTGCGCACCGCACAGGGCAAGCCCGATCTGGTACTGGCGGATTTCTTCGACTTCGTTTGCGGCACCAGCACCGGCGCGATCATCGCCGCCTGCGTCGCGGCGGGCATGCCGATGGATCACATCCGCGCGTTCTATGTTGGCAGCGGCAAGCAGATGTTCGACAAGGCCTCCATCTTCGAGCGCCTGCGTTACAGCTACAACGACGAACCCCTGGCGAAAAAGCTGCGGGCCGAATTGAACCGAGCGCTCGGCTACGCGCCAGAAGGAGCGCCCGCCACGCTGGGCGACGAGCACTTGCGCACCGTGCTGATGATGGTGCTGCGCAACCACACCACCGATTCACCCTGGCCGGTATCCAACAACCCGTGCGCCAAGTACAACCAGCGCGACCGCAAGGACTGCAATCTCAACCTGCCCCTGTGGCAACTGGTGCGCGCCAGCACCGCCGCGCCGACCTTCTTCCCGCCCGAGGTGGTGACATTGGCTGCGGGCACGCCGGACGAATATCAGTTCATCTTTGTCGATGGTGGTGTCACCACCTACAACAACCCCGCCTTCCTGGCCTTCCAGATGGCCACGGCGGCGCCCTACAAGATGAACTGGGCCACCGGCCGGGACCAGTTGCTGATCGTCTCGGTCGGCACAGGCAGCGCGGCCAAGGCGCGGCCGGGCTTGGAGGAAAGCGAACTCTGGCTGCTCGACCATGCAAAGAGCATCCCCGCCGCGTTAATGAACGCCGCCA
>RPRC01000452.1 GCA_003857395.1 Geobacter sp.
AACCTCTAAAAAAATAATAAATAAATTCCGGTCTATTTCCGGAGGACACAAAACTAAAAATAATAGTTGCCATATGCTAATTAATTCTTTAAAAAGAGTGTTTAAGTCAATATTTGCAGTCCTATGGGCATCCAGCGTAAGAGATTGCTTCTCCGCCTTTGGCGGATCGCAATGACATTAGTGAGTTAATAACCAGTTGCAAGTCCGCCGCCTCTTGGATCAGAAGCGCCGTAAATGATTTTATTTTTTCTGTCGATCATTATTCCTTCTGCAATTCCGATTATTCGAGTTTCAACATCAGCATCCCAGAAGTGGTACCCCATTTCAGCCAACTCTTTCTTCAATTCTTCTGTCAATGCACCCTTCTCATAAAAAATTGAATCGGGCATCCATTGATGATGAATTCTTGGTGCTTCAATTGCCTCGCGGATGTTCATATCAAAGTCGATACAATTAATTACCACCTGCAGCACAGTTGTAATAATCTGTGAACCTCCCGGCGAACCAATTACGATAAATGGTTTTTCATCTTTCAGAATAATTGTTGGTGTCATTGAGCTGAGCATTCTCTTTTCCGGCTGAATGGAATTTGCCTCTGTGCCGAGCAGTCCGAACTGGTTCATCACTCCCGGCTTACCGCTGAAGTCATCCATTTCATTGTTAAGTAGAAAGCCAGCACCTTCAACAACAATTCCCGAACCGAAAGATGAATTAATTGTAGTCGTTGTGCTTACAGCATTACCATAAGAATCATAAACTGAGTAGTGAGTTGTTTCGGTACTTTCGTAAATGGGAGAAACATCAAGACTTTTAATTTCAGAGGAAGACACAGCTTTGTTCTTTGTTGATTCAATTCTATCAAAAATACTTTTAGCATATTCTTTTGAGATGAGATGATCTTTTGGAACCGGATAAAAATCTTCGTCACCTAGATGATACGTTCTGTCAGCATAAACATATCTCATTGCTTCAACAAGATGATGAATGTAATTGCTGCTTCCCCAAACATCTTTTTGAAGATCAAAGTTTTCAAGGATATTCAGCAGTTGAACTAATGCAATTCCCCCCGAGCTGGGCGGAGGCATAGAAATAATTTCATAACCTCGATAGTTTCCAACAATTGGGTTTCTTTCAACCGGTCGATATTTTTCAAGATCTTCAAGATTTATGAATCCACCCAACGAAGAAATCTGATTAACTAACAGCTCAGCAACTTTACCCCTGTAGAAACCATCTCTGCCATTTTCTTTAATCTGCTCAAGCGTCCAGGCAAGATCGGGTTGAATAAATAATTCTCCGGTTGAATATGGCACTCCGTCCTTTGTAAATATTTTCATTGATGAAGCATGTTTTGAAAACAAGGAAATAGTACTGCTGAAATAAATTGAATCTCTCTTTTCAAGTTGCCATCCATTTTTTGCAAGATCAATTGCGGGCCGAATTACTTCTGCAAGCGGAAGCGTTCCGTATTCTTCGAGAGCGTAGATTAAGCCCGCGACACTTCCCGGGACTCCAGCAGATGTTGTCCCGAACTGACTTAGCTCCGGCACAAATTCTCCGGCTTCATTTAAGTACATATCTTTATGCGCAGAGAGAGGAGCTTTTTCACGATAGTCGATAGTAATATTTTTTCCATCCGCAAGATGAATCACCATAAAGCCACCGCCGCCGAGATTTCCAGCAGATGGATATGTAACCGCAAGTGCAAAACCAACAGCAACCGCAGCATCAATAGCATTGCCGCCCTTCTTAAGGATTTCAACTCCGACCTTGGATGCATAAGCGCTGGTTGATACAACCATTCCATTTTCTGAACTGACAGGCTCTGGTGATTTGGTGCAGGCAAACTGAAGGAGTAGTGAAGTTATTAATATGAAAATGATGAAGTTTTTTTTCATAGACTATTACTTTTAATATTATCTCTGTCTCAAATGCGGAACAAACTTAGTAATGGAAACTATTATTTGAAAATTAAAAAAAGGGAAGTATTTAACTTGAGAAAAACCGTATCACAAATAAAAAAGTGCTGCAGAGTTTAATCCACAGCACTTAAATATTTTTATATAGCGAAAATCTTATTTTCTCGTATCAGAAACCACGCGGTAGATTTCGTCTGAGTGTTGTCCAACATACTTACCCCAGAGTTCATCGTCTTTATCCAGTTGCTCTTTAGAAAAAGCCTTTTCGAATAACCCATCTAAATCATTATAAAAAGAAAAAAGATTTTCTGAATTTTCGAACTCACTAACTATTACCAGATCTCGGCTGTCAGCTCCCCAGAAATGTCTTAAAACATAAGATCTGAGAACACGTGAATCGCCATTAATAACTCCGGCCTGTCTTGTTAAAGATTCGTTAAAAGCCTCTGCATCATCACCCATTATACCATGCATCTTAAACGTCTGAACATGAATAACGTGAAAGTCATTCCCGTCCTGTGCGAATGATGATGTTGAGAAAAGGAAAAGAACAGAAAAAAGAAAAGCCGCCAAAGATAGCCTGAACATTGTGCCTCCTGTTGATAGGTTTTTATTATTAAAAGATTTGATTAAAAGGACGCAGATATAATACGAGAATAATTGATAATCGGCAAGTGTTTGACAAAGACTAAAATGCTGGGAAGAATATTGACGATTTTCCTACTCTGATGACGCACTTTTTACTATTTTTTCGCTAAATTTATTTGAAAATTAAAGTGGATTACTGCTATGATTAACAAGCTGAATTTCATCTTTGTAACACTGCTAATTGTTTTTTTATCCGAGAGTAATTACCCCTGCACAAACTTTATTGTAACAAAAGGAGCCAGCGCTGACGGCTCGGTTATGATTTCATATACAGCCGATTCATACGGATTTTACGGCGAACTTTATCATTTCCCTGCGGCCGTATATTCTGAAGGTGCCTGGCTTGAAATTTACGAATGGGACTCAGGAAAATATCTTGGAAGAATTCCGCAGTCAGAAATTACTTATAACGTTATTGGCAATATGAATGAGCATCAGGTGGTAATCGGTGAAACAACTTTCGGCGGAAGAGAAGAGCTTGTTGATCCCAAAGGATTAATAGATTATGGCAGCCTGATGTACATTGCACTTCAAAGATCAAAATCTGCACGCGAAGCGATAAAAATTATGACAGATCTTATTGCTGAATTTGGATATCATAGTTCCGGCGAATCTTTTTCTATTGGTGATGCTAATGAAGCATGGATACTTGATATGATTGGTAAGGGTGAAGGAAACACCGGTACAGTTTGGGTTGCTGTGAGAATTCCCGACGGATATATT
>RPRC01000453.1 GCA_003857395.1 Geobacter sp.
TCATTGGCGCATGCCGATGAAGCCAGTTACCCAGTCCTGTAAAAACATCCTGATCACCGGCGCCAGCGCGGGTCTGGGTTCCGAGTTGGCGCAAGCCTACGCGGCGCCTGGCGTGTTGCTGGCGCTCATCGGCAGAAATGCCGAGCGCCTTGATGCGGTGGGAAATCGTTGCAGAGAACAGGGCGCCGAGGTCATTACCGCCAGCATCGATGTAACCGAGCTCGACCGCCTATCCGCATGGATCGCCGACTTTGACCGAACTCACCCGTTAGACCTGGTCATCGCCAATGCCGGCGTAAGCAGCACCATTTCAGGTCTGCAAGCTGGCGAAAGCTGGGCAAATATTCGTCAGGTCTTCGACACCAACCTCTACGGCACCCTGGCCACCATTTTTCCAGCCATTGAAGCCATGCGCGCCCGGGGTCATGGGCAGATTGCCATGATGAGTTCCCTCGGGGCCTATGTCGGTATGCCCATCTCGCCCGCCTACAACGCCAGCAAGGCGGCGATCAAGGTCTGGGGCGAGGGACTGCGCGGCTGGCTGGCGCCACAAGGCGTTGGCGTGACGGTCGTCTGCCCAGGTTTCGTGAAGTCCGCCATGAGCGATGCCTATCCCGGACCGCGGCCGTTTCTGGTGCCTGCCGACAAGGCCGCCGCCATCATCAAGGCGGGCCTCGCCCGCAACCCGGCGCGCATCGCTTTTCCCTTCCCGCTGGTACTCGCCATGTGGTTTCTCTCCATCCTGCCACCGGCCATGAGTCTGGCTCTGCAAAGGGTGTTTCGCTTTGGGTAACTACAGCAAAGCCACGCCAGGCCCGCATGGTTTTCACCGCTCTTCTGCCTTGCTACCGCTGAAGCATTGCATCTGCCCGGGCTACACCTTGTGGAAACGTCCCATTGCTCGCGCTCTGCTTGCAGCTTTCTCCTGCGAGGTGAGTTTTACCAGCCGTCGAGAAGACCCGGTCGCCATAGCGCTGGCGATGGGGGGGCAGGTAGTAGTCTGGGCCAGCGAGGAGAGCCCTGATCTCGCCGCACGCTGTGGTGAGGCAGGCGTTCCCATTGAGCGGATGGAGGACGGCTTCATCCGCTCAATAGGGCTGGGCTCGGACTTCACCTGGCCTTTTTCCGTGGTGCTGGATCAGGGCGGCATCTACTACGACCCGGAAAGTCACAGCGATCTGGAGAACTTGCTTGCGGAGCACACTTTTTCTCCGCAACTGATCGAACGCGCCGCCCGGCTAAGGCAGACGATTCTGGACGCGGCCATCACCAAATATACAGTCGGAGGAGGTCAGGCAACCCTCGCTCACGTGCCGCCCGGAACGCTACGTATCCTGGTGCCGGGCCAGGTCGAGTCGGATGCCTCGGTGCGCCGTGGCGGAGGGGGCATCCACGGCAATCTCGCCCTGCTGCAGGCGGTGCGAGCGGCCAACCCGGATGCCCATATCATCTTCAAGCAGCACCCGGATATTGTCCGTGGCAACCGCCCCGGACTGATCCAGGCAGGGGACCTGGCCGGGTTGGTCGACGAGCAGGCCGATCACATGAATATCAGCGCGCTGTTCGAATGCGTCAACGAAGTCCATACCCTTACCTCGCTGGCGGGGTTCGAGGCCTTGCTCCGGGGCAAGGTGGTGCATGTCTATGGCGGGCCTTTCTACGCCGGATGGGGGCTCACCCATGACCGGCTCGATTTTCCCCGCCGCGGCCGGGGCCTGCGACTGGACGAACTGGTAGCGGCAGCCCTGATCCTCTACCCGATCTATTACGACTGGCTCGCAGGCAGGGTCTGCGAACCTGAGGAGGCCCTAGCGCGCTTGCGCGAGCACCGCCTGCCTTGGATGATGCAGGCCCGTTCCCGAATCTATTTCGCAGTGCGCGGTCTGCTCAAGGCGACCCATACCATGAACCTGCTCCGATGGCTGAAGCGATGACGCCCACCTCCCTTGTCCTGATCCCGCCGGTGCCAGGCTGGAGTCCTACGCGAGGCACTCTGTCCACACCGGTCTCGGTGTCAGGCCGCGGTCTGCATACCGGGCGGCGCAGCCGGGTGACGCTGCGGCCGGCCGAACCCGGAGCTGGCATCCGCTTCCAGCGTCTACGACGCGGCCGGAGCCTGGCCGAAGTGACCGCGGATGTCGCACACCGTTATGGCCAACCCATGTGTACTGCACTGCGCGCCGAGGACGGCACCGTGGTGCGCACCGTCGAACATCTCCTCGCCGCCTGCCTCACCTGTGGCATCGACGACGCAGAGGTGGAGATCGAGGGTGAGGAATTGCCCATCTTCGATGGCAGCGCCTCGCCCTGGACCGAGGCCATCATCCATGCCGGCGTGCGCGACCAGGGCGTGCGACAGCGATTTCTGCAGATCCTCGCGCCGCTGGAGTGGAGCCAGGGGGCGCGCTGCCTGCGACTAGAGCCACGGTCAGTTCCCGGTTATGGCCTCAGCATCACCATGTCGCTGAAGAACATCGGGCAATGGACCTGGAGCGGCGAACTGACGCCGGAAGTGTTCCGCAGCGAACTGGCCGCCGCACGCTCATTCGGCCGCGTCAAGCTGGCGATCCCGGCCCTGCTGTACGGGCTGATACGCGGCATTCCCATCCTGCGCGGCGCCGGCCCCTGGTGCACGGCGGCGATCTGGGGCGACCGGGTCATCGGCGGTACGCGGATGCCGGATGAGTTCGTCCGCCATCGAGCGATCGATGTGATCGGCGATCTGGCTCTGCTCGGAGCCCCGATCCTGGGTCAGGCGACCCTGCTGCGCCCCAGCCATGAAGCGAACTTCGGCCTGCTTAATCTAATGCGCCGGAGCCCGGAGGCCTGGCGCTGGGTCGAGGTCGACGCGGGGTTGGCAGCGACCAGGCAGGAGCGGCAAGCGGATGTCTAAGGCAACCCCGCGCCAGCGGACCTTCCTCTTCCTCCAGGGGCCCATCTCGCCCTTTTTCAGCCGCATTGCCGACGCCCTGGTGGCGCAGGGACATGGCGTCCATGGCATCAACCTGAGTATCGGTGACCAGCTCTCCTGGCGCCGGCCGGAACGGGTCAACTATCGCGGCCGA
>RPRC01000454.1 GCA_003857395.1 Geobacter sp.
TATGGATTCAGAAGAACTTGGAACAATATTCATCGGCTGCTCAGGTGGAAAAAATACTGCAGCAAAGTTCAAAGCTAAGTGGGTAAAAGCTCCGAAGAATTATTCTTCATTTGAATTAAAAGTTGCTGGATTAAAAGGGGGTCATTCAGGACTCGAGATTCATGTTGGAAGAGGAAATGCTGTTAAAATTATGAATAGGTTAATCTTTGAATATTCAAAAGATAATACAATACGACTTGCATCAATTAACGGTGGTAACAAGCACAATGCAATACCTCGTGAAGCATTTGCGGTTGCAGCTGTTCCAAAAAAAGATGAAAAGAACTTCAGGAAGTTTGTCGCTAAATATAATGACACAGTAAAAGCAGAATATGCAGCAGTTGAACCCGATCTTCATGTTGCAGCTGAGAAACATGCCATGCCTGAAAAATTTATGGATGAAAAAACTCAAAGACATTTAACAAGTGCTATTTACGCTATACCTCACGGGGTTATAAAAATGTCAAATGATATTCCGGGCTTGGTTGAAACTTCAAACAATCTTGCAGTTGTTGAAACTGTTGGCAAGCATATTAACTTTGTAACCAGTCAAAGAAGTTCTGTTGCTTCTGAAAATGTTGATATCACAAATATGGTTTCTTCAGTATTTCTTCTTGCCGGTGCCGAAATTTCTTACGGTGATGGATATCCTGGATGGAAACCTGATATAAATTCTGATATTCTTAAAGTTTTCAAATCGACATTTACAAGAATGTATGGTAAGGAACCTCAGGTAACAGCGATTCACGCAGGTTTGGAATGTGGAATCATAATTGAAAAATATCCTGAAATGGATATGATTTCATTTGGTCCAACAATGTTTGGTGTTCACTCACCTGATGAGAAATTGCAAATCTCAACTGTTCCTGAGTTTTACAACCAACTTGTTAATGTTCTGAAAAATATTCCGTCAAAAAATTAATTCAATTATTTCCGGAGTGAGCAAATCCGCTTACTCCGGAATTATTTTTTTAAATCATTTCTTCTTCATCAAGAATAAATATGGAATCAAACCCGGTAAGTCAAATCAAAGAGCCAACTCCAATCTATCGCTGGTCAGTTTTAGTTTTTGTAAGTCTTGCAATGTTTGGGAATTATTATATCTATGACAGCATTGCACCAATTTTCGATTTGCTTTCATCCCAATTAAACTTTACTGATCAGCAATTAGGACTTCTTTATACTGTCTACAGCATCGCTGCAATAATTGTTTTGCTCATCGGCGGATTTATAATTGATAAATTCGGTACGAAGAAATCAATTTTAGTCTTTGCACTCATATGTATGGTGGCAGCCTTTGTTACTGCTGTCTCAAGTGAATTTTATATTATGATGGCAGGGCGATTTATTCTTGGTATTGGAGCTGAGCCATTAATTGTTGCGGTTACAACAGCGTTGGCAAAGTGGTTTAAGGGAAAAACTTTAAGCCTTGCCTTCGGATTGAATTTGACGATTGCGAGACTCGGTTCCTGGTCGGCTGATTTATCTCCCGGATGGGCTCGTCCGTTTTATGAAAACTGGCAGGATCCACTTTGGTTAGCAACTGCTATTGCCGGAATTTCTGTTGCGGGTGCAATTCTTTATTGGGCTATGGAGAGTTCTGCTGAAAGAAAATACGATTTAGGTTCTGCTGGCGAAACAGATAAGTTTGAATTAAAAGGATTGTATTCATTCAGCAAATCTTATTGGTATATCGTTGCACTTTGTGTTGTTTTTTACTCAACGGTTTTTCCATTCCGTGCTTTTGCAATTTATTATTTTCAGCAGGCACACGGACTAGAAAGAGATGCGGCTGGAATATTAAACAGTCTGCTTCCACTTTCTGCTATGATTGCTACACCACTTTTTGGTTTATGGGTTGATAAAGTAGGTAAAAGATCTGTTTTTATGATGGTAGGAACAATTATACTTTTTCCGTTATTTCTTGTGGTAACATATTTACCTCCGGGAGATTTAATTTCGGTTACTATACCATTCATCGGCAGCGGTAATATTCCACTCACTTTACTAATAGTAATGGTCCTTCTCGGAATTTCATTCTCAATGATACCAGCAGTTATGTGGCCTTCAGTTGCATACATAGTTGAACAAAAGAGATTAGGATCGGGATATTCTTTGATGACACTATGTCAGCAAGTTGGTATGGCAGCAATTCCCTGGCTTATCGGATTTCTCAATGATGCATTTTCTGCCGGGCCCGAAAATCCCGATGGATACACGCCAGGTATGTGGGTATTTACAGCGCTCGCATCATTGGGTTTATTCTTCTCATTTATGTTATGGAAAACTGAAACAGGTCCTAATGCTCATGGTCTTGAAGAAGGGATGAAAAAGTAGTTCGTCTTCAAGTGATGAATTGATTATAATTCATCAAGAAAAAATCTATGCTTAAATACTTAAAAATATTTTTAATAATCATCAGCATTTCGTCATTCGCTGAAGCTCAAACATTCGGCTTTGGTTGTCTTGGTTTTGTGGGTGGTTATGGCGGATTCACTTATCAGCAGTACGATGCATCTGGTTTGAATGATTATATAAGATTTTCAAATCAACTTGAAAATACTGTTGATCCTGTTGATGAATTTAATTCTGCTCCTGGTTACAGAGTTGGGCTAAACTTTTTTCGCGCCACATTCGAAAACGGAATTATAGTTACCGCAAAAGGCTTCTATCAATACCTGAGCAAAAAGAATAAAGGGACTGTTGGAGTTGGTGTAAATGACGATAATTATTCTATGGATTTGACTTTCAAGAACTGGTCACTGGGTTTTGACGTCGGCTGGGAATTTACAAAAGTAGTTAGTTGGAAAGTTCTTGATGGCTCACTAAACTTTAACAATGTCACACTTACGCAAACAACTGACTTACCGGGAGAAACTATTGTCAACAAGTATAAAAGTGATTCAGGCGTATTTGGTTATTCAATTGGAACCGGCATTATCATGGCCATAATTAAGGACTATGTAAGTATTGAAGGTTTAGTAGGATATACTTTTCTTAAAATTGATGA
>RPRC01000455.1 GCA_003857395.1 Geobacter sp.
CAAGGCAGAGCGATTCGGGTGCGCGTATCGACTCGCCCAAGCGAGTGGCGCGAGTGTCAGGTGCTGTACATCACAGCCGACGATGCGCAACGTATTGATACTGTGCTGCGCAGTACCGCCCAGTACCCCGTATTGACCATAAGCGATGCACCCGACTTCGTCCAGGCCGGCGGCATCATCGGACTCAAGCTGCGCGCCGGTCGCATCCGTTTTGATATCAACCAGGGCGCCGCCCGCCAGGCCGGCCTGAAACTGAGCAGCCAGTTGTTGAAACTGGCCGATGAAGTCTTGCCATAGGTGATCCCATGACCCGACCCAACTCCCGACCCCACTACCGCCTGCCCCTCCTATCTTTGCTGCTGGTTGCCGCCTGGGCGCCTCCCGCTCTGGCCAAGGTGGATCTGACCGAACTCAGTCTGGAGGAGTTGCTCGATCAGGAAATAGTCAGCGCCTCGCGCGTCGCTCAGAAGGCCAGCGATGCGCCATCGGCGATCAGCGTGTTGCGCGGCGAAGATTTCCGCGCCTATGGCTGGCGCACGCTGGCCGAGGCGCTCAACAGCGTGCGCGGTTTTCTCACCACCAATGGCGACGATTACACCTATGTTTCGATGCGCGGCTTTGCCACCCCGGGTGATTACAACAGTCGTCTGTTGTTGATGATCGACGGCATCCGCAGTAACGGTCCCGTTTACGACCAGGCTTATGTGGGCCAGGAATTCCCGCTCGACCTGGACCTGATCGAGCGGATCGAGATCGTGCGCGGGCCGGGTTCGATGGTGTATGGCGGCAATGCCTTGTTCGGCGTCATCAACGTCATCACCAAGGCCGGCAAGGATATTGGCGGCGTCGAAGTCGCCGCTTCGGCGGGGAGTTTCGATACTCGTTCGGCGCGTCTCAGCTTCGGCAAGCAACTCGATAATGACGCCGACCTGCTGCTGTCCGCCTCCGGCCTGGACAGCGATGGTCAGGCCAAGTTCTACCCCGAGTTCTACCCCGATTTCGGCCTGGCCAGCCTGGGCACTGATGACACCCATGCCCGGCGCTTCTTCGCCCGCTATCGCCAGGGTGAGCTGCAATTCACCGCGCTGTTTGGCGAGCGTGAACACGGCCGCCCAAGCGGGTCTTACGGCAGCGTGTTCGACGACCCGCGCAACCGCGATTGGGACGAAACGCTGCTGCTCGATGGCCGCTACCAGACCCGGCTTTCCGACAACGTCCAGGTCAGCGCCCGGCTGTTCTACGGTCAAGTGGATTGGCACGGCGATTACATCGTTGACTACACCGGAGAGCCCTATGTTGTAGACAAGGAGAAAGTGCAGGGACAATGGTGGGGCGCCGATGCCCAGCTGCACTACAGCGGTTGGAGCGGACACAAGCTGCTGCTGGGTCTGGATTATCAAAACAACTTGGAGCAGGACCAGTTCGCCGAGGATGCGCCGCCGTCGTTATTCCGCTGCGTTGCCACCGAGAGTCTCAGCGACCCCTGCCTGGCGGACCGGCGCGACAGTTACCGCTTGGGCGTCTATCTGCAAGATGACCTCAGGCTGAGCGACAGCCTCAATCTCAACCTCGGCCTGCGCCACGATTCATCGGATGTGGACGATAGTCATTGGAGCCCGCGCCTGGGGCTGATCTGGCGGCCAAACCCGGAGAACGTGGTGAAGCTGCTGTATGGCAGCGCCTTCCGCGCGCCCAATGTCTATGAGCGCTATTACAGTTATCCGGATAGCCAGATTGGCAACCCGAACCTGAAAGCGGAGACCATCAAGACCTACGAGGCGGTCTGGGAGCGCTACTTGAGCGCCGACCTGCGCCTGACCGCCAGTGCCAATGTCAACCAGGTGGAGAACTGGATCGTGCAGGTGGATACCGTGGATGGCCTGCAGTTCCAGAACCAGCCCGACATCACCAGCCGCGGCATCGAGCTGGAACTGGAAAAGAACTTCGCCGGCGGCGCCCGCCTGCGCGCCAGCTACACCGGCCAGTTCGTGCCGGAGCGGCCGAACGGCATCATCAACAGCCCGTCGCGCCACCTGCTCAAAGCCAACTTCGCCACGCCGCTGCCGATGGCGCACTGGTACCTTGGCCTGGAAGCTCAATACGCCAGCGGCCAGATCACCCCCACCGGTCGCACATCGGATTACGCCATCGCCAACGCCAACCTGCGTTGGCAGCCGACAGGCAGTGACAACACCGAACTGGCCCTGGGTATCTACAATCTGTTCGACACAAACTACGCCCACAGCTTCCCCGATGACAGCCTGTACAGCGGCATCCCGCGCGAAAGCATGGCGCAGGATGGACGCACCTGGCAGTTGAAATTGACCCACCGCTTTTAATGCATGATTCCACCGCTGCTCAACTTCTGGCTGCGCCTGACCCTGCTGGTCGCCCTGGCGGCCATGGCTGCGCCAGTCTGGGCCGAGTCGACTGAGGCGGAACTGAAGGCGGCTTTTATCTTCAGTTTTGCCAAGTATGTGGACTGGCCCGCCGATGCCCTCAACGCCAATCCGGGGGCGCTGACCCTGTGTCTGGTCGGCGGCAGCAATGATCTGTTCGACGAGTTAAGCGAGATGCACGGCAAAGCGATCAAGGGCCGCAGCCTGCAGGTTCGCACCAGCGCACGCAGCGACAATCTGAAGTCTTGTCAGATGCTGGTGATGGCCGACAGCGAAGCGGATCACTACGCCAGCGTGTTACGTCGCCTGGACGGTGTGCCGGTGCTGACGGTCAATGGCTCCAGCAATTTTCTCGATGCCGGTGGCATCATTGGCCTGTTTGCCGAAGGTAAAAAAATTCGTTTTGACATCAATCTGGTCGCGGCGCGGCGCAACAATCTGGTGCTGTCGTCCAATCTGCTCAAGCTGGCGCGCACAGTGAGACAACCATGAAGACGATTCTGTCGAAAGCTTCCCTAAAGCGGCGTTTGATCTTGATGCTGGCGGGCATGGCCCTGCTGGTGCTGATCCTGGCCCTGCTCATCTTCACAGTGGCCGGCGTGCTGCGCCAGCAAGCCAGCATGATGGCCCAGTTGCGCGGC
>RPRC01000456.1 GCA_003857395.1 Geobacter sp.
GTAAGCATGTAAAAGAAATTACAAGCTCACTCCGCGAAAAAGGTTTTGCAGTTACTACATTTGAAGGTGAAGGCAAAGATGGTAAAGTCACCGAAATTTATGTTGCTTCCGAAAGAAAAAATTTATCGCTACTTGTTAAGATTGTTAAGGAAATTGAGCCGGATGCTTTTTACATTGCAGAGCAAGCGGGATACATGAGTAAAATACGAAGACCAACTATGGTTCCAACAACGGGATGGAGAGGCGTTCAGAAGAAGAAATGATATTTATTAGCTAGTTTATGATTAATAGCGATGGAGTACAAAATGCAAAAATGTTTAATTGATATTGCAACGCTTCCATATCGGGTAAAACGAGATTCAAAGAAGTAATCAAACGAATGGATTATACTTTTGTAAAAAAGTAAGGATGCTTCTTTAATTACTTGCTTATAGCGAAAACATATTATTCCGGTAAAAACTCCTTTTTTAATTCTCTCTGTTAAGTGTTTTTATTGTTAATAGTAGTTATTTTAATGCACGGTTTTTGAGTTCTTTTCAATTTATAGTAATAAAACCGATTTACTCAAACTAAGGTCAATGCTTGCTGAGCGTGAGAAGAATTACTTCAATATTGATCCTTTCTCTTTTTCTTTATAACACCATCGGATTTCTGGCGATACATCCTTTCATGTCTATGTACTACAAGTATCTTGGAATGATGCGAGCAGATATGCCATCCGAAGAAGAAATGATTGAGCTATTGATTTTTAATAAAGAAGATATCGAGAATAATAAAATTGATTTCAGATGGATACATTCGCGCGAGTTTAAGTATAATGGCGATATGTACGATATTGTTACGAAGGAAGAGACAGATAAACAATTAATTATTTACGTCATCAACGATACAGAAGAAAAGAAACTGGAAAAAGAATTTGAGAAAAGAGTCCATAAAAATTCTACGGAGAATAAACAAATTCCTTCGGTAATAAAATATAGTCTTTCAATAACAGAACCCGTTCAACAAGAACAAATCGGTTTAGTCCTGGTTAATGAAACAGTATTTAACTACTGGCGGACCGATTCGTATAAATCTCTTCATCTAGATATACCTTCACCACCACCGCGACTCGTTTAGTTTTATTCTTTTGATAATTAACTAATTGAGTAATTATATAAGGTGAACTATGTTCAAATCAAAAACAGTTTCTCTCGTAATTATTCTTCTTTTCTTGTTACTTGGCAGCGTTACGCTTCAAGCGCAAGAGGTACTTGTAGTGGGTGATTCTGCAATCACGAAAGTTGATTCGCTAAGTTACTCAACAGACGATGTTATCGTAACTGCAACCAGAGTAGAAAAGAAGATAATTGATATCCCTTATCCAGTACTTCGTTTGAAGAATACACAATATAAATTTTCAAAGAAGTCTTCTATTGATAATGTTCTTGAGAATGTACCGGGCTTATTTCTTCAATCACGCTATGGTAACCATGATGTGCGAGTTGCAATACGAGGTTTCGGAAGCAGATCGAATACTGGTATAAGAGGTGTAAGAATTCTGCTTGATGGAATTCCGGAGTCGGAACCAGACGGGCAGACACGAATTGAAGCAATTGATTTCAATTCAATCGGAACTATTGAGGTGGTTAAAGGGAACTCCTCTTCTCTTTACACCAATGCACCCGGCGGTGTAATTAATTTCATTAACGATATTTATTTCCCATATTCATTTGTTACTCAATTCAATGAGTTTGGCTCTTATGAATTGAGACAAAACGGGCTGAAGTTCGGAGTAAGAACAGACAAATACGGATTCCTTGGGACATACAGTTATCACAACTATAAAGGTTTCAGACCTCATAGTGAGGACTACTGGCATATATTCAATTCCGTTGTGGATGTTCTTCCGGGAGATGGAACCAACCTGCAGGTATTTTTATATTTTGTGGATGGGTTAATAAAACTTCCCGGCTCATTGAATAAGGCGGATTTTGACGAAGATCCGTACCAGGCAAATTCAAGAGATGTTGGCAGAGATGCCAAGCGAATAAGTACTAAGGGTCGTATCGGGTTAAAGTTTAATACTAGTTTTGGCAGCAATAATGCTCACGAAATAGAAGTGTTACCTTACACAACTATTAAATACTTTGAGCGAACTGCAGCAAATTACAGGATTATTACCCGTTATGGAATTGGTAATTCCCTCAGATATATATACCGATCGGGTATCGCCGGGCTTGATAATGAATTCTCGGTTGGCAGCGATCTTCTCTATCAAGGTGGTCCTGTTGAAGCTTATGATAACATTGGCGGAGTGAAAGGTGATAATCTCGAGTCTTTAGTTAATGAGATCATAGGCAATGTTGGTTTTTACTTTTCAGATTATCTTGAAATTTATAACAAGCAGCTTTACCTTCTGCTTACAGGACGATATGACAAAGTCGTCTTCAGAAGTCAGGATCAACTGCTTAATTCAAGAACAAACCAACGGAATTTTGAAGCATTTACTCCAAAGGCTGCTCTTAACTTTAAACTAGCACAAAATGTTGCAATATATACATCATATGGATTGAGTTTCGATTCTCCTGCAGGAAATGAAATGGATAATTATCCAACAAGTTCAAATCCTTCTGTTCAGCTTAATCCAGATCTGAATGCTCAAAAGTCAAAGAATTTCGAAATTGGTATTAAGGGAAACATCAGAAACCCGGAACAACAGTTCTTTAATAATATTGCTTTCGAAGCAACTTTCTTCAACATAATGATTGAAGACGAGATAATTCCCTTTGAAGTATATGGTGATGTGTTTTTCAGAAATGCAGCTAAAACAAATCGTACGGGAGTTGAGGTTGGCGGCAGTTTTGATATAATTGGAGGCTTAAATCTTCAAGCGTCTTATACTTATTCAAATTTTACTTATGATAAATATATCGCACTCACTATTGATGAAGAACTTGATACATTAACTCAAGACTATTCAGGTAATGTTGCACCTAGTGTACCTGA
>RPRC01000457.1 GCA_003857395.1 Geobacter sp.
CTGAATGAGATCAGAGAGGAAGAAAGGGCACTAATCTCAAGAGAAATTCATGATCGGCTTGGACAATCCATGACTGCCTTAAAGCTCGATTTGAAACGAATGCACAGTTATATTGATACCAACCCGGACGCCGTCAAAAAACTTAATGCTATGATTGAACTGGTGTCAGGTACAATTATAGATGTCCAGCGTATTTCTTCTGACCTGCGTCCCGGCATCCTTGATGAACTCGGATTAGTCCCGGCCATTGAATGGTACTGCTATGAGTTTGAAGAAAGAACAGGGATCAAATGCATTCTGAAATTGGATAACTCAGACTATAGCGATTCCCAGATCAACCTTACTTTCTTCAGAATCCTTCAGGAGACTCTTACCAATGTGATACGTCATGCAAAAGCTTCATCTGTAAGTATTAAGCTTCACCAATCCGACAGGGGTGTAACTATGTCCATAAAGGATAATGGAATTGGTATAACAAAGGAACAGATTGAATCGTACAGATCCCTGGGATTAATCAGCATGCGTGAAAGGGTAAAGCAATTCAATGGGACAATTGATATCTCATCAAAAAAAGATAGTGGAACAAAACTGACTATTTTTATTCCTTCAGTAAATCTTTGAACTCACTATGAAAATACTTATTGCCGACGATCATTCAATAGTCAGGGAGGGACTTAAACAGTACGTGATGACCCTCGAAGAAGTTAAACTGGTTGATGAAGCTGTCAATGGAAATGAGGCATGGGCAAAAATCAGATATGGAAAATATGATCTTGTAATCCTTGATGTTTCAATGCCGGGAATGAGTGGTATGGATGTTCTTCAGAATATTAAAAGAATGAATTTGAAAGTCAGTGTCCTTATGTTGAGTGTATATCCCCAGGAGCAATTTGCAATTCGCGCATTCAGATTGGGTGCTTCAGGATATATTTCAAAGGATTGTGCTTTTGAAGAATTAATTCTAGCTATCAAAAAAATTACTGAAGGAGGCAGGTATATTGCATCAGCTTTTGCAGAAAAACTCGCTTTGGATGGTCTTGAATCATCTGTATTAAAGCCACACGAAAAACTTTCGGAAAGAGAATTTCAGATAATGATTATGCTGGCAAAGGGGGAATCTGTAACAGAAATTTCAAACGAAATTTTCATCTCCTCCAAGACAGTTAGCACCTACAGAACCCGAATCCTCGAGAAAATGAGTTTGAAGAAGAATGCGGAGCTGACGATATATGCCATAAAGAATAATCTGATAGAATAAAAGTAGTCCCCGTTTGTCGCCTTACGCAATCGAAATGATGTGGTAATTAAGATGCATAGTTGAAAATTGTTGGGATTGCTTCGTCCCGCTGGGCGGGACTCGCATGACAGTACAAGTAAGGTAAATTCGTTTTGGGAGTTGGGGAGGAGTTAATTAAGTACACGGTCATTGCGAGGAGTCCCGAGTACTCGGGACGACGAAGCAATCCCAATGAACATACTGGAAGCATATTAAATAATCAGCCCTTCCTTGTAGTCCCTTCCCTACAAATTATCATCCCTCCCCCTACATTCGAATTGCTTATATCCTTATATCTTTCAAAATCTGCAATACCTAATTTTACATTTTGGGGCATTAGAATTAGTGTCCCCTGGTCGGTTTAAAAATACCTGCTCATGAAAATAATTATTGCAGATGATTCCTCTCTGTGGAGAGACAGAATTAGAAGCATATTGATTGAAATTAATGAAGTATTTGTTGTGGGTGAAGCTGAAAACGGGACAGAGGCCTTGCAGATTATCATGGAAAAGAAACCTGATTTAGCTATTCTGGATATCCGGATGTCGGGAATGAATGGTATCGAAGTATTGAAAAAAATAAGAGAGTTGAGAATGAAAGTTAAGGTGTGCATGCTAACCAATTACACTTATCCGCTATACAAAAAAAGATGCATTGAATCAGGTGCAGATTATTTTCTCAGCAAAACTGAAGATTTTGAGAAGATTAGTGAGATAATCACTGAAATGTCAGAGGAACAAGATTCATCGACATCAATAATAACTGAAAAATGAAATATTAAATTACTGTGTTCCTCAGAAAGACCTTTTAAAAAGGTATCAAATGATGGCACTTTCTTATAAAGACTAAAATGACGGAAATCCCTGTTACTAATACCAGTCGAATTCAAATACTTATTGCAGTGTTTGTATTTGTGGCTTTCTGTACAGTCACAATAGGTATTATAAGTTATACTGGATTTAAGAAGGAATTCCGTTCTGATGTTGAAAACAATCTTAATGCAATTTCGAACCTGAAGGTTGCTGAGATTGTTCAATGGCGGAAGGAAAGACTGGGCGACGGTTCTGTGTTTGCTGGAAATCAATTCTTTTACGACCTGGTAAACCGTTTCATTGCTTCTCCCTCTGATCCTGAACTGAATGACAGATTGAGAACCTGGCTGGGACAAGTCAGATCAGCATATACTTATGAGCGTGTTTTACTTCTTGACGCCAGTGGTAATGAATTGATATCTGAACCTAAACTCTCAGAGCCGGTAACGTCACATCTGATAAATGATATAAACATTTCTGTAAAAACGCAAAAGGTCACATTTCTGGACTTTCACCGTGATGCTCCGGACGGTCCGGTCTACCTGGGAGTACTTGCTCCTGTTCTGAATCCATGGGATCCTGATAAGCCAATTGCCGTATTAGTTTTTGTCATCAATCCTGAAATCTACCTGTATCCTCTGATCAACACCTGGCCATCATTAAGCAGAACAGCGGAGACTTTATTGTTGCGCCGGGATGGAGACAGTGTACTATTTCTCAATGAATTAAGGTTTCAGAAGAATTCCGCATTGAGTCTGAGATTCTCACTTAATAATAATACA
>RPRC01000458.1 GCA_003857395.1 Geobacter sp.
TAAGGAGAATTACCACAGGAAAGCTGGTTTGCATTAGGGCGATTACTTACTACTGTTGGAGGTGAACCAATTCTACTTTCCTGGAGCGGTTCAATGTTCGAGTACCTGATGCCGCTGCTGGTAATGCCAACATACGAAAACACTTTACTTAATCAGACCTACAAAGCGGCAGTAAAGCGACAGATCGAATATGGAATGGAACGCGGCGTTCCGTGGGGAATCTCGGAATCTGGTTATAACACTGTGGACGTTAATCTCAATTACCAATACCGTGCATTTGGTGTGCCTGGTCTGGGGTTAAAACGCGGATTAGCGGAGGACCTGGTTATTGCACCCTATGCTTCAGCACTTGCTCTGATGGTTGAGCCAGAGGAAGCTTGTCTTAATCTTCAACGACTTGCGGCCGATGGGATGCTCGGGAAATATGGTTTTTATGAAGCAGTCGATTATACGAAATCGCGCCTGCCACGCGGGCAATCGAGTGTACCCATTAAATCTTTTATGGCACATCACTCAGGAATGAGCTTGCTCTCCCTTGCTTATTTGATGCTGGATCGTCCTATGCAGAAACGTTTTAACTCAAATCCTTTATTCGAAGCAACCATTTTATTACTTCAGGAAAGAATTCCCAAAGCAACGGTTTTCTACTCACGCGCATCAGGGCTATCCGATACTCCAACACAAATTAATAGTCCGGGAGTGCCTGTACGAATACTGAATAATCCTGATACACCTGTTCCGGAAGTGCATCTCCTTTCGAACGGAAGATATCATGTTATGATTACTAACGCAGGTGGCGGCTACAGCAAATGGAAAGATATTGCAATTACGCGCTGGCGAGAAGATACTACTCGCGATAACTGGGGCACTTTCTGTTATATCCACGATGAGTCAAGTGGAGAATTTTGGTCAACCACACATCAACCAACGCTAAAACGATCGAAAAATTATGAAGCTATTTTCTCGGAAGGACTTGCTGAATTTCGCCGCCAAGATAAGAATTTTGACATGCATACAGAGATTGTTGTATCACCAGAAGATGACATCGAATTGCGACGAATACATCTTACAAACCGATCACGAACACGGCGAACAATTGATATTACGAGTTATGCAGAAGTTGTTCTGGCTACATCTGCTTCTGATAATTTACATCCGGCATTTAGTAATCTATTTGTTCAAACTGAGATTATCCAGGAGCGACATGCAATCCTCTGTAATCGCAGACCCCGATCCTTAGATGAGAAAACACCATTGATGTTTCACATGATGGTTGTGCGCGGAGCGAATATAGAAAAGGAATCTTACGAAACAGACCGGATGAAATTCATTGGTCGTGGGAACACAATCATCGCTCCACAAGCGATGAACGATTTTACGCCTCTCTCTGGCAGTCAGGGTTCAGTACTGGACCCAATTGTTGCAATCCGATATCGCATAATTCTCGAACCTGAAGAGACTGCAACTATAGATATGGTTTTTGGAATCGGTGAATCCCGAGATGCAGCTTTAAGTCTTGTTGATAAATATCAGGACAGGCGGCTCGCAAATCGCGTCTTTAAACTTGCATGGACACACAGCCAAGTGACATTGCGTCAGATTAATGCTATAGAGGTTGATGCTCAGCTTTACGGACGCATTGCCAGTTCAATCATCTTCGGAAATTCTTTCTTACGTGCCGACCCGAGTGTCATAATCAAAAATCGAAGAGGGCAATCTGGGTTATGGGGTTACTCCATTTCCGGCGATTTACCTATCGTACTGTTACAGATTGAAGATCCGGAGAACATCAACCTGGTGCGACAGATAGTACAGGCTCATGCATATTGGCGCTTAAAAGGATTGAAAGTTGACCTTGTAATCTGGAACGAAGACCATGCCGGTTACCGGCAAGAACTCCAAGAACAGATAATGAAGCTGATTGCGATTGGTGCCGAAGCTAACTTTGTTGATCGACCGGGCGGAATTTTTGTGCGGCAATCAGATCAAATATCAAACGAGGACCGAATTCTTATCCAAACAGTTGCTCGTGTCATCATCTCCGATCAACGGGGAACTCTTGAGGAACAGGTAAATCATCTTAGAATAGTAGAAATTCCGGTTCGGCGTTTCAAACCAATTCGAACTTACCATACCCACCACCAGGATGATTCTGTGCTGCCCCGTAATGATCTGATTTTTTTTAACGGGCTTGGCGGGTTTACGCCTGATGGACGTGAATACATAATTACTACCTCGCAAAAACAAATTACACCCGCACCGTGGGTAAATGTAATAGCAAACCAAAACTTCGGAACAATAATTTCAGAGAATGGTCCATCTTACACATGGAGCGAGAATGCGCACGAGTTTCGACTCACGCCATGGAACAATGATCCTGTTTCCGATTCAAGTGGTGAAGCTTTTTATATTCGTGATGAAGAAACAGGACACTACTGGTCACCCACACCATTACCTAGTCGAGGAATTGGTGCGTACGCAAGCCGTCATGGATTTGGCTATAGTGTTTTTGAGCATAGTGAGAGAGGCATCCGTTCAGAGCTTTGGATTTATGTTGCTACAGATGCCGCAATCAAATTTTCAGTACTCAAAGTGAAAAATGAGTCTGGCAGATTACGCAAGTTATCCATTACAGGGTATGTTGAGTTGGTTTTGGGAGACTTGTGTTCAAAATCTAGTATGCACGTTATAACTAAAGTTGATCAAAGTAGTGCCGCAATATTTGCACAAAACCCATACAGTTCAGAGTTCGCAAACCGAATTGTATTTTTTCAAACAGATAGTACCACGCGTTCTTTAACAGGTGATCGTAATGAATTTATTGGTAGAAATTGTTCATTAAGAAATCCGGATGCGATGACCCGTTCA
>RPRC01000459.1 GCA_003857395.1 Geobacter sp.
GGCTAGTTCAAATGTTTGAGGATCCTCATTCTATTGGGGAAGTTCATACTTTGCATGGACTAAAAAGATACTTGCATCAAAAGGGTTTGCAATTAGGATTTAAACTTGTTGATCAATCCAAATCACCAAACCAGAGTGTTAGTTTGGTATTGGCCACAAACAGTAAGGTTGTATCAGTTATTCAGAATATCAATTTTGCAAACTTTGAATCGATCTCGGAAGAAACATTTACGTTCAATGAAATTCCATTTCCGATTAAAATTGTTGTTGAAGGATTTGAAAGACAATTACTCCACGGACAGGAAAGGTTTCCCTCAGTAAATATTTTCTGCTACGGTAACGAAGTTCATTACTTCGTTTGGTTCCGTAACCATCCTGTGTTTATAAGAATAGATTACTCACCACCATTGCAGGGCGGGATGATTGATCTTCAATACTTTGGAGTAAGCAACTATGAAATTGCAGATCATCCAAATATTTATCTTGACGCAATAAGATATTTCTTCCAGTTTCTGGAATTTGATGTAAAGATGAATGGCACTCACATTCAGGCAAGATATGACAAGGAACGCGCTCTTGATTTAAATCAGCTCTGTGAAAGAGTCAAGTATCTTTTCTGCTTAGCGCCTTACTTAATGGATCTGGATTGGGTTATCGGATCGTTAAATCTTCCCTCTGATTCGAAGAAAAAAGTTGTAAAAGCCTGGGCTGAATTTTTCGCTTACTGGGCAGCTTTACCAATTAATAAATTTATTACAAAGGACCGGCTTGGAATTTTGCAGGATATTTTAATTACAACCGAAGGTGAATATGAGTTGGTCTGGAGCGGTGAAGAGGATTATCGTGATCAATACTCAATTAAAATTCCTGTTGATTTTTTTGAAAATATTTTTGAGTCAATTAAAAAACTTGAACTTAGTATTCCAAAGTTTTCTGAGGAAAGCTTTACAAGGTTTGGACAAATTCAATTAGAAAAAAAGTTTCTTAACTATTTGCGTAAAGCTTTATCTGAAGGAGAAATCATTCAAACTCCGGAAGGATATGAAAAAGCCCCGGAGGATTTATTTCAAAGGATGCATGAAGCAATTCATTTTGCGGAAATAATTCGTAAAGGTGGTAAAGATTTGGAATCGTCTGTTGCAATTGCTCAGGCAGTTATTCCTTTGGAGCAAACACTTAAATTTCAAACGACAGGAACCCTTGAAAGTTTTAAAGTGCAGTCAGCGTCTCTTGCGCTAAGAGGAGAAAATCTGAAAGTTTATGTGTTGCGCGATTATAATGGAATTATAAAGTTAGCTTTCTTCACTCACGAAGATTCGTTATATCAAAAGAGGCAAAGCATAAACGAATCATGGAAATACAACGCAAATTTGTCCGTGCTGGAGTTTGTTTCAATTCTGAGATATAATAATTATTCTGTCCCCGGAACAGAACCATCATTCGAATTGATAGATGAAGAAATTCAAAATATTAAAGATGCTTTGGCCTTATCTCAAAAACCGGTTTTACAAAAACACGCTGAGGGAGAAAAGATTCTGTACGGACTCAGGGCTTCACCCGGAAGAGCAACCGGAAGGATTCTATTAGGAATTTCAGGAAGATTACCGGAAGAGTTCAACGATCATATATTCATTGCCTCTTCTATTTCACCTGATGACAACGCATTTCTATATCATGCGGCGGGAATCGTTGCTACCGGCGGAGGAATACTTAGTCATGCCGGACTTATAGCCACACAATTTAATAAGCCGGCAATTATAATATCAGGAACATGGAAACAAGAATCTGATGGCTCACAGTTTCTGCTTTATAATACTCTGGAGTATCAGGTTGAACAAAGAGAAGAGAATGCTTTTAATTTAACTCTTCATCATGATCTTCACGAGCGTGAATATCAAATGCAGGATGGTGATCTTGTTATTCTTGATGCGAACGAAGGAAGCTTGCAGGTTCTCGGACAGGAAAGAGATACAATTGCCTTATTTGAGGGATTCAAATCTTTAGGAAAAATTAATGAAGATATTTCCAACATCAATGATGTTAAAGAGCTGTTGATTCTAAGAGGAAAGAAGCTTCACGTAAGGCATCAGTTAGAGAAGCTGCTTAATCGACTCTCAGAACCTGTACTGGTTGAGTTTGCTCTGCGCGAAATACTCATTGGAAAATTTCTTGCTGAGAACAAGAGTAATCCTGAAGAGAGATCATATCTTTTAAATCTGATCTTAAATAACAAAGAAATTGGCATTCTGGCGGAGGATTATTTAAACCACATCATAGGTCAAATTGAAAATAAATTTTTATTGAGCTATTCGAAGGCAATTAAAAATATTCCAAATGCAAAGTACCCGTTTGAAATTGTTATGCCGAGGCTAGAGGTATTACGAATTCACGAATTAGTTGATAGCATCATAACTTCTCTTGGAGCAAATCTTTCTGAAAAAATTCAAATAGAATCCAAAGACGTTTATGATTTAGAAAAAATCAGTGCTCAGCGGCTGGAAGAACTTCGCAGGAATCGTCTGGAAGAAGTTCAAAGACTCACAAAAAACAGAGAGAGGAAAGAGTACCTTCGCCATATCTTTCGACAGCTGGGAAGGATGGATTTGCTTCTTAATACTTCCAGTGAGCAGCTAAATGAAGTTAAAAAATTAAAGCAAAAGTTTGATATTGATGATGCTGTATATTGTAAAAAGTATGCTGAGAAATTTATTCTCAGACCCGAAGATGGTGCCTTTGCACTTTCGCCTTATGTCGGCTGGAAAGCAGCAAACCTTGCTGAGCTCGAGCATTTAGGAGGAACGGGATTTGTACCTCCCTGGTTTGTTATTACTGATAAAGCATTTCAAACA
>RPRC01000460.1 GCA_003857395.1 Geobacter sp.
ATCTTTCAGCAGATAGCCGCGCGCACCGGCGCGCAAAGCCGGGAAGATGTGGCCGTCGTCGTGGTAGATGCTGGCGACGATGCACAAGGTGGCGGGCGAACGGCGCTGGATGAATTCGATCAGTTCGACACCGCTGCCATCCGGCAGGCCCAAGTCGATAAGTGCGATATCGGGCATTGATCCGGCTAGCAGTTTTTCGCGCGCTTCCTGCAAGGTGTAGGCAGTGTCGATGACGATGCCGGGGAAACTCAGCGTCAGCGCTTCGCTCAGCCAGGCTTGCGATTCGGGTAAATCTTCCAGAATGAAACCGGTATGCATGCACCCCCCTTTCGTTTGGTCGGCATGATAACCGGGCGCCCGTTGCGCCTGATTCCCCCTGAACGCGGGGTGGCACTGACGCGCGCGGCATGGAAAATAGCGCCTGGCTATCATTTCCTACCTTCGCTCCCCAGCACGAATCCGCCTCATGTTTTCTAATAAATGTATAAGAATCAGCCTGTTATGTTTGTCTATCGGCACCGCCCCAGCACTTGCCGAAACCTCTGCCGAGCCGGTGGCGGATCAACTTCCCGCCGCGACCGCGCATGCCCTCGACGGCATGGCTCCGGTGGGACATTGGGCGGCGCGTCTGACTCTGCTGCGCAATGGTTACGACCAGCGTTATGACGACCGGAAAAATCGCGTCGACCTGGATGCCGATGCCAACCTCGCCTTGGCGGCTTTCGGGGTCAACCTGGACACGGACGTCACCACCGATTTTGTTGAACTGATGCTGGGCTACGGCGTGACTGAAAACCTGACGGTGGGCGCCATCCTGCCTTATGCCCGCACCACCAGCCGGCTGAAACTGACCGAAGCCGCTCCGGGCGGCATTGCCGCGTTACAAGGCACGCTCGCCGTGCTGGGTTACAAGCCGCTGGCGACCAGCGCGGTGTCAGGCTTGAGCGATCCCACCCTGGGCGCGCTTTGGAGGTTCCACAAAAGCCCGCAGGGCAGCGCCGTACTGGGCTTCGGCTTGCGTATGGGCATGGCAAGAGCCGACGACCCGGACGATCTGGCCGACATTCCGCCCGGCGACGGCAGCACCGATCTGCGCTTTCGCCTGGAGTATTTCCGTGATCTCGGCAATGGTTGGGATTTGCGCCTGCTGGGTGAGCATCAGGTGCAGTTGCCGGATGAAGTCGTCTTGCGTCCGGGCGGACCGTTTAGCCCGACCAAAGAGAAGCTCAAGCGCGACCTGGGCGATTACCAGGAGTTCGACATCGAGCTGGGCAAAGCCTGGGGCGACTGGCGGGTATCGGGCACCTGGCACCGCTACCAGGAAGAACCCGATCGCTACACGTCAAAAATCGGTACGGATACCAGCGCCCTGATGGCCAACACCGACACCCTCGCCGACCAGTTTCGCTTCGGCATCACCTGGAGCGGCGTGCGCGCTTGGCGGGCGGGCAAATTGTTCATGCCGCTGATTGTGAAACTGGAAATGCAGGATGCTTTTCATGGCCGCAATTTCGTCGATGTGCGTGATACCTACTTGCGTGTCACGGGCTTATTCTGAGCCGCGCGCCTGTGCATGATTAACCGCTAACCCGTGGCCGTCCGCCTGAGACTTTTCCTGTTTGGCACCTTGCTCCTGGCCTGGATGATGCCAGCCTGTGCCGAACTGCCGCTGGAACTGAGCACCGCGGATTTCGTGCTCGATAGCGCTAATAAGCCGCCCGCCGACTCGGCAGACTGGCACCCGCAAGCCTTGCCTGATTCCTGGCCGATCAATCACCCGCAGGCGGTGGCGCAGGGCGCGCAGAGCGGCTGGTATCGCTTCCGCTTCCAAATGCCTTCCGAGTTCGACCCCTTGCAGGCGGTTTATCTGCCCAAGCTGGGATTGAACGCGGCGGTATATTTGAACGGCCGCCACATAGGTGACGGCGGCGGCTTCACGGAACCCTATGGGCGCAACTGGAACCGCCCCTTGCTGTTCCTGGTGCCTCCGGGGTTGTTGCGCCCCGGCGAGAACACGCTGCATGTGCGCCTTTTGTCGCACGCCTATACCCAGGCCAGCCTGCATCCAGTCTCGATCGGTGCGGACAAGCGGCTGCGGCCAAAATTTGAACGCGCTATTTTCCTGCGCGTCACCCTCAATCAGACCGCCAGCCTGCTTATCGCCAGCATGGGCGTGCTGATGCTGAGTCTTTGGTGGTGGCGGAGGCAGGACGTGGCATACGGTTACTTCGGCGTTTCGGCGCTGCTCTGGGCGGCGCAATCCACCAATCTCTATTTGCAGCAAGCGCCGTTGGCGACAGCGCACTGGGAAATCGTCATCAACAGCAGCTTTCAGGTGTTTTCAGCCTTTTTGCTGATCTCGCTGCTGCGTTTTGCGGCCGCTGGCGGGCGTCCGATTATTCCGCTTCTGTGGTTTCCGGTGTTCGCCTCGCCGCTCAGCCAGATCTGGGTTCCGGCCCCGCATTATCTGGCGCTCACCGCGTTCTGGCATGTCGTCACCTTGTTGAGCGCATTTGTCACTTTGCTGTTTCTGTTGCGCGCCGCAATCAAATGGCACAACCGCGATGCCGGCTTGATGGCGGGTGCGATTGGGTTGGTCGTGCTGCTCGCCGGCCATGACTGGCTGATGCACAGTCAGCATTTCTGGCTGCATCGCCCGCATGAGTTTCTCGACGACCTTTATCTGCTGCACTACAG
>RPRC01000461.1 GCA_003857395.1 Geobacter sp.
GCAAGAGGACAATGTGCTGATTGACACCCGCATGATGCTGGCCTTTGGCGGCGGGCATATCCGGGGGGCGCTCAGTATCGGTGGCACGCCGATGCTCTCGATATGGGCTGGCTGGCTGCTGGATCCCAGGAAGCCGCTTCTGCTGGTCCTGGAGTCCGACGATCAGCTCAATGACATCGTCCGCTATTTCGTCCGCACCGGTTACACCAGGTTCGCCGGCTACCTCGTCGGAGGAATGACGGCGTGGAACAACGCCGGTCTGCCGTTGGAATCGGTCGGGCAGATGACCGTGCATGAAGTCAAACGCGCGGGCAAGCGGCTGCAACTGCTCGATGTGCGCTCGCCGGAGGAGTGGTCGAGTGGTCACATCCCGAATGCCCGCCATGTGTTTCTGGGAGAACTGCGCGAGCGCCTCGGCAAACTGGACCGGACCAAGCCGACGGCGGTGTATTGCGACAGTGGCTATCGCGCGAGCATCGCGACCAGCATTCTCCAACAGGCAGGATTCACCGGTGTCTGCAATGTCCCCGGCAGTTGGCAGGCATGGAAAGAAGCGGGTTTCCCGGTTGAAGGAGAGCAGAACAAGGAGTCGATGTGAATCCCGAGCCCGCCTGGTCACCGTATGTGGTTGGCGCTGGCATTGGCGTGCTTTCGTGGCTGACCTTCTATTTTTCCGACAAACCGATCGGTGCCTCCTCGTTTTACGCGCAGATCGCGGGCTTTCTCGGCACACTCATCGCGCCCCGCCATACGAAGTCGCTGGCCTATTTCAAGGCCAAGCCGCCGCGCGTCGGTTGGGGATTCGTCTTCGTGGTAGCCACCATCGTGGGCGGTGCGATGGCCGCGCTGACGGGTGGCGAGTGTGCCAACGAATGGTTGCCGCCGATGTGGGAGGCACGCTTCGGCGACAGCATTGCCCTGCGTGCGGCGATCGGATTTGGCGGCGGCCTGCTCATGGCCGTTGGCGCACGGCTGGCCGGAGGGTGCACCAGCGGCCACGGCCTCAGCGGCACCATGCAACTCAACGCCGCTTCCTGGATCGCGGTGATCTGTTTTTTCCTGGGCGGCATCGCGGTGGCGATTCCGCTCTTCAGTCTGTGAGAGATCATGCCTGACGCTGGTGAAACACGTCCGCCATCTGCCGGGCAATCCGTGTCGCCGGTGCCACGGTTGATGGCCGGTGTGCTCTTTGGTCTGGCGTTTGGCGTCCTCCTGCAGAAAGGCGGCGTGGCGAAATTCCACGTGCTCATCGGGCTACTGCTGCTCCAGGACTTCACGGTGGCGAAGGTCATGCTCACCGCGATCGTGGTGGGCATGATCGGCGTCCTCACGCTGCATCACTTCGGCAAGGTGAACCTGCATCTCAAGCCCACTCGAATCGGGGCCAACGTGATCGGCGGGCTGCTGTTCGGCGCCGGTTTTGCACTGCTGGGCTATTGTCCCGGCACGGTCGCCGCCGCACTGGGCCAAGGAAGCTGGGACGCGCTCTTCGGCATGGCGGGATTGGTCGCTGGTTCGTGGATTTTCGCCGAGCTTTCCGGGTGGAGCAAGCGGACGGTCGAGAAATGGGGCGATCTCGGCGAAGTCCTGCTGCCCGATCTGCTGCATGTGCCACGCAGCGCGTTTGCCATCGGCCTGGGGGTGGCGCTCACCAGCGTCATTCTAGTCCTGGAGCGATTCACCATCCGTTGAGCGCGAACCTATGAACCCGCGGCGAACGATCACGCCTTTCCCGGATCACTGACACGCATGGCTACCTGGAGCGATACCCGGAGCTGTTGTGGGCCGACGCGCAGGCCGAGGTCCGGGGGATTGCTTCGGCGAGTGGCGTGGCTCGCTTCTGTGTATGGGATGCTGATCGTGGCGGTCACGGCGCAAGAGCCGCCACCGAAGGCCGGCGGTTCGCCCGCACCGGCCCCTGCCAGGGAAGCGCTTTCGCTGGCTCCCGCGAAGGTGGACGTCAATCCCGTCGCGCGCGATGAAGAAATCCGCCAGCGCCTCCAACGCGTGCTGGATGCGACGGAGTGGTTCACCGCGCCGGGCGTCCGGGTCGAGGAAGGAGTCGTCTTTCTCGAGGGTCGCGTGGCGTCCGATGAACTCAAGAAGTGGGCGAGCGATCTGGCGCGCAACACCCAGGACGTCGTCGCCGTGGCCAATCGGATGGAAGTGGCTGAACCGTCGATCTGGGACCTGGGTCCGGCATGGCACGGACTGGCCGTGTTATGGCGCGACGTCTTGCGTTCCCTGCCCTTGCTCTTCCTTGGGCTGCTCATCCTGGGACTGTCAGTGGGGACCGGACTGCTGGCCGCGCGGGGAACGCGTTCACTGCTTCGTCGCCGGATTCAAGCGCGACTGCTGCGCAATGTGGTCGCGGGTGGCATCGGCGTGCTGGTGTTTCTTGTTGGCACCTACATCGTGCTCCGAGTCTCAGGCCTGACCCAACTGGCGCTGACTGTGGTGGGAGGCACCGGCCTGGTCGGTCTGGCCGTGGGCCTCGCTTTCCGGGACATCACTGAGAATTTCCTGGCCAGCATTCTTCTGAGCATGCAGCAGCCGTTCGAAACGGGCGACCTGGTCGAGGTGTCCGGCGTGACCGGATACGTGCAGCAGCTGAACGTGCGCACAACCATCCTGATGGCCCTGGATGGCAACCTCGTGCAGATTCCGA
>RPRC01000462.1 GCA_003857395.1 Geobacter sp.
AACAGCAATTTCATCTTGAAAAGTTTTACCTTCTCCTTTGAAGCTATTCATATAAGCCTGAATAACTTTCTGCGCAATTGGAGCGGCGTGCGTTCCTCCGAATCCAATATTTTCAACCAGAACTGCAATAGCAATTTTAGGATTTTCATACGGAGCGAATCCCACAAACCAGGCATGATCTTTACCGTGTGGATTTTGTGCAGTACCTGTTTTACCACAAATAGCAATGTCAGGCAATTTAATGTGTGTGGCAGTTCCGTGTCCATTAACTACTAAATACATTGCATTTTTAACTATGTCCAAAGCCGATTGACTAACACCGGTATTAATTTCTTTGTATTCAATCGAGACAAGTTTTTCTGTATTATCATCAATGTAACCTCGAACGATGTGTGGAGTTTTAGACTTACCATCATTTGCAATAAGGCTGGCATATAATGCAAGCTGTAAAGGTGTAACGCTCACTTCTCCCTGCCCAATACCAAGACTTGCCATTATGCTTCGCGGCCAATTTTCTCCATATATCTTTTTATAATAATTTTCACCAGGAATTAAACCGGGAGCTTCCTCTGTTAAATCAGCACCAGTAACACTGCCAAATCCAAATCTAGATGCATATTCTTTCCATTTATCAATGCCAATTTTGTAAATGAGTCTATAAAAAAATGAATTACAGGATTTTTCAATTGCAGTAACCACATTGATAGTTCCGTGATTGCCGTGACATTTAAAGAATCTACCAAAAGTAAATCCACCACCGCAAGTTGTAGTATATGATGTTGTGATTATTCCCATATCAAGTGCTGCAAGCGCTGACAACATTTTGAAAGTAGAACCGGGAGAATGAATAGACATAGTTGCACGATTGAATAATGGAGTAAAAGGATCGCTGTAAATGCTGTCTAAGAAAGTTTTGGGAGTGAAATATGAAAACCGGTTAAGATCATAATCAGGAGCGCTTACCATTGCAAGAATCTCACCAGTAGAGGGTTCTATTGCAACAAGAGCACCTCTCTTACCTTTAAATTCCTCTTCAGCAACTTTTTGAGCAGAAGCTTCTAGGCTTAATACAAGATCATTCCCCTTTATTGGTTGTAAATCTTCTCTGCCTTCATGGTATCTGCTAATCTGCCGTTGCCTTGAATCAACTAAAACATACCTGAATCCTTTTGTGCCATTAATTAATTTCTCATAAGTTTTTTCGATTCCACTGTGCCCTACATAATCCCCGGGTTCGTACAATTCCTTCTCCTTAGCAAGTTGTTCCGGAGAGATTTCCTTTGTGTAACCAAAAGTATGTGAGGCTATGATTCCTTCAGGATAAAATCTTTGCATTTCAATTATGTAATCAACACCGGTAAGGTGTTCAGAGTTTTCTTCAAACCAGGCTATTGCTCTAAAGTCAACTCCCCTTCTTACTTTTACCGGGAGAAACTTCGAGTAGATTCTGTTTTTTTGCAAGAGGTTTTTGATATAACCGGTTTCAGTACCAATGACTGTCTCAAGGATTTTATTAAGGCTGGTATCGTAATAAGCAGGTATAACTCTTATCGTATACGCAGGTACATTACTTACTAATACTTTATAATTTCTATCATAGAATATTCCACGAAGCGGCTGAAGTTCTATACTTTTTATGCTATTATCAGTTGCCTTCATATCGTATTCTATTCTCTGCACAATTTGCATTTGAAATAGTCTTCCTGCAAGAACTATTACAGTTCCGATAATCAAAGCATAAATTATAGCTCTTCGTTTTAATGAACCGAATTTTTCAGTCTTCAATCGAAAGCCCTTTTATAAGGTATAATAACCACTAAAATACTTACAATGGAAGTAAATATTGAAGGCAATAACGCATGGTTAAACAAAGCCTGTAAAAAATTTGTATTAAAATCCATCACTGAAAAAAAAGAAAAAATCATTGCATTAATAAGTGCACTTATTAAAACTACAAGTGTAAAAGAATAAGTATAAAGATACTTCTCTCGCCTTGTTTCACCAGAAAAATAGCCTGCTATAAATCCAGCTACTGTATTAGATAACATATTGCTGCCCACCAGATTTCCTGAAATTAGGTCAAAGAGTAAACCGTATGAAGCGCCTGTGACTGTCCCAAATATTTGACCGTTTGAAATTGAAAAATATACGATTGCAATCAATAAAAGATTTGGAACAACTCCCTGAATCGAAATGAACGGGACTACTGTAAGCTGAATTAGTACTACAGGTATGAAAACAATTAGAGGTGTGAAATATTTAAGTTTCATCACCTGTTGTAAAAATTAAGTTCAAGATTATTTTTTTCTGCATTCCCCACCATCATCAAAATAAAAACATTTTCGACACTGAGAACTTCTTCAAATGGTTTGATGTGAATGAGGTTTAAC
>RPRC01000463.1 GCA_003857395.1 Geobacter sp.
GAGGCCTTGCGGTTGCGTCCTGGCCATGCGGAAACATTGATGCAGCAAGGCAAGTGGCTTGCGCGTTACAAGCGCCATATAGAGGCTCTAGCCTGTTACGACCAGTTGCTAGCCATCCAGCCGGGCAACTACAAGGCCCATAGCCATCGCGGTGAAGCCCTAGTCGCCCTCGGCCGCCACGCGGATGGACTTGATGCCTATCGCCGAGCCCTCACCCTCAAGCCAGACCATGTGGGTGCCCACGTCGGCATTGGGGATGCACTCCGCGATCTTGGACAACATGAGGCGGCCATTGCCGCTTTCGACCGGGCAATCGCAATTTTCCCTGACAATCCAGACCTGCTCTCGGGTGCACTTTTCAATATCAACTACAGCGGAAGTTTCACTCCAGCAGAGATCCTCGCCCGCCACCGGCACTATGGCGAGTTGGTCGAAATACCCCTGCGTGCTAATTGGCAAGTTCACACCAACACACCAGATCCGGCCAGGCCCATAAGAGTCGGCTTTGTGTCCGGTGACCTTCGGCGCCACCCGGTCGGCTACTTCATGGAAAATGTGTTTCATGAGCTGGCCAAAGCGCCATTGGAGCTCTACGCCTACGCCAATCAACCCCAGGACGACGATCTGACCGCTCGCATTCGCCCTTGTTTCAAATGCTGGCGAGATATATTCGACCACACTGACGATAGCGTAGCGACACAGATTCGCGCCGATGGCATCGACATCCTGGTGGACCTTTCCGGCCATACAGGCAATCATCGCCTGAAAGTATTCGCCCGCAAGCCTGCCCCGGTGCAAGTAACCTACCTCGGTTACTTCGCCAGCACGGGGCTCAGCGCCATGGACTACATCCTCGGAAACCGCTGGCTGATGCCGGACGGTGACCCCGAGCAATACACCGAGCGACCTTACCGCCTGCCTGATGCGCACCTGTGCTTCACCCCGCCCAGCCTGGATATCGCGGTCAAACCACCACCCGCCCTCGCAAACGGCTACGTGACCTTCGGCAACTTCAACGCCCTGGCCAAGATGACCGACAACGTGGTCGCCTGCTGGGCGGACATCCTTCATGCCGTCCCGGATAGCCGTCTACTGCTGAAATCGCCGCCGCTCGATGCTACCGACGTGCGCGAGCAGGTTCTGCAGCGCTTTGCTGTGCATGGCATTGCCGACGACCGCCTATTGCTCGAAGGCCGTTCCGACTACGCCAACTATTTTGCCTGCTACCACAAACTGGATATCGCCCTGGACCCGTTCCCCTACAACGGCGGCACCACCACCGCCGATGCCCTGTGGATGGGCGTGCCCGTATTGACCTTGCAGGGGGATCGCTATGTCGCCCGCATGGGCACCAGCATCCTGAAGATCCTCGATCTGCCGGAATGGGTGGCAAGCAGTCAGGACGACTATGTCGCCCGTGCCGCCAGACTGGCCGCAGACGTTCAGGCCCTGGCGACCCTGCGCGCCGGCCTGCGCGAGCGCTTCGTCACCTCTCCCCTCTGCGACGCG
Organism: Geobacter sp.; assembly: GCA_003857395.1. The sequence continues at coordinate 1,510 of RPRC01000463.1, forward strand.
CCACGCTTCGCCGCCAACCTGGAGCGGGCCTTCCGGGAAATGTGGCAGGCCTGGTGCACAAAACCTGGCTTTGGCTTCACGAGGGGAGAACCTTAGTTCTCAGTCTTAATAGGGGTGGGCTGATTCATCCAATTGTGCCGTTCCCGCCCCGCATAGGCGAGAACTCAGTCATATCAGCAAACTCGATTCCAGCCGGGGCTGGGATGACGAATTAATCAGCAGGTACTAGGAGGCATATTCCTGGAGGCGCAGCAGCGGCCCCAGATGCTTCTCGTACTGCCGCCAGCGTTCCTTTGAAGTCTTGTAGATGGGCTGTTTCGCCTGCCACTTGCTCGCGGTGAAGACCGCGCGGTCCTGCATGTGAAATTCCAACTGCCCCGGCTCCCAGTCCAGACCGATGAAATCCATCAAACGCTTCGACACACCCTCCGTGTCCTCGACCAATTCCTCATACTTCAGTTCGAATATCGAGCCGGCTGGCAAGACACTACGCCAATGGGCCATCAAACAATGATACTGCTCGTAATAGCTGGCCAGGCTTTCCAGGTCCCACTTGTAGGCATGGCTGTCCTTGAACTGCTGGAAGTAAATGGACAAACAGGTGTCGATAGGATGGCGCCGTACATGGATGATGCGCGCTTTGGGAAACACCGCATGAATAAGCCCCAGATAATTGAAATTACCCGGCATCTTGTCGGTCACCCGCAGTGCCGTTTGCGACTCCTGTCGTAACAGTCCCCAATACCCCTCGGCCAACTGTGAAAATATTGCGGGTGTGCAGCCTGCTGGAAAATTACGCAATACCTGGGGGGCTAGACGCGGCCAAAAGTCCATTTCCC
>RPRC01000464.1 GCA_003857395.1 Geobacter sp.
AGATATGAAGTCAACTTTAATGCAAGTGGACTATCAAGCGGAGTGTATGTATATAGAATCGAATCAGCACACTACACTGCATCAAAGAAGCTTATGTTAATGAAATAATTCAGTAACATTGTCCTGAGTTAAAGGAAGGAACTTAAAGCCCCGATAGCCGGGGCTTTTTTATTGGAAAATATTTGGGTTAGAATATCTGTAAATGATTTTCTAATTTTATTTAGTGAATTAAATAATGAAATACATTACCAGATAGATACTGGAATGCTTTGGTGATAATAATTAAATCCATCTTCATCAAATCGACTGTCATTCCCTGTATTCTTATCATTCTATAAATATTTTAGCTGAGGTCTAATATGAAATTTTCTGCTTACTTGTTTTTATTACTTGTAGTCTGTTTTGGTAAAATTATCGCCCAGGACCAAGGATCATATTTGATATCTTTTCCAATTAAAAATGATATTACAAAAAATAAAATTGAAAGCCTCAATCTTCCGGTCATTTACCTGAATGAGGATCAGCTTGTAACTTTAATAACTTCAGAAAAACTAAATGAGCTTGAAGCACTTGGAATAAAATATTCCAATCTGGATCAATGTACATCTACTGACAAATTTTATATAATCAGTTCGAAGAAAGATTATGACGTTGCTTCAAAAATGGTGTCTGAGCAAATTGTCTATAAGGAAAGTAATTCTGTAATAGTTAAAAACACATCATTCAAACCTGCAGAAGCTTCACTGAAAGGCTTAAAGGTTGTAGAACTCAATGGAAGGATTAACTATAAAAATGAGAAAAGAATCTGGAATTATAATAGACTTCAATTAAACGACTCGTTAATAACACAAATAACTTCTTCAGTTAATCAGGATAGTGTAAGATTTTTCATTCAGAGTCTCCAGAATTTTCAAACCAGGTTTCTTTTAGCAAATACCCGGGATGCAATTGCTGAATGGTTGAAAAATCAATTTGTATATATGGGCTTTGCAGATGTGGTTATAGATTCATTTCAATACCAGGGAACCTGGCAGAAGAACGTTGTTGCAACTTTACCGGGTATATATGAGCCGCAAGTTTATAATGTTGTCGGAGGTCATCACGATTCATACTCATCCGGTGATCCAATGATCTTTGCGCCCGGTGCAGATGATAACGCAAGCGGTACCGCAGCAGTGCTTGAGATTGCCAGAGTAATTAAAGCAAATAATTATCAACCCGAATCGACAATTAAGTTCATAACGTTTGCAGCGGAGGAGTATGGATTGTGGGGCAGTGTTGATTATGCTCAAAAAGCTTTAAACTCTGGAATGAATATTAAGATTATGATTAATCATGATATGATAAGTCATACTTATTATCCGGTTAATCAAAGTCAGGTAGATATAAACCGATACAGCGGATTTGAATATCTGCGCGATCTTGCTTTTTATTGCATTGAGAAGTATTCAGTTCTTGAACCGAGGAATGGTGGACAGAACAGTGCCGGCTCAGATAGTTATTCTTTCTGGGAGCGTGGTTTCCCTTCGGTTTATTTTGAAGAAACTAATTTCAGTCCTTATTACCATTCACCAGCTGACACTATCGGAAACTATAGTATGGGATATTGCGCTGAAGTAATTAAATCTTCCTGTGCCACTTTATTGTTGAATATAGTCATGCCTACAATGGTTCAAAACTATAAACTTGTAGATGCAGGAACCGGAAGCTCACTTTTGCTTAACTGGAGTCCGAACACCTCTCCGGATTTTTATTCTTACAAAATTCATGTTGGTGATCAATCCGGTGTTTATGATACCGTGTTGACTACTACCGATACCATATTTACTGTTGGAGGCTTAACAGAAGGTAATCTGTATTATGTGGGAGTTTCAGTTTTAGATCAGGATGGTTTTGAAAGCTTGATTGTTGAACGATCGGCTGTACCTTTTGAGTTTCCCTTTGCTCCAGAGGGATTTACTGCAATGCCTCAGTGGTATCAGGTTAAACTCTCATGGATTAATAATAAAGAGTACGATCTTTTAGGATATAATATTTACCGGTCAGTAACTGAGGGTCAGCTTGGCGATAAATTGAATCAAAACATTTTGCAGGATACAGTTTTTGTAGATAACACTGCAAATAATGGAATTTATTATTACTATACGGCAAAAGCACTAGATAGCTTGCTGAACGAAAGTTTAAATAATATCAGTTTAAGATCAAGAGTGGTATCGCTGGATCAGGGAATTCTGATAGTAGATGAAACTGCCGATGGTG
>RPRC01000465.1 GCA_003857395.1 Geobacter sp.
CTAAAACAGAAGAGGGTGACGTGGAAAATCTAGATGCCAAGATTGTAAAAAAATGGTGGAAGCGAATAAATCAATATGTAAACATCAAGGAGTTTTCTCCTAAAGATGTTGAGAGTATTCTTAAGAAAAGGTTTTTTCATAACCGCTCCAGTTTTGAAACCTTTATCGTTTCGGTTTGTGTTGATGAATACGAAGACCTATTTAATATGCTCGATGACCTTGGTATTCCAAAAACAGTAGCACCACCAATTCTTATGCATGAGTTGTATGAGCTTTGTAGGTCAGTCAATGAGTTTCTTACATTTAAGAATGCTCAAGATATAGCGGATAAAACTATTGTGGAAGAGCCGGAGAGTGACGAGAGCACCCCTTTTGGCGGCAATGCGCTTAAAAACAGTGTTTCCAAGGTAAAGAAGAATGCGCCGAAGAGGATGTTTAAGGATGTACCGAAGGAGGATATCCTTCGTTTAGGCGACAACATGAAGGTTTTTCTTATTGGTCAGGACGAGGCTGTGAATACTGTAACGGATGCTATTCAAAGGTCTAGTGTTGGTTTAAAAGATCCAAATAAACCACTTGGGTCTTTTTTGTTCGCAGGTAGAACTGGTGTTGGAAAAACTCTGGCATCCAAAGTTCTAGCTGATGAGTTGATTAAAGGTAGTAAGGATAATATCATAACAATTGATTGTTCTGAATACACAGCAGACCATGAATATTCAAAATTGATTGGTGCTCCTGCAGGTTATGTTGGGCATGAACACGGCGGTATGCTTACGAACGCACTATCTCGAAACCCATTTTCCGTTGTGGTTTTTGATGAGATAGAAAAAGCGAGCTATAAAGTCCACCAATTGTTGCTTCAGATTCTTGAAGAGGGGCGTCTAACCGATGGTAAGGGAAAGGCCGTTCCGTTTAGGGATGCTGTTATTGTTATGACATCCAACGTTGGTGTGTCAGAGGTAGAGGCTGTACAGAAAACTATCGGCTTCGGTGACGTTTGTGTTTTGACCGAGGACAAAAAAAATTTGGCGCTTACAGAAGCACTTAAAAAGAAGTTTAAGCCTGAGTTTTTGAATCGTATTGACGCCATTGTAAACTTCAGAAATCTAGTTAAAAAAGACTACATGAGGATCATTGATATTGAGTTGTATAAACTTGGCGAAAATATGAAGACAAATGATTCACTATATAAGGATGTTGAGTTGGTTTTTGATGATAAGGTTAGAGACTTTGTCTATGATAAAGGTATTAACGAAGAATACGGTGCTAGACCGCTTAAGAGATTTATTGAAAAAGAAATTTCTACGCCACTTGCTAGAAGACTGCTTAATGCAGAATCAACAGCAGATACTGTGGTAGAGATAAGCACCGACGGTGAGGCTGCAATATTTACCTTCAAGGACAAACCGTCTAGCCCTCCGTTTTATATGCTCGACGAAGGTAAGAAGGAAGCTGTGTAATGATATTCGACGAATTAGAAGCATCACTAACCATGATGATGAATGCTTTTAGGGTTGGCTATAAATTGGATAGGATTATAAAGAGTATTTCTGTTCAGTTTGTGGTTCATCAGTTTGGTTTGGTTGTTACTGGTTTTATAGCGTCCGAATACAAAATAATCTTGGATTCCGTGAATCAAAAATATCCAGATTACAGAAAGATTTTTATTTCAAATGAAGACAATCTTTTGGAAAAGAAAGATGAGGTTCTTTGGGCGCTGTCCCAAGGCGGTTATTTAAAGTGGCTTAGGTCAAAATATTCTAGGGATTTCAAAAATTTGGTTGTTATGCAAGAGTTTGGTAGGAAGATCATAGAACAGCGGTTAAGGATTTGGAACAAATCTATGAAGTATAATTACCTCATCGAATATAATGAGTCAGCACTGAGACAGCCGGCTACTTACATGTTAAGTATAGATCCTTCTTTTTATGATTTTATGCCGGAGTAGGGAGGTTGTTATGGTTGATTGGTTAACTTCATTAGTGGGGGATTTTATGCACAAAGTTAATGGAAGATTTAAGAAAGAAGAGCAAGCAGAAGCGGAGAAGCTTGTTGGTAAGCCTTTTAAGTGTACACGATGTTCCTATGTTGAGTTTCGTAAAAAGGTGGAGTTTGGAGAGGAACTAATATGCCCAGATTGCGGAGCGCTACTAAGGGAAATAATAAACTTCTAAAAAGTAGATTTCGTTTTTGCCCTGCAACACAAATGAGAG
>RPRC01000466.1 GCA_003857395.1 Geobacter sp.
CAGTCATAAAAGTTTAGTTTTGAGTGATGCAAGAATTAACTTAATTGCTGGTTATTGCCTACCTAACGAACCAACTAGCCATCAATGAGGTGTTAGGCTTAAAACTTATTACTGTGCTGACTTCTTTTCTGTTTCTTTTAGTGAGGCTAAAAAAATAAAGAGTTCGGGTAACTCCCGAGTATGATGCAACCTCTTTTTTAGAATGGAGAGAAATATGATGCGATTTAATGCCCTGGTGGGGATAATTCTATTCTGTTTTACCTTTTCTGTTTTACCGACAACCATTAACGGTAGATTTACGGTTCTGAATTCTACCAGTTCTACGTTTACCGTTCTTTTTCAAGTTAATACGAATACAGGGATTGATGACCTTGGTGGTACGACTATAGTATTTGGTTTCGATACAGCCGCTATTTCTTTTACCAGCACTCCCGTTAGTAATGTTGACTACATTTTTCATAATTTTTCTGGAGGCAATTACTCATCTGCCACTGTAACAAAACCAATGAAGAATAGAATCTGGGTGAATATTGATTTGCCTTTTGTTAACAGTAATAACGGAACCGTTATATCAAGTAGTCCCCAATGGACTGATGTTGTTACAATAAATTTTGATGTAGAAAATCCAAATATTACACCAGGGCTGTCCTGGCTTTTAACAAGTTCTTTCTGGGGTATTTATGATGCAGACAATACAACCTTATGGGAAACAGGTATATTTGAGGGCAATTTTGGATTGGTAGTTGAAGTTGATGATGGCTGGAATACGGTATCAGTACCGGGAATAAATGCGGATGGTCAGGGGGTGAATATTTGGTGGCCAGGGAAAGACCCCGCAAGTAGTGTATTTAAAATGCTTGGTGCCACCTATACACCAGTGACAACTACAATACCGGGAGAAGGATACTGGATGAAGCATTTTGGAGCCAATGTATATAATACAGGAGACGAATGGCCGGAAGGAGGTATACAGATAATACCAAACGATCCAATCATTGCTGGAGCAGGATGGAACCTCATAGGAGGATATGAGATCGTTGTAGAAACATCTAGTTTAACAACTACACCCACTGGATTGATTAGCGGCATAATTTATAGCTACTCAGATAATTATCAAATTGCAACTACTTTAGAGCCGGGTCGTGGATACTTTGTAAAATTGAATGGGGCTGGACAGATAAATATGCCGGGTGGAATTGCAAAAGGAAGTGGAGAGTTAGTAGAGCACTTCAATGAAGATTGGGGAAGAATAATAATCACTGATAATGCAAAAAAGAATTTTACTTTGTATGCAGTAAATGAAGAAACAGATTTGGAATTTTATGAACTACCCCCGATTCCACCTGAAGACGCGTTTGACATCAGGTTTGGCAGTGGAAGGATAGCCGAAAACCTTAAAAGTGAAAATCATACTATTGAGATGAGAGGAATTGCTTATCCAGTCACAGTAAAGGTTGAAAATCTGAGTATCACTTTGCAGGATGAATCAGGCAATAAACTTAATGCTGATTTAAGTTCGGGTGAAGCTATTAATATTACCAACGAATCAATCCATAGATTATTTATCCTATCTGATAAATCTGAGACTCCAATTTCGTATACTCTGGAACAGAACTACCCAAATCCCTTTAATCCAACCACAACAATTAAATTTGCAGTCAATAAAGATTCGAATGTGAACTTAAGTATTTATAATGTACTGGGTGAGTTAGTCTCGACCTTAGTAGATGAGCAGATGAAAGCAGGTTATTATGAGTATGAATTTAATGCGTCCAACCTTGCCTCAGGTATTTACATTTATAGGATTAAAGCTGATGACTTTGTTGAGACGAAGAAGATGGTGTTATTGAAGTAAATAATTAATGCACTTTTGGAATTTCAATAATCAAAGATTTTTCAGGTAGGATGTTCCGCCAAGCGAGCTCATCTGTCCAAGTATCCAGCTTTGTCTTCTAAAAATATAACCTGATGGATTTCTTGCCGAGAATCGTTTTGGATTCGGAATAGTTGCAGCAATTAACGCTGCTTGACTTCTTGTGAGCTTTGCAGGAAGTTTCTTAAAATAAATTTGGCTCGCTGCACCAACTCCAAATATCATATCACCTGTTTCAATGATATTGAGATAAACTTCAAGTATACGTTCTTTACTCCACAGCAGTTCTATTAGAACTGTGAAGTAAGCTTCAAA
>RPRC01000467.1 GCA_003857395.1 Geobacter sp.
CCCTTCAGTGCTTCTTTGAACATCAAATCCTAAATTATTTAATTCAGTTGCAGTAGTCCAGTTTAATAGAGTTGTACTTCCAACATACTGTGCTGTGAATGATGTCAGTTCAACAGGTACGGTTACATCAACCATAACGAGTTCTCTGTAAGCACTTCCCCATTCACTTCCCCACCATTGCTTGTAGAAGTTTCCGTTTGGTCCCCAAGGATCTTGTGAACCAGAATTATAATTATCCGGATCAAAAATAACAATCATTAATGTAACAGTAGCTAAAGGATTTGTAAATCCTAACTGATCAAGATGAATTACAGTCTCAGCAGTATAACCGGGATCGACATCAGTAGAATCAAATATTGTAGTTCCAGGAAGCGGATAACCAACGCCTTCAGTTACACCTGAAGGTGCATTTGTTTCAAATACAAATTCTGGATTACTACCAACATAATTTTTTATTTCATATTCATTTGCACCGCTGGCATTCTTTATTTTCATAAACATGCCATCACCTTCCCAATCAAATTGACAAACCTGAGCATCATTTGATTTTAACGCAATATATAAATCGTATCCGTTCCGTAGAAATGAAACATAGCAAGTTGACATATCTGTATAAGGTGGTTTTACAACAGCTCCGTCAGTTGGAGTATTGGAGTTTCCAGAAGGGACACCACCCATTTGAAACATTAGATGAGGTGTGGAAGTCGCTTTTATCCAGTCACCTTCAAGCAATTGACCATCCAATGTAATGGCTCCTGTAGTTTTATAAACTGGTATTGAAGGTGGGTCTGCAACTGCCTGAGCTGAAGTCGGCAGTTGAAAAGCGAGGAGAACAAAAAGAAGAAAAGTAAACGAGAGAAAGTATAGGGGTTTCATAGTACCTCCGATAGTTAATGAATGTGTAATTAATTATAGAGCATTGAGAAGATAGAAGAATAAACTCTAGTTTAAATTTTAAGAATTAACGAACTCTGCTGCTCTCAGTAACGAAAAACTTACATGTAAACGTTTACATTACAGCTTTATAATAATAATAATTTCTACAATTGTCAAGAAGAATCTGAAATAATATCATCTGACTAATAAGATGAGACATCTGAAAAATCACGTTATTTATTTAAGAGACCTTAAAAAAGATTTTTTGAAATACTTATTTGTCTTTTATTTTATCTTATTTTTCATCTTAACTTGTTCTTTGACATATAAGAAGGCTCAATTAAGTTTTAATTTTAATGAAAAATTAAGAAGAGAATTGAAGTGACTCAATCGGGCAAAGGGATGAAAAAGGAATTAAATCCTTTGGGTGAGATTGAAAACTTTGTGATGCTTTACTCTGTGTGGAAAATAGTATCTGCATATGTAGATCATACCCTAATAAATTATAACAAACTCCCGATGACAATAAATCCGGAGATGATGATTAAAATACCGGCAATTTTGTTTACCCATTTCAGGCCGACTAAATCCAAATGAAGCTGATGAAATAAATTTCTTTATTGGTATTAAAAAAAATTAATAATACAACTGAGATTTTCAAAAGTTCCCATTACTTCGAAATTTTACAAGCTCACACAGAGGTGTTTGTACAATTTCTTTTATTTCAGTAGACGAGGTTATTATAAAGATTTTAAAATCAGCTAAATCAGAGAAAATTTTATCAGTGTTAATTCTCCTGACTCTCCGCAATACTTTAAAGCTCAAAAATCAATGTTTTGAGCTTTTTATTTTTAATTAGAACAATCTTAAAAACAACTTTTCAAAAAAGGTTAGAATTGAGGATAAATTTGCAATAATTTTAGGAATGTAACCTCTCACTTACTCAAGTAAGTATCATAACAAATACCCATCATTTACCATAAAATTTTCTAAACTAGTTTTGCTAAAGGTAATTTGAAAAATAAGAATTAGTTTAAATTAAGTCGGGATTGGTGATCAGAGCTTTTATTATAAATCATAATCATCGGGAGGAATTAAGTTGATTTTTTACTTTAATTATTTCTGCCGCAATACTGATTGCTATCTCTTCCGGTGTTTCTGCCTCTATTTCAATTCCTATTGGTGTGTGCACTTTTTTTAAAAGTTCCTCATTGATGCCATCCGCCAATAATGCATCAAATATATTTTTAATCTTCCTTTTGCTTCCCATCATTCCAATGTAATTAAC
>RPRC01000468.1 GCA_003857395.1 Geobacter sp.
ATACTAACTCCGTGTCAATTCTTACTGAACTATCAGCAATCCTGGGTCCTGAAGGAGGAGAAACACCAGAAACTTTTAATGATTTTGATGATTACAATGGTTACACAAAACGAGATAGCACAATGCCGTCTGCAATATTTGATATTGCTTGCGAAGTTGTCTACGTAAATCCTAATGATATTGAAGGCTACACATCTAATCGAACCTGGCATAAAAAAATTAATGTCACAATTTCAAGTCCTTTTTCGCCTGATACCTTTCGAACGTCATCAATTTTTAGCTATTGGTTTTTTAGATAGGAGAATTAAATGGGTACAAATGTAATCTTAGACATAATCGGATCTATAATTATTGCAGGCATATTAATGCTTTCAATTTTTAGAGTCAATAATTCATCTACCGAAGATCTATACAAGGGTACGGGAAATTTAATAGCACAGACAAATTTAGCAACAGTTGTTCAGATACTGGAAACAGATTTTAGAAGAATTGGGTATTGTGCAGACTGGAAGCAAATTCCGGTTCCTACAGAAGCTATTCTAAATGCTGATTCAGCAGGCATCCGGTATTTAACAGACGTAGATAAAGATGGTACTGTCGATACAATGTATTATTACTTCGATCCTTTAACAGATATTCCAGGAACACCTAATCCCCGGGACAGATTTTTATATCGAGTGGTAAACGGTGAAACTCCCGTTGGAGTAAATTTAGGTGTGACTCAATTTAGCTTAGAATATTTCAATGCTTTAGGGTCAAAGCTTAGTTTCCCTATCTCAGATCCGAGAGAAATATTTACGATGCAAATAGATATTACTGTTGAAGATGTAGCTGCCTATGATGAAAAATATCAAACAATTTTCTGGAGACAAATTAGAATGGCAGCTAGAAATCTTTTTAATCGTTAAGGAGGTAAAACAGAATGGGTAAATTATCACTTTATTTGGTTCTTGGTTTTAGTATACTCTATATGATAATGGGGAATAACTCGAGTAAGTTGTCGACTCGAACAATAGAGAATATGATAGATTACAATGCGAAAACTGTAGCCCACAACCTTGCTGTGAGTGCTGCAAATCTTGCTTGCAATGAAATCTTTTTAGATGATGCCTGGGATGATGGGATTCCAGAATCCGACTTTTTAAATGGAGAAATTAAAGCTAGCCTGGATGTTGTGGACAAAGTTAAGAACATAAGAAAATTAACTGCGACCGGAACCTTTGGAGGAGTCACTAAAAGTGTAGAAGTGTTATTCCAGCCGAGTAAATTTTCTAAGTTTGCGTACTACTCGATGAGTGAAGGTGGAACCATTTGGTGGACAGGTCAAGACACTATTTGGGGTCCATTCCATACTCAGGATTATATGAGAGTGCATAACCACCCTGTATTTTTTGGTAAGGCAACAACTCAAAAATCTTTAGTTTATTATACAGATCAAACCACTGACGAACCGAGATTTTTGGGTGGGTTTGACCAGGGTGTAAATTTAGAATTGCCTACCGATGGTTTAGACCCTTTAAAAACTGCTGCTCAAGATGATGGTTTATTCTTTACCGGTAAAGATTCGCTCTATATAACCTTTCAAGAAGATAGCCTTAAGTTCAGATATAAGTTTACTGATAAAGATAGTGTTGTTCATTTGCCAACTGTAGCACCAAATGGAGTGATTTTCGCTGAGAATTCTATTATTAGATTACACGGAGTGGTATATGGCCAATATTCAATTGCTTGTTCAGGTAGTTTGGGTAAAGGAATAATTTATTTGGATGATGATATAGTTTATAAAACGGATCCTCTTAAAAATAAAAATTCTACTGATTTGTTAGGTATTGTTGCAGAGAACAAGGTGCTGATTACTGACAATGCACCTAATTGGAGCGATATAAATATTCACGCATCAATCTATTGTGAAGATGGAGGCTTTGGTTCAGAGAATTATAGTACAAGACCAATCAGCGGTAACATTAACCTTGTCGGCGGGATAATTCAACATACAAGGCATGCTGTTGGTACATTTGATATGAATGGTATCAAGTCAGGTTTTGCAAAAAGATATCGTTATGACGACAGACTTATGCTAATTTCACCTCCATTTTTTCCAGGTACCGGAGGTCTAGAGATTGTTTCCTGGCACGAATAATGA
>RPRC01000469.1 GCA_003857395.1 Geobacter sp.
ATAACCTTAATTGAAAACTTGGCGTTCTTTGCGTCTTGGCCAGAGATATTTTTTTCTCGCCAAGGCGCAAAGGCGCCAAGAATAACTCTATAATTAAACTATGATAGATCTCTTGCTTAAAAAGATATTCGGCAGTAAGAACGACCGTGAACTGAAGCGGATGGCGCCCCTGGTGGACCGCATCACCAACCTGGAACCGGAATACCGGGCCTTGTCCGACGCCCAGCTCCAGGCCAAGACCGCCCTGTTCAAGGAGCGTCTGGATAACGACGAGCCCCTGGAGGACCTGTTGCCCGAGGCCTTTGCCACGGCCCGGGAAGCCTCGGTCCGGGCGTTGGGGATGCGCCCCTTCGACGTCCAGGTCATCGGCGGCATCGTGCTGCACCAGGGCAAGATCGCCGAAATGAAGACCGGTGAAGGCAAAACCCTGGTGGCCACCATGCCCGCTTACCTCAACGCCCTTACCGGCCGCGGGGTGCACATCGTTACCGTGAACGACTACCTGGCCCGCCGGGACGCCCGCTGGATGGGGGACATCTACCGTTTCCTGGGGCTCACGGTGGACACCATCGTCCACGGCCTGGACGACAACGAGCGCCGCCGGGCCTACGCCGCGGACATTACCTATGGCACCAACAACGAGCTCGGGTTCGACTATCTCCGGGATAACATGAAGTTTTCCCTGGGTGAATACGTCCAGCGCGACTTCAACTATGCCATCGTCGACGAAGTGGACTCCATCCTCGTGGACGAGGCCCGGACGCCCCTGATCATTTCCGGGCCCGCCGAGGAATCCACCCAGCTCTACTACACCCTCAACCAGGTGTCCAAGCAGTTGAAGAAGGATCAGGACTTCACCATAGACGAAAAGGCCCGCTCGGTCGTCGTTACCGAGGAGGGCGTCGCCCACGCCGAAAAGCTGGTCAACCTGCCCAATCTCTATGACCCCCGGAACATCGAAGTCTTGCACCACCTCAACGCCGCCTTAAAGGCCCACAACCTGTTCAAGCGGGATGTGGACTATATCGTTAAAGAGGGGCAGGTCCTCATCGTGGACGAGTTTACCGGCCGTCTCATGCCCGGCCGGCGCTACTCCGACGGCCTGCACCAGGCCCTCGAAGCCAAGGAAGGGGTGAAGATTGAGAATGAAAACCAGACCCTGGCCACCATCACCTTCCAGAACTTCTTCCGCATGTATAAAAAACTGGCGGGCATGACCGGCACCGCCGACACCGAGGCCGAGGAATTCAAGAAGATCTACAACCTCGAGGTCATGATCATCCCCACCCACAAAAGGATGATCCGGACGGACTTCCCCGACGCGATTTATCGGACCGAGGCGGAAAAGTACGCCGCGGTGGTGGCGGACATCACCGATTGCTACCAACGGGGCCAACCGGTCCTGGTGGGCACCACCTCCATTGAAAAATCGGAGCACGTCAGCCGGCTGTTAAAAAAGGAAGGCATCAAACACGAAGTGCTCAATGCCAAGCAGCACGAAAAAGAGGCCCAGATCGTGGCCCACGCCGGGCAGATGGGTATGGTGACCATCGCCACCAACATGGCCGGCCGGGGCACCGATATCGTCCTGGGCGAAGGCGTGGTGGAACGGGGCGGCGTCCACATCCTGGCCACCGAACGCCACGAGTCCCGCCGCATCGACAACCAGCTCCGGGGCCGCTCCGGCCGCCAGGGCGATCCCGGGACCTCCCGGTTCTATCTCTCCCTGGAGGACGACCTCCTGCGCATCTTCGGGTCCGACCGCATCAAGGGCCTCATGGGCCGCCTGGGAATGGATGACGGGGAGCCCATCGAGCACCGCATGGTGTCCAACGCCATCGAAAAGGCCCAGAAGCGCGTCGAAGGCCATAACTTTGACATCCGCAAACAACTCCTGGAATACGATGACGTAATGAACAAGCAGCGGGAGGTGATCTACTCCCAACGCCGCCAGATCCTGGGCGGCATAACCCTCGAAGATGACCTCCTGGACATGGCCGACGAACTGGTGGAGGATATTATCGCCGAATATACCGCCAACAAAAT
>RPRC01000470.1 GCA_003857395.1 Geobacter sp.
AAATTGATGGATGTCGTGGAAAACCCCGCATTAGTTGTCGCCTGGTCAGGCTTTTTTTTGGCGCTGATCTTTGGGTTTATGGCGAACAAGACCAGTTTCTGCACCATGGGCGCCGTCTCTGATATCGTCAACATGGGGGATTGGGGGCGTATGCGGGCCTGGTTGCTTGGTATCGGTTTGGCCATTTTGGGAACGAACTTGCTGGCCTACGGGGGATATGTTGATCTAGGCCAGACCTTTTACACGCGTGGAACGGTGCATTGGTTGGCTGCTTTGGTGGGGGGCTTGACTTTCGGGTTGGGGATGACCCTGGCGGGTGGCTGTGGTCAGCGCACTTTGGTCAGGTTGGGCGGCGGCAATCTCAAATCGGTCGTGGTTTTTCTGTTCCTTGGCTATACCGCGTTGGTGACCATGAACGGGATACTGCGTTTGTTTGTCGATTCTGTTTTGCGTGCGGATGTTTTTACCCTGCATCTTGATGGTTTGCAGACCCTGCCTAGCCTGCTGGGCATGACGGATAAAGTTTCGCAACTGGCCTTGGCAGTGGTGCTGTCCCTGCTGATTTTAGCGTTTGTCTTCGCCAGCAAAGAGTTCAGGGAAAATCGGGATAACTGGCTGGCTGGTCTAGTGGTGGGGGGCGTGGTAGTTGCGGGGTGGTATGCCACCGGGTATCTCGGTTTTGGTGAAGATCCAGAGACGATGGAACTGGCCTATATGGGCACTGATTCCAGAGGACCTGAATCCATGACCTTTGTCGGACCGCTTGCCTACACCATGGACCTTTGGGCCTATTGGCGCGATAAACGTGTCACATTCGGTGTTGCGAGCGTGTTTGGCGTGGTGATAGGTTCGTTTTTCTATTCCGTGTTGAGCCGCAGTTTCCGATGGGAATATTTCAACTCCCCGCAAGACATGTTGCGCCACATCGTCGGCGCTATCCTGATGGGATTTGGTGGCATTACTGCAATGGGTTGCACGATTGGTCAGGCGGTAACCGGTGTTTCCACTTTGGCGATTAGCTCCTTCGTCGTATTCTTCGGAATAGTGGCGGGCTCGGCAATTACCATGAAAGTTCAATACCACTTGATGATGCGAGACGCCTGATACAAATGTTTCATTCAGGTGCTGCAATATGCGGCCGATAATGATTTTTTGCGTGCATTGTTGTGCGCGGCGAGATGGAAAGGGATTTCATGCGTAAGCTGCTGATGGGTTCGTTGATGATGGGAATGGCGGCTTTCATGACTGCACCAGTCCATGCCGCCCCCGAGCCAACCAAAGCGATCAATTTCGAGTTCACGGATGTCAACGGCAAAAACCTGAAGCTTTCTGATTTCAAAGGCAAATGGGTTTTGGTGAATTTCTGGGCGCCTTGGTGTCCGCTTTGCTGGGTTGAAGTGCCAACCCTGAATGAATTGAACAAACGCAATGATTTTGTGGTGATTGGTATAGGTCTTGACTACGGTCCTGATGAGGGCGTTGTGAAAGATACGGCCAATCGACACAGCATCGAGTTCCATGCCGTCGTTGCTGGCGGGGCTCGACGCAATCCGGATAGCCCGTTCCGTCAAGTCGGCCCGGTTGATTTCTATCCCACCTCTTACATCTATGATCCTAACGGCGAGATTGTCATGTTCATTCCAGGGCAGGTGCGGATGAACAAGATTCTTGCATTTATGGATGAATACAAAGCCAAAAACACCCAATTCGCTGGGAAAAAGCAGTCCGATGCCGCCCCGGCTTCGTCGATCCAGGAAGTAACCTATAGCAAACCTGCCGCGCCCAGCGTGGAAATTAATAACAAGGCCGCACCGGTCACAAAGAGCAAACCCAACAAGGCCAAAACCGTTACGTATTGACCTCGTGTTTGACCAAGGGCGGGAACATTTGTAATATCTCGCCTCTTTCGTGGGTCGGTAGCTCAGCCGGTAGAGCAGCGGACTTTTAATCCGTTGGTCGCGAGTTCGAATCTCGCCCGACCCACCATGCGGGCTGTTAGC
>RPRC01000471.1 GCA_003857395.1 Geobacter sp.
CAACTCCTCGCGCATGGCCTGGCATTGCCGGGACAGCGCGCCGGCCCACCAGTCGGCCTGGCTTGCCGGCGTAGTTGCAACATCGTTGGCAACCTCGGCAGCGAATTCGTCAACGATGGCGGCGGCGTAGCGCGCCAGCCGGTCGAACAGATGCCGCGCCGCCATCAACGTGAGCGGCGGCGCACCCAGGGCGGCAGCCTGCGCGGATTCCAATGCCATCTGGAACTGCGTCACCGTCGCCGGTGTCGGCTGGCCTGCCGTTGCGGTCAGGATGCCCAGCGTGTCGCGTATACCGTCCAGACCGTGCGGCGACAGGATAGGCTGGTCCAACAACGCCAGCAGGCCGGGGCGCAAGGTCAGCAGATGGCCGGCCAGATTGCCGCTGTCCACCGTCGAGATGTAAGCCGGGTGCAGCGGGCGCAGGGTTTGCGTGTCGTACCAGTTGTAAAAGTGGCCGCGATGGCGTTCCAGGCCGGCCATGCTGGCCAGGCTGTTGGCGGTGCGTTCGAGCAGTTGCCCGGTCGGGATGTAGCCGAAATCGTGCGCCGACAGATTGGCCAGCAGCGCCAGCCCCATATTGGTCGGCGAGGTGCGATGCGCCAGCGTGGCGGCGCGGTATTCCTGGTAATTGTCCGGCGGCAGCCAGTGGTCATCCGGGCCGACGAAAGTCTCGAAATAAGCCCAGGTCTTGCGCGCGATGCGGCCAAGATAGCGCGTCTGTTCGGCGCTCAGGCGCGCCACGCGGCGCGGCAGCGGCAGGCTGAGCCACCAGGCGATGGCGGGGGAGAGCAGCCAGAGCAGCAGAATCGGCCCGGCCAGCGGCAGCGCGGCCGGATTCATCACCGCCAGCCAGCTCGCCGTGGCGATGGCCAGCACGGGCGCGAACGCCATGGCGCGCAATACGGCGAGCGGATCGTCGCGGCGGGTCGGGTCTTGATCGCCGGAGGCCTTCCATTCCAGCAGCCGTTGCTGCGTGAACAGCAGACGACCGAGCGTGCGCAGCGCTGCATCCAGGCTGTAGGCCGCTTCATGCGGCAGCGTGACAAGGGCGAATCCGGTTTGCAGCAAACGCTGGACGGCGGCGTGCGCGGTCGCCGCGAAATGTTGGCCGGGGCGCATGTCGTCCGGTTTGCGCAGCACATCCAGCAGGCTGGCAAACACCGGCGGGATCAGCAAAATGCCGAGCACCGCCAGGGTCCAGAACAGGGGCGAGGCAAACAGCGTCCAGCCGAGCAGCAACATCAGCGTCAATGCCGCCGGCGCCAGGCTGCGGCGCAGGTTATCCAGCAACTTCCAGCGTGACAGCAGGCTCAGCGGATTCCGCCGCCAGCACCCATGCGCGTCCGGCGCCCAGGGCAGCAGCCAGGCGACGAGTTGCCAGTCGCCGCGAATCCAGCGATAGCGTCGATCGACGTCGGCGCCGTAGCGGGCCGGATATTCCTCGTACAACTGCACGTCGCTGAGCAAGCCGGCGCGGGCGTGGCAGCCCTCCAGCAGATCGTGGCTGAGTATGCGGTTTTCCGGAAAGCGGCCAGCAAGCGCCTGCTCGAACGCCGCGACGTCGTAAATACCCTTGCCGACGAAGGAGCCTTCCTGGAACGCGTCCTGATACACATCGGACACCGCCCGCGTATACGGGTCGATGCCTGGCTCGCCGCCATTCAGGCGGGCATAGCGCGATTGCTCGGCGACCGGCAGGCTGGCGCTGACGCGCGGTTGCAGGATGCCGTAGCCGGCGTTGACGCGGCCTAGCACCGGGTCATAGACGGCGCGATTGAGCGGATGCGCCATGGCGCCGACGAATTGCCGCGCGGCTTCGCGCGGCAACTGCGTGTCGGTATCCAGCGTGATGACATATTTCACGCCGGCCAGGATGGCGGTGTCGCCTATCAGTAAAGCGAAAGCCTCGGTTTGGCCCGCGCGCAGCAGGGCGTTCAGGTCCGCCAGCTTGCCGCGCTTGCGCTCGTAGCCCATCCAGATGCGGTCATGCGGGTTCCACC
>RPRC01000472.1 GCA_003857395.1 Geobacter sp.
AACCGCCTCGCTGCTGTCGTTCACATCATCAGCACCTAGAAGGCAGCTGACAGAGTACAGCCGTCCTTCCGGCGAATTGCTAAGGACAAGCTGATTTGTTCAGCGCGTCCCTAACTGGCAAGTTCTCGGCCCTGTCGGATATCAAGGTCATCCCGATAGCGGACGAAATAGGACACAGATGGCATTAGGAGTAGTCCGCGTTTGTTCCATAACAGTCGGCCTTGAGTTCATTGACTCGTCTATATTGAGGTGAGTTGCCTACAACCGTTTGTGGCAAGAATACCAAGCACGGAAGGGAAAAAGGTCGTGGGGTATTCCTCGTTTACGTACATCTTGCTTCTGATCCTTCTGTCATCCATCGCCGGATGCAAAACCGTCATAGCTGTTGATCCCTTAACCATAGCCGGCCGAGAAGGCTTCATCGTCGATGGTAGAACGCAGAAACAGGAGATTCTGGAGCGCTTAGGGCAGGCGCAAAAGAGCTATGAGAACGGCGCAATCCTCATTTACCACGTGCAAATGATGCGCGATGGACGCTTAGGACTCCGGCAAGACAAACATTCTCAGTGCGACGCTTTTGTAATGGTGTTCGGCGATGACGGGGTGCTTACTCGGCACAGTTATGTAAAACATGGCTGCAATCATTAAAACGTGGGGCAGCATAGCGGCCTTCCTGCCGCTGGCAGCATGTATCCCGATTCCTACGCCACCGCACGACATCGGCCTCGTGCCTGACCGCACTGCGACTTCTGCATTGAAAATTGGGGTATCAAAACGCTCGGACGTATTGCTGACCCTGGGAGAGCCACGCTTCCAACTCGAAGATGACCGTTTTCTGATGTACAAATGGGATGTCGCCTATGGCTATATATTCATTGGCGGCTACTACAGCGGTGCCATGTTCCCGGCGTCTGCACCACATTATCTGTGCTTCGAGTTCAGCAATGATGGGCGCTTGCTGCGGCAATCAATACTGAGCGGCACGCTCTTCTCCAATTCCGAAAAGAAGGCGATCAACGAATGCATACATCCCTCAGAGGCTCCCGATGTCAAATAGAGTGCTGGCGGCTCTAATCGGTGCCGTAATCTTCCTCGGCATCCTGAACCTGCAGGGCTGCACCGTCTCCTCGTTGACGAAGGGCCAACCAGGCAAGGACATTAGCACGCTGAAACCAGGTCTTTTCCGAAGCGAGGCGGAAGCCATCCTCGGCCCGCCGCTGCGCGAATGGACAACGCCGATGAACATCCGATATCGCATCTATCGCTACGATGCGGGCGTGCCGCCGTCAGGCACAGGAGAATCTGTTGCTTTTGTTGCCCTTATGGATGTCATTACGTTGGGTCTATTTGAGTTTTACGAGGCAACCGGAGTGACCGATTTAACCAAGCCGTCAAAGGATAGTTCCATGCGGGTCTGGCGGCAGATTGCGATTGCCTATGATGCCAATGAGCGGATCGAGGGCCTTTTTGACAATTTCGGTGATCTGGATGTCCTGCCTGCTGATGGGCACCCTGTGAGCCGCTGAGCGCGCCCGAGATCGGTAGGGATGACCGAGCAGCACCCAAAGATATTGGGGCTGCTTTCTGAGAGAAACTGCCAGTCCAAGGGTGGGTTTGACGACTTAACCAACGTCCGCTTCTGGTTCATTGCTGTCTGTGACCCCACGGCGGGCAATGACTGCAACTGGCCGATTGCTGACAGCTAGCATCCCGCTTGCAGCGTTTCCTTTCATCCGGTTTATGAGGAAGCCGACCCGGATGGCGCTTGGCTGATCAGTATTACGCCGCCTTTGTCACGGCCAACTCCTCCCTGATTGCTGCTCGGTTCACGCCGCTGATCAACGCCTTGATCGACGCGGTGACGATGTTCGCGTCGAGGCCGACGCCGAAGCGCTCGCCGCCGCTCTGGCGCAATTCGATGAAGGCGCAGGCCTGGGCATCGCCGGCGGCGGCGCTGGCCTGCGTCGAGCGTTCCTCGAAGCTGCGCACCTGC
>RPRC01000473.1 GCA_003857395.1 Geobacter sp.
ATGAAATTTAAAAATGGAGGGCCATGCTCCATCATGGCCGCAATCGGGTAGGAGGAGGGGTTACCCCCTCCGACCTCCCACACCACCGTACGTACGGATCACGTATACGGCGGTTCCTGTTGTGATGTGTTCTTCTTGACCTCAGTGCCTGGTGTCCTATAAGCGCCCAGCTTTACCTCGCGGATTCCGTCCGCTACTTCCAGCTTAAGGCCCTCTTTCGAGGCATCTGCTCAAAACACTCAGAAAATCAGTCTCACACCGTACCAACAGGTTCAGGCCTTCAGTTCAATTGCGTGAACCTGTCGGGTCGGAGGAGGCGCCATCAGGCTTGCCTCCGTCCGCCGCTCAAACCGGACATACAGTTTTCCCGTATCCGGCTTTCACAAGAACACCCTATCTGCAGGTACCAATAGAGGGTATCAATGAGACAAGATTTACCAAACCCATCTCTCCGTACAGCTTCCGTGCGGGCAGTATCTTCCAGCCAGCATTTCTCCAACGCTTGTACTTATATGACCAGATTCGCCGTACGATCCATCGGTTTAATCGGTTGAAGAGCTTGCGAACATGGGCTTTATAGTAGTAATTCCCCCATCCGCGAATGACCGGATTGAGTCCATCGATCAGTTGTTCTACCCTTAAAGGAGACGTGCGTCGCGTACGTTTCCGTATTTGCTCCTTAAAGTGCTCAATAGACTTTTCGCGTGGATAGGCATATAAGCTTGCATTGCTTACGTTACTTTTGATTTTATCAGGCCGTAACTGTAAGGGGCGGCTCCCTCGTTTGATTTTGTATCCGAGAAATTCAATTCCGTACCGCACATTGACGATCCGTGTTTTCTCGGTATGAAGTACAACCCCCAGTTTGCCCAATATCCTCCTTGCAGTTTGCAACGCCGCTTTGGCCTCTGCCCGGGTTCTACATGTTATTACCCAGTCGTCTGCCCATCTGGTTAGCCTATACCCTTTCCTCCTCATCTCCCGGTCAAACGGAGTTAAAAGAATGTTGCTCAATAACGGAGAGATCACGCCGCCTTGCGGCGTCCCCCGCTCTGTCGGAAGCTTGGCTCCCTGCGCATAACATCCGGCCTTGAGTATCTTCTCTATGAGTCTTAATACCCGACCGTCTGAAACGCGCTGGTTTATGAGTGTCATGAGTTTTTCATGGTCTACTGATCCAAAGAAGTCTTTCAGATCAGCATCAACAATCCACTCATTGCCTGACTGCAGTTCCTTCCAGAGTTTGCGCAGTGCATCCTTTGGTGATCTTCCTTTCCGATATCCAAAGTTGGCATCATCAAATACCGGTTCAAAAATCACCTCCAACCGGTTTAAGAGCGCTTGTTGGCATACCCGATCGTATACCGTCGGTATGCCTAACGGTCGCTGCTTGCCCGGTTGACCCGGTTTTGGGATCATCTTCTGTCGGACCGGTTGAGGTCGGTATGTATCGCCCTTGAGTTCTTCCTGCAACCGTTTGAGGTTTGTACCGCACTCTTCCTCAAACTTTTCTATACTCTGGCCGTCTATACCTCCCGCTCCCTTATTCCGCCTTACCCGTTCCCAGGCTAACTCTAAGTTCTTCATCTTGTAAACCTTGTCCACCAATGAGTGGACCTTCCTCGCACCTGTCGGATTAAGCCAGTCAGCAAGTCTCCTCAGCTTTTGCCCTAGGGGTTTTTCTCTCATGGAACTTTTCCTTGACAAAATCCTTACTCCTCTCACTTCCTGCCTTTCTCCAACTGTTCTTGCCAACCGCCTTCCCCAGCCCACTCGGCTGTCCCTATGCTTTGGGATCACGCAGCTTTCACTACGCTTATGGTACTATTCGGTTGTCCGACTACTCATATGACCTTACTTCCCATTTCGCATTCCGCTTATAGGGTCGCTTATCTTGCTGCCACCACAAGAATCATATGAGTCCTCCTGGGGTCACGCTCAGATCTTCCCTACCGTGCCGCCCGCAAACACCTTGGTGTGGTGGGTGAATGA
>RPRC01000474.1 GCA_003857395.1 Geobacter sp.
ATGAGGAAGACGTATAACAAGGGCTTGCAGTTGTCTACCTCAAGCGTCCGCTCCGCTCCCGCTTCCAGCAGCAGCTGAGGCCCAGCGTTATGCACATAAAATAAATTAATAGGATGAGGTTAATATGAAGGTTTACAGAAAAAAAAAGGGTCATCGGGGACGGTGTTTTCCTGACTTCTGCCAAATTAGTGCGGAAGCTCAGAGTTTAAGAGTTTTATGATAGAGTTGTTTGCTAATTTACTGGTATTCATACGCACGGTGTGTACTTCTCCTGTTCGCTCATCATAGATATTGGCCTCCTGAACTTGCCACAGTTCGTCCCGAATCTGCCGTAACGAACGGTCCGTTTTGATCTCAAGGTATTTGCCCATCATCAAGGCCATGAAGCAAACGAGCATATGGGCTCTGATGGCTTCATGCGTGTAATGGAAGATAGGCCTGGCTTTCAAGTCTGACTTGCTCATCCGAAACGCCTGCTCTACATGCCAGAGATCTCGATAGTAGGCAACGACGTCAGCGCTGGACAACTCTATCTCCGGGATGTTGGTGACATAGCCCTTGATGCCCAGAAGCTTTTCTGCCTTTGTCTGGAGGGCAGTATCAAAGACGAAAGGCTTGTCTTTCTCTTGAGACTTCTTGACAAACTTTGCTCGCCGCCCTGCTTCATTCCTCTCAAGCAGTTGATGGGCACGCTTTACCTGCTTGTCAAACTCGCGTTTGTCTTTCTTGTAGCGGGCTTCAGAGAACTCACAGATGACCGAAGCGTTCTTGACAGCGCTCGAATAGCTGAAGCGCCTTGCTGCCTGGTCAGTGCGGGGTAGCTCTTTGTGAATTGTCTCGATGAAAGTGCTTGCTGTGCTCGCCAATCGTGCTCCCACAATGTAGCGGTATCCATCAGCCTCCAACTGCTGCATGTTGTCTTTCGAGAGCATGCCGGCGTCAGCCACAATAACCGGCTTGGTTTCTCCGACCCGTTCCTGGAAGCGGTGCACGACAGCCAACATCGTTTTCCCTTCGAAGGTATTGCCTTCAAACACTTCGTGCATTACCGGAAAACCAGATCGGGTGGTGATCAGGCCAATGACGATTTGCGGCTGCTGCGGTTTGTTGTCTTTGGAGAAACCTGGTTTCTGAAAGTCGTACTCCTTGAAAGATTCGAAGTAGAGTGTGGTGACATCGTACAATACAAGGCTGAAGTTCTCCTGCAGTGCATCGCGAGCCGTCTGGATGGCGGCAGTCTCGATCTCTTTCTGATACTCAAGGAGCTTTGGCAGCAACCGATAAACGGTTCGTTCGGCATACCGCACATTGAAGTACCGCTGCAGAAGCTCGAGAGTGCGCAGTTTGGAGGCGGGCTCAATGATGCGCATGAGGGCAAAATCCAGATACAACTCAGGCAGGGCTCCCAATCCACATCTCTTGGCGGCAGAAAGCAGCGCGGTGCGGGCAAACTGATGCGTTACATCGACAAGCTCGGCATGAGAGAAATCCAGATGCTGCTGTGGGGAACTTGTCGGGGGGTGTGTTTCGGGGAAAAAGTATGGCTGTCTGCGATGGGCTTCAGCGTACATCACCGCTTCAGCCATCAAAAGATCACACTCGCTCTCGCTATGAGCACTGCCTACATGCTTGATGATTGCACGCATCTTTCCCTCATTGCGAACCACCTGAACGGCGGTTGCCCCTGAGGCTGTCTTAACCTTTCGGATTGTCAAGTCTCCACGCATGTTGTAAAGATAACATTAGTGCGGAAACTGATAAATCTGAAAATGCTAACTAACTGAAAAATAATGACTTATTTTTCATACCCAAGGAATTAGTCAAAGTTGGCAGAAGTCAGGAGGTGAATTGCATGTGGATAAGCCATAAAACCAACGTCTTTAACGATTGAAACACACAACAGCCAAGACCTGTAACAGAAGATTATACAGTAAGATTCATCTTCGTAAGGCCTTGGCGAGGA
>RPRC01000475.1 GCA_003857395.1 Geobacter sp.
CAGCAAACCGATGAGTAAAATATTTGTTATCGCTCTCTGCTGAACGAGATCTTCAATAGTTTGTCCGACAAGTGAAATTCCAAAACTATAGTTTGGAAAAATCCACAATGCTTTAGACTGCTGAACTTCTCTTACTTTAAAATCTATTGATGAATTAAACTGAAAATTCTCTGCGGGATTAAAAACAGATATCACAAATTCCTGCTGTGCAATTTCCTGCAATTTGGGAGAAAGTATTCTGTAAGTAAATTCCTTCGGATCAATCACCATCCCGATTATTCTTTTCGTTCCCTTTGATGTAGCATCGATAAATAAAAGAATTGAACCATTTTCAGTTGTGCCAGTTTCAACAGGCTCAAGTTTTCTGTAACCTGCCTGCTTGTAAGTGAAAAGTCTTTTGATAAGTGCTTCGTTTTTTAAAAGCAGATTATTTATGTTTTCATTGAATTGTGAATAATCGACTGAGAAATAATTATCATTTTCATCCCAGCCAAGAAGGACGATGTGAGCATCATTTATACTATCAGCCACAAAAATCGCTGACAGCGATGGGAACTGATTATAAAAGCTGTCGACCGTTGCAGGAATTTGTTCCTTATTTAGTTCATCAACATCATCCAGGAAAGCATCAATCCTGCTTGCCCAGCTGCTGACTACGTCTTCTGAATATTGATTTACAGAATAGAGGATTGCGTCAAGCTGGTTGGAATAAATTCTTCCGATAACTTCTTCATTCTGATTGAGGGAAATAATTTCATTAATAGTGAGGAATGCCGCAGGAAGCAGAATTAAAATGATAAGTATTACAACTATTCTCTTTACCGTTTTGTTCATCAGGTCAGATATATTTCTTCAGATAAATGAAAGAAAGCAAATCTTAATCACATTTCACCACTAAGACACTAAGGACACAAAGTTTTATTAAGTATTCAACAAATCAACATCAGCAAGACATTTTTTAATTCGCTCAAATGTTTTCTGAATATTGTTATCAAGTCCGATAGAGATACGAACCAGCCCTTCACTCAATCCCATTTTCTCTTGCTCTTCTTTAGGAATTTCAGAAGATGTGCTGTGCCCTGGAGAACTGAATAATGTTTTAAAGTAACCTAAACTAACAGCAAGATAGCCAACTTTTGCATCCTGCATTTTTTTCATAAAAGCATCGGCGGTTTTTTCATCACCCGCATCAATTGCAAGCATTCCTCCATAACCAAATCCTTCGTTCATTAATTTCTTTAATAATTTATGTCCTGTGTGTGAAGACAACCCCGGATAGTAAACTTTCAGTCCAAGCTTTTCAAAATTTTCTGCAAGATACATTGCGTTCTTACTGTGCTTCTCAATTCTTATATGCAGTGAATGAAGATTCTTTAATATGCTTGCTGCTCTATGACTGTCTAAAACAGGACCAAGAAGCATTGCAGTGCCTGAATTAATATCCATCATCTGATTTATACACTCTCTGCTGCTGCAGACACATCCTGCAACACAGTCACTTGTTCCGTTAATAAATTTTGTAAGGCTGTGAATTACAATGTGTGCACCAAGCTGTATCGGACTAAGAAATATCGGGCTGAAAGTATTATCAACCATCAGCTTTATTTTGTGTGCATTCGCAAGTTTACTAAGCTTTGGAATGTCGGCGATTTCCAACAATGGATTGCTAATTGATTCACAATAAATAATTTTTGTTTTTTTTGTGATTGATTTTTTTACAGCATCAAGGTCTGTTGTATTAACAAACTTTACATTTATCCCGAATCTCGGTAAAAGATTTTTAAAGAAAGCATAAGTGCCTCCATAAATAGTGCGGCTTGAAATAATCTCATCACCAGTGCTGCAAACCTGTAGAACTGAACAGACAATTGCAGCCATTCCGGAACCTGTTACAAGCGCTGCTTCACTATCTTCAAGTCTGGCAAGAGCATCTGCCAGATATTTATTTGTTGGATTCCAATG
>RPRC01000476.1 GCA_003857395.1 Geobacter sp.
ATTTGCGTCTGAATCTTTCCAAAAACAAAAACTCCTCGCAAAGTCCGATTGAAGTTCCAACAAGAAAGCCGATAAATAAACCTCTAAAAGTTGGTCCGGCAACGTCAATCTTATCAATGTAATGGAGAAGGAAACCGATCACCATGCCGGCGATGGTTCCCATAATAGTGTAAATTAAAACGTGTTGTAGTTTATAGTTTCTTGTTAAGAACATTTATCAAAAGCAGATGGTTGATGACTATGCGTAAATAATTTCTTATTATAAAATTAACTTAAGATAAAATACGAAATTGTTGAAGATTTTATTGATGAATGGATTAAACAAGTTGAAAATGTGCGTTACTTTATTACTTTGCCGCTGATGAGTGGTGCAGCAAGATTGTTAATCAGCACCAGCACCCACAATCTCCCGTTTAACAAATTGTAGTCAGCAAAAAGTTTTTGCCAGGGGTGGCCCATCACATAATGCCCGAAAACAAACTCGAAAATTACGGTGATAACAACCCAGAAAAATCCAATTCCTAAAAGAGTCTTAACATCTTTTATTCTCATCTTCCGGATGAACAAATAGATGATGATGAATTGAACAATAAGATAGAGAATAGTTCCCAGCTGATGTGCCGTCTGTTCTCCAAACTGTGGGAGCAAAACTCCAATTCTGAATGTTGCAACTACAATTGCACTAACTGCGAGAATTATCCAAATTCCAAACGATTTTAAATAAAGCATATAATTCTTCGCTCAAAAAACATTTAACAAAAGACAGTTTGATCTTGGAATACTGATTAACGATTTATGATTTCCGATTTTTTATGGTATACATCTTAAATCGAATATCGTTAATCTTTGTTCATAAATCTAAATCCGTCTGTTGACGAGTAAATATTTAAGAGAATATTAAAATAATACAAATTATTGCGTCTTTTCTCTAGCAACCACAGGAACAAAATCTTTTGGTCTTCCAAGTTTTGGCAAACCAAGAAGTTCTCTCGCCCTATCAAGCGCATCATCAATATTTCCGTGAATGTTTTCTTCACCGAATAAGTCAAATATTCCTGCTTGAGTCATAGCATACAAAGGCTGAGTGTGAACTCCCGAGAGGACCATGTGCGTTTTATGTTTTTTTGCATCATTGAAAAAATCTTTTAGTGTCTGCAAACCTGTTGCATCTATTGCAGGGACATTCCTCATTCGGATAATTCTTACTTTGGGTGGTTTTTCTATAACTGCCATTTCATCTTTAAACTTTTTCGCAGCACCAAAGAAGAAAGGTCCGTTAATTTCAAATACTTCAACTCCTTCAGGAATTTGTTTCTTATCAATTGAATTTGGATCAATCTGATCTTCTGAATCTTCAAGTTCACGGGTTATAACACTTACATTAGAAACTTCTGACATACGTTTCATAAATAATAAAACAGCGAGTACCATTCCAATTTCAATTGCGATAGTTAAATCAAAAATTACAGTCAGGAAGAAAGTTGTGAGCAAGACTGCAATGTCGCTCTTTGGACTTTTGAGTAATGATTTGAATGAACGCCACTCACTCATATTATATGCTACGATTATAAGTATTGCTGCTAATGTTGCCATGGGAATTAGCTTAGCATAGCTTCCAAAGAAAAGCATTATTAATAAAAGAGTTATTGCGTGGATGATCCCGGCTACAGGGGTTCTTCCGCCATTTTTGATATTAGTTGCGGTTCTTGCAATAGCACCCGTTGCTGGAATTCCACCAAATATTGGTGTGATGATGTTGGCTAAACCTTGTGCAACTAATTCCATATTGCTTCTGTGTTTGCCTCCAATCATACCATCTGCAACAACCGCAGAGAGAAGAGATTCAATGGCGGCAAGAATTGCAATTACAGTAGCTGGACCGATAAGGTTACGAATAATACTTAAATCAATGTCATATAAACTTGGTGAAGGAAGTTCGGAAGGAATTTCAC
>RPRC01000477.1 GCA_003857395.1 Geobacter sp.
CGGAGAATTCGGAAATGTCGTAATACTCCGGAACAAATGTTACTACCTTTATTCCTGCCAGTTTACTAAAGCAATTTAAAAGGATGCTGTGGTACAGTTCATTGTTGTATGTAAAAACAGTAGTATGTTTACGCCGTCCCACCAAAGAAAACAGCAAAAAAGCGAGGCAAAAGAAAGCATAGATATCGCCGGATAACTTGAGGAAGTTGCTTGGAGGCCTGTTAACAAAATTCAAATAAGTGTACTTAACTCCATAGTTTGTTAAGTTTCTTTTTGTGTCACTGGTCTTTCGCCCCCCAAGAAAAAACCCTTTCAGAAGGTACACCTCAATGCTTCTGCCTGAAAGAACGACACCCCTGCAAAAGAGATTAAGGAAATTTGCAGAAGCGGATCCCTTTGGAAAATTGCTTGAAGTTATTAGTACATTTCTGTGATCGTTACCGGACATACATTATGATTTATTTGACAGAGAGTTGAATAAACTCATTTAAGCTTTTCTATGTCTTCTCTGACTGAATCAAGCTGAAGCAACAGTGACTTTGTCTCCTCAATATCCATACGATTGGTGTTATGGGAGGTGTAATCGTCAGTCTGAGCAATCTGCTCCTGCCCTTCTACAAAAAACCTGTTGTAATTCAGATCACGAGTATCTGCCGGAACCCGATAATAAGTGCCAAGGTCCTCAGCTTTAGCCATCTCTTCCCGGTTCACCAGCGTTTCATAGAGTTTCTCTCCATGCCTGGTCCCGATAACCTTGATAGGATTTTTTGCTTTGTACAACTCCAGTAATGCTTTTGCAAGAATCTCGATTGTTGCAGCAGGTGCTTTCTGGACAAAAATATCTCCTGGTTTGCCGTTTTGAAAGGCAAATATCACCAGATCGACAGCCCCGTCAAGAGTCATCATGAATCGTGTCATATTCGGGTCGGTGATAGTTAAAGGTTTCCCTTGCCTGATCTGTTCAACAAACAGAGGGATTACCGAACCTCTTGATGCCATCACATTTCCATAGCGGGTACCGCAAAATATCATTCCGGATGAATTCAGATTGCGAGATTTTGCTATCATTACCTTTTCGCTCAAGGCTTTTGACATTCCCATGGCATTAATAGGGTACACTGCCTTGTCGGTACTGAGCACTATAACCCTGCTCACATGGTTCTCTATTGCGGCATTGAGCACATTCTCACAGCCCAGCACATTGGTCCTGACTGCTTCAATGGGAAAGAATTCGCACGAGGGGACCTGTTTAAGAGCAGCAGCCTGAAAAACAAAATCAACTCCTTTCATGGCGCTGTTAATGCTTTCAAAGTTTCTGACATCGCCGATGTAGTATTTTATCTTGGAATTCTGATAGAACTGGCGCATATCATCCTGCTTTTTTTCATCGCGGCTGAAAATACGGATCTCTCTTATTCCGGTATTAAGAAAACGGCGTAACACTGCATTCCCAAAGGAACCGGTTCCTCCAGTGATTAGTAGAACTTTATCAGTAAACATTTTTTTTAGTTTTTTGAGTAATATATATCAAACGCTGGAATTCATTTCTTACTTTTTTGGCATCAAACTTATCCATAGCATAATGAACTGCATTCCTGCTTATTTTCTCCCTATAATCCTTATTGTCAAATAAATATTTAAATGCATCCGTTAAATCATGACGATCGTGCTTAGTAACACATAAGCCACATTCATTTTGAATAAAAAACTTAGAAACTGCCGTTTCTTCAGGAGAATATACCAAAATTGGTGTCCCTGAGATCATATATTCTGACGCTTTAGTCGGCATGGATAATTTTAAGTAGTCAAGTCCTTCCTTACTGAAATCATTTGCCAGAACAAGTATGTCTGCATCGGAAAATATTTTCGGAATTTCTTTCAGATCAGCGAAAGGATTAATCACAACAGA
>RPRC01000478.1 GCA_003857395.1 Geobacter sp.
CGTTAAATGCACTCATTTGCGGGCTGAGAATTTTTGGTAATATGCCAAAAAAAGCAAGGACGGAGTCCCCATCCAATTTATTCACAACGCCATTATTTTCAGTCACAATTGGAATTAATACCCCAAAATACTCATTTAGCCATTCAAAGATAGTTGCAGAATCAGATTTTTCTGCTAAAGAAGTAAAATCACGAATATCAGCAAACATAACAGTCGCAATAGCATCCTGTCCATCTAAACGCAAATCACCGCTTGAAAAAGTGTGCCGTAATTGTTCCCGAACTTCAGGAGAAACGGATCGGCCTAATAAATCCCGGTAGATGGACCCCTCCTGGAGGCCTGCAATCATGGAATTAAAGGAATGCGCCAGGACCGCCACTTCATCATTGCCTTTGGACTCAACTTTTACATCCAAATTTCCATTAGCCACTTCCATTGATGCGCCGACAAGTTTTACTAAAGGCCTGGTAATGATATTTGCCAAGAACACACCAACGAATACAATCATTAAAATAGCTGTTAAAGAGAGAGCGAAGACTTGAAATCTGGTCACCTGACTGGCATTAACCAAATATGATTGCGGCAGGCTGATCCCGAGAAATCCTAAATCGATCAAACCAGAACGCACCTCCCATATCCCGAGTAATTCAGTAAATTTGACACTGTCAATCGAAACTTCTCTGGAAATACTGGATTTGTCCTGATTTGATACAAGTTGTGAGACCTGACTTTCAGGAATTATCTGTAAGTTTTTATCCGAATTAAAAGTGGATAAGATTTCATTTCCTGCCTGATCATACAAAGTTACATGTGCAAGTGTGTTGGATTGAATTTCCCGGACAATCCCCTCTAATGACGCACCTACCAAAATTACGCCACTGCGTGATCCATCGCTGGAAAAGATAGGTCCGGAAACAAAAAAATAATCTCCACCAGTCAATTGCATATATCCGGCAAATTTATCACCCTGCTCATCAGAAACTGCCCGGATAACATTTATGACAAAATCCTGATTTTGAAAAGCTTCTTTCCCCGTGCCAAGTTGATATGCTTCTGGATCTTCAAGATTTTTTTTTCGTAACGAAATTATTGATTTTCCTTCCAAATCCAAAACTTCAAACGCATCTTCATTGGTTTGTAGACCAATCTGTAGGACTTTTTCCTGAAGATTTTCGATATCACTATCTTTGATTGCATCTCCGATTGCCGGGTCTGTGGAAATTATCCGTAGGGTTGATAACAAACGATTTTCTTCCCGCACCATCCAGTCGCTGGCTTGTTTACTGGATGCAATTAATTGATTGAAATACCGATCCTGGACCGAATCAAATACCACCTGACTGATAATATATGCACTCGCCAACGCAAAAAGCACAGCCAGAACCAGGTATGGAAGTGTAATTTTTAATTGAACCGGAACCCTTACTTTCGGAAAGGAAGTCGAAGAAGTTGATCCGGATCGATTTCTTCCTTTTTTGGAAGCATCCAGGGGTACCAGACCTGCTTTTTCAATCGCGAATTCAACCCATTGCTTTGTATACGGCTGTCGAAGAAATACTTTAATGCCCATATCCTGGGCTATCATTTCGCGTTGCAAATCGGGAAACTTGCTGGTTAAGATCACTTTCGTTAGAGGGTGATTTATTTTTATCCAGCGCAAAAAATTTTGCCATTCTTCACCAGCGTAATGAAGATCAAAAAAGACAAGATCAACTGGGTTTTTATCCAGAATTATTTTTGCTTCATCAACCTGGCTCGTGTCAAAAAGTTCAAATTCATTTTTTTTTAATACACTCAAAAGTAACCGCGTTGACTGTTCCTCGGTCTGTACAATAAGTGTATTCAGCTTCATCCCACCCCGCCTTTTAGATCGATTTAATTAGGAAAGATATTCTC
>RPRC01000479.1 GCA_003857395.1 Geobacter sp.
CTCGACTGGCGCCTGAAGGCCTATCGACGGTGGCTGAAGATGACGCCCCCGACCTGGGCCCAGGTCCACTACCCGCCCATCGACTTCCAGTCGATTTCGTACTACTCGGCGCCGAAACAGCGCGGGGACGGGCCGAAGTCGCTCGCGGATGTCGACCCGAAGCTGCTCGAGACTTACGACAAGCTCGGGATCCCGCTGCACGAGCGGGCTCGCCTCGCGGGCGTCGCGGTCGATGCCGTGTTCGACAGCGTCTCTGTCGCGACCACGTTCAAGGAGCGCCTCACCGAGGCCGGCGTGATCTTCTGTCCGTTCTCCGAGGCCGTCCAGAAGCATCCGGCGCTCATCGAGCGCTACCTCGGCACCGTCGTGCCGGTCGGCGACAACTTCTACGCCGCGCTCAATTCCGCGGTCTTCACCGACGGCTCGTTCGTGTACGTCCCGAAGGGCGTGCGCTGCCCGATGGAGCTCTCGACCTATTTCCGGATCAACGCCGCTAACACCGGCCAGTTCGAGCGCACGCTGATCGTCGCGGACGACGGCTCGCATGTTTCCTATCTCGAAGGCTGCACGGCGCCGATGCGCGACGAGAACCAGCTGCACGCAGCCGTCGTCGAGCTGGTCGCGCTCGAAAAGGCACAGATCAAGTACTCGACGGTGCAGAACTGGTACCCGGGCGACGAGAACGGCATCGGCGGCATCTACAACTTCGTCACCAAGCGTGGCGAGTGCCGTGGCACCAACTCGCGCATCAGCTGGACGCAGGTGGAAACCGGTTCGGCCATCACCTGGAAGTACCCGAGCTGCGTGCTCAAGGGCGACAACTCGGTGGGCGAGTTCTACTCGGTGGCGCTCGCCAACCACTACCAGCAGGCCGACACTGGCACCAAGATGATCCACATCGGGCGCAACACACGCTCGACGATCGTCTCCAAGGGCATCTCGGCCGGCCGCGGCCAGAACACCTACCGCGGGCTGGTGAAGGTCCTTCCGTCGGCCGACGGCGCGCGCAATTACACCCAGTGCGATTCGCTGCTCATGGGCGACCAGTGCGGGGCGCACACCTTCCCGTACATGGAGATCAAGCATCCAACGGCCATCGTCGAGCACGAGGCCACCACCTCGAAGATCGCCGACGACCAGCTCTTCTACTGCCGCAGCCGCGGCATCTCGGAGGAGGACGCCGTGAACATGATCGTCAACGGATTCTGCAAGGCGGTGTTCAAGGAGCTGCCGATGGAGTTCGCGGTCGAGGCCCAGAACCTGCTGTCGGTGAGCCTGGAAGGCGCCGTCGGCTGAGCGAGTCATACCAGATGAACGACATCATGCTGAGCATCCGCGACCTGCACGCCCGGATCGGCGCCCGCACTGTCCTCAAGGGCATCAACCTCGAGGTTCGCGCCGGCGAGGTGCACGCCATCATGGGCCCGAACGGCTCCGGCAAGAGCACGCTGTCGAGCGTGCTCGCGGGCCGCGAGGGTTACGAAGTGACGGCGGGCTCGGTCGAGTACCTCGGCCGGAACCTGCTCGAGATGGAACCCGAGGAGCGTGCGCGTGCCGGGGTGTTCCTCGCGTTCCAGTACCCGGTGGAGATCCCGGGCGTCAACAACGCCTACCTGCTCAAGGCGGCCCTCAACGCGGTGCGCAGGCAGCGCGGCCTGCCCGAGCTCGACGCGTTCGAGTTCCTCGAGCTGGTGCGCGCGAAGATGCAGCTGATGCAGATGGACGAGAGCTTCCTCAACCGCGGCGTCAACGAAGGCTTTTCCGGCGGCGAGAAGAAGCGCAACGAGATCCTGCAGATGGCGGTGCTCGAGCCGAAGCTCGCGCTGCTCGACGAGACCGACTCGGGCCTCGACATCGACGCGCTGCGCGTGGTCGCGAACGGGGTGAACAGC
>RPRC01000480.1 GCA_003857395.1 Geobacter sp.
AAAGTTTCGGGTCGAGCGCCCATAGCTAAACCGAGTCTAGATATTTCCGCAACACCTCTTGTCATAATAGCAGCTTTAGTATTATCACCAAATCCTGCACCGTCAATTATACCCGCACCAATTGCTATTATATTTTTAAATGCACCGCCAAGCTCAACACCAAGGATATCTGTTGATGCATAAACTCTAAAGTACGAAGTCATGAATGCGGCCTGTATTGCTTTTGAAGTTTCAATATCAATCGAAGCTGCAACAACAGCGGTTGGTACCATCTGGCTGACTTCTTCGGCATGGCTGGGACCAGAAATAACTCCAATCTGATTTTCATTAATATGTGGAAAAACATCTTTCAGCATTTGTGACATTGTCATCAATGTAGTTTTTTCAATTCCCTTTGAAACGCTGACGAGTATCGTATCTTCAATCGCGTGGTAATTTATTTTTTTAATCACATCCCTGAGAAACTGCGATGGTACAGCAAGCACTATCAGATTTTTATCATCGGATGATTCTTCAATATCGGAAGATATTAAAATCTCTTTTGGGATTTTTATCCCGGGAAGGTAATCGGTGTTAATTCGTTTTTTAAGTAAATGACGGGCGTAACTTTTCTTGTATTCCCAGAGAGTTACGTTGTGACCGTTGTAGTGAAGTAAGATTGCAAGGGTAGTTCCCCAGCCGCCAGCGCCGAGAACCGAAATTTTCATTTAGCTAATTTTTGATTTCTTTCGAAAACTGATTTTATTTTCATTCCC
The DNA here is from genome assembly GCA_003857395.1 of Geobacter sp. The sequence goes on from RPRC01000480.1 coordinate 756, forward strand.
GTTAATAATTCTTACCAGGTTTTTTCTGTGTGTATAAATAACAAGCACAGTTACTCCTATTATGAAAGGAAAGAGTGTACTGTATCCTGGAATATCAACATGGAAAAGATTTTCTCTTATAAATAAAGTTGCGGGAACACTTATAGCAGCTATGATAGATCCTAGAGAAACGTATCTTGAGATCAACACAACTAAACCAAAAACTCCAACAGCGATGAGCATGTCAATCGTGATTAATGTTAAAAGCATTCCGAGAGCAGTAGCAATTCCTTTTCCTCCTTTAAATTCTGCAAAGACTGTCCAGATGTGACCTATCACAGCAGACATTCCGGCAATTATTTGAACTAAAGTAAAGTCATCAAAAGGAGAAACGTTTTCAAAGGGAAGAGGACCAAAAAACAATCTGGAAATAATAACTACCGCAATAGCACCTTTTAACGCATCTAAAAAGATAACCAACAAACCATACTTCCAGCCCAAAACGCGCATAACATTCGTTCCGCCGGCATTTCCACTGCCATGCTTTCTGATGTCAATTCCACTTACAGCTCTGCTGATAATGATACTGTTCGGAACAGATCCGATCAGATAGGAAAGTATTACTATAATTGCTAATAACAACATTTATTTATCTAAAAATTATTATGAAAAACTAAACATTTAACAACTAATAAACAACGAATTTTCATACCATTTAAAATCGTTTGAATTTGCAGTCATTGGATGATACATTAATTAATAAGGTTCAGCCCGAGGTATTAATTTCCACCTAAAATGACAATTTGTTTTTTTTTGAGGTTGGTTTTGATATATTTGCGCCTCAAATTAAAGGAGTTGATATGGCTAAACAGCAATCATTTTCAGATAAGTTAAAAAAGAAGAAAAAAAGCGATCTTATAACTGTAAAGTTCATTAAATCGATGAAAACAGCAGGTGGAAACTATAAATTCAATGAAAAGTTCGTTCAGTTAGAGGATTTAAATAAACTTTCTGAAGTTAAGTGATTTAATAGAGGTATTTGGGTTCAAAAACGCGATGGGTGTTCTATCGCGTTTTTTTATTAATTATTAATGATATAGTCGACTATGGATTAAATAGGTTCATAGTCCAGCTTCCTTCCAATTCAAGC
>RPRC01000481.1 GCA_003857395.1 Geobacter sp.
GGGGAAAATGGATGAAGCAGAGCAGGATTATATCAAGGCTGTACAAATTGCCCGGGAACGGTCTGATACGATCTTAACCATTCTGGCATACAGTAACCTGGGTGAAGTGAACCTGGAGCAAAACGATCCTGCCAAGGCCCTGAAAAACCTGAATATTGCCTATGATCTTGCCGTGCAAAAAAATAACCCTGAAATGCTTGTCCAAACTACCAACACACTGGGCATTGTTTATTTCAGGTTAGACAGTACGCAAAAAGCCATCAGCCAGTTTGATGCAGCACTTCAACTTTCTAAGGAACATGATTTTAAGACAGCCATTGCGAAGGCTTATAATGGACTGGCTAAGGCAAAACACCGGCGGGGAATGCTACAGGAGGCCCTTGCAGATGGTTTGGCAGGATTACAAACCGCTGAAGAGATGGGACAGGCCCAGTTGCAGCGTGATGCTAATGAAATCCTTGCATCCATCTATGAATCATCAGGTGATGGAAGCAATGCCATTAAGTATTATAAAAAATACAAATTATTTTCCGACAGCCTGAACATCCCGGCCAGTGAAAGAGCCGCTGTTACATACAAGGGCGGCTATGAATTATCAAAAAAAGAACTGGAATATGAACGAAAAAACCTGCAGCAAGAATGGTTGACTTTTTCTGCTCTCGCTGCCTTATTGTCTCTTGGTGTAATTGCCTGGATCATTAACAGAAACCGGAAACGGCTTAACCATGCCTATCAGAATCTGCAACAAAAGAATATAGTCATTGAGGCCCAAAAGGCCGAGGCTGAGGAAACCCTCAGTAAGCTGAAAGCGGCCCAATCCCAACTCATCCAGTCAGAAAAAATGGCTTCACTCGGGGAACTCACTGCAGGCATTGCACATGAGATCCAGAACCCGTTGAATTTTGTCAACAATTTTTCAGACCTGAATAAGGAGTTGATCGATGATATGCGAAAGGCTTTGCATACGGGTGATGCCGCAGAGGCCATTTCAATTGCTGCGGATATACATGCCAACCAGGATAAGATCAGCAGCCATGGCAAGCGGGCAGACAGTATTGTGAAAGGCATGCTGCAGCATTCGCGTACCAGTTCAGGGCACAAAGAACCCATTGATATCAATGCGCTGGCTGATGAATACCTGCGATTGTCATATCATGGATTAAGGGCTAAGGATAAAAGTTTTAATGTAACGTTGGACACTGATTTTGACAAAACTATAAGTAAAGTAGAGATCATACCGCAGGATATTGGCAGGGTATTATTGAACTTGTATAACAATGCTTTTTATGCCGTCATGGAAAAGAAGAAACAGTCAGGACAAGCCTATGAGCCGGTCGTTTCTGTAAAGACCAAAATACGGGATGGCAAATTAATTTTATCTGTAAGTGACAATGGTATGGGTATACCTGATAAAATAAAGGAAAAAATCTTCCAGCCATTTTTTACCACTAAGCCTTCGGGACAGGGAACAGGATTGGGATTGTCTTTGAGCTATGATATAATTAAAGCGCATGGGGGAGAACTCGAAGTTAATACTGTTGAGGGCGGAGGAGCAACTTTTGTGATATCGCTTCCGGTTTAATGAATTTCTTTGCGGTTAAATGAATCCTGATATTATAGTGAAACCGTTTTTTCCGATACCCAATGACAGATATTCCATCATTGGGGTTGTTTACTGGGCTTTTTTTTAAAGCCGGAATCGTTAAATGGCAAGTAAGTAAAAGCCATCAAATGCTTTTATAAGATTGATTTTCTAAAAAAATGAATCATGCAAAAACTAATTACTGGTTTTCAAAGTGTTTTATTTTTCATAGTTCTAAATTTATTTTATTCCTGCAAGAA
>RPRC01000482.1 GCA_003857395.1 Geobacter sp.
GTGCCAAACGTGCGATCTCCTGCATCACCCAAACCAGGTAGTATGTATCCTTTTTTATTTAGTTGTCTATCTAATACAGCGCTGAATATTATTACATCAGGATGATCCTTCAATAATTTTTTCACACCCTCTGGTGCTGCAAGCAAACAGGCAAAAACAAAATCTTTAGCTCCACGTTTTTTGAGAACACTAATTGCTGCCGATGCACTTCCACCGGTTGCCAGCATAGGGTCAAGCAATATCACTTCTGATTTGCTTAAGTTTTTCGGAGTTTTGAAATAATAGCTGTTTGGCAGAAGTGTAATTTCATTCCTCTCCAAACCAATATGCCCAAGTTTTGCATCGGGAATAAGCTGAAGAAATCCATCAACCATTGCTAAGCCGGCGCGCAGAACTGGTATCAGCACGACCTCCTGTTTTAGACGGAATCCTTTAGTTTTTTCGAGTGGAGTATCAACTTTAAATTCTGACAGAGAGAAAGCAGTGCTGATCTCCACAGCCAGCACATTCGATATTCTTGTCACGGCAGATCTGAACAATTCGCTCTTCGTTTTTTTATCACGCAGGATTGTGATATCCCTTTCGACTAAAGGATGCTTGATGAGGACAAGATTTTTGAATGATGATTTCTTTTTCAATGATGACTCTTTACTTATTATCCGAATTTTTTACCGATGATATTTAGAAGATTCACAAAAGGTGAAAGCGGCGGAGTGTAATTGTAATTTATTTTAGAAAGTGTCGATGCCGGAGCTTTTAATTTTACTAATGCAGATAAAAGATCAGCATAACCTGAGATTTCCTTACCTCCAAGAAACGATGCACCTAATATCCTTTTAGTATTATTATCTGCCAGCACTTTGCCAAAAACCAAATCACTATCCGGCATAACACCGACTAAGCTTCTTGCTTTTGCAAATGATTCTTGGACCTCAAATCCATTTTTCCTGGCTTCCTCGGAATTTAATCCTACTGAGGCAAAATACTTATCAAATATTTTTATGCTGATATTTTTAACTATTGGATCATATTTCACATTTCCACCTGCTGCATTCTCTCCAGCGATATGACCCAGAGCGTAAGCTTGAGTTGCAAGAGGAATGTAATCCGGTTTTCCTGTAACAGCATTTAGTATTTCAATGTTATCCCCTGCTGCATAGATGAATCTATCGGAAGTTTTTAAATACTGATCAACCTTAATTGCTCCTGATTTACCAATTTCAAGTTTTGCTGATTGAGCAAGGAAAGTATCAGGTTCAAAACCAACTGAGAGCAAAATGAGATCTGTTTCAAGAAATTTGTCACCAATCCGAACCGCAATTAGTTTATCCGCTGTTATTACTGGTTCAACTTCTCTAATTCCACCAACAAACTCAACTTTATTTTGATTCAGAATCTTTAAAATCTCATCAGAAAATTCTGTATCGGCACCGGGAAGTGGTTTGTTTTCTCTTTCAATAACTTTTACTTGAATATTTCTTTTAACTAATGCTTCAGCAGTCTCAAGTCCGATGTAACCTGAGCCAATAATTATAGCATTCACAACCTGTTCTTCCTTAACGAACTCATCTAATCGAATCAAATTATCAATGTTTTTCAAAGTGAATACGTTTTTAAGCTGAGTATCAAAACCAGGTAATGTTTTTGCTTTTGAACCTGTTGCCAGTATCAGTCTGTCATACTCGTGTTCGAAAATTTTATCTTCAATTAAATCTTTTATGATAATCAATTTCTTCTTCGCATCAATCTCCTGAACAAAATGCTTTACGAAAACTTTAACTCCTTTTTCTTGCTGGAAAGATTCAGGAGAGAAGAA
>RPRC01000483.1 GCA_003857395.1 Geobacter sp.
CCTGGTCGCTTCGGTTGCCATAACCGGGGGCATGCCGGCCCACCAGGTTTTCGGCCGGATAATGGGACAGGATGCCGGTCGGTTCTCCGTATTCATCCCGCATGATCAGACTTCCGGGGGGATTCGGCGTGCTGCTGTCAATGTCTGCGATCTCCAGTGCCCTGGAGTTGACCACGGAGAACTGACCGCTGCTGTGGCGGAGATAGGCGGGATTGTCCGGCGCCACCGAGTCGATATCCCAGCGGTCCACTGTTTCGTAAGCCTGCAGGGCGAAGCCTTGGTTGGCGGAGATCCATTCTCCCGGATTCAAGGTCTGAACGTAGTCTGCCAGGACCTGCAACAAGTCTGCCTTGCAGGTCGTCACCGGATGGCGAATGTTGAGAAATCCCGGCCAGAACTGCGCCCCGTAGTACATCAGGTGATAATGGGAATCGACCAGACCGGGAGTAACGGTCTTTCCCTTCAGATCAATCGCCCTGGTTTGGAGGTCGGCCAGTGCCTGAATATCCACATCGCTGCCCACAGCCAGAATGGTGTCGCCCCTGATGGCCACGGCCTGGCAGATATGGTCCCCGGCATCGACCGTGATGACCTTCCCGTTGAAGAAAATCAGGTCGGCCTTCTGGGCCGCAACCAGACTTGTACAGACAGCCAAAACAATCAATGTGATACAGAGAGCCGTCACTGTCTTCATGGTATCCTCCTTATCCGGTGAACTGAAAAAAGTGAATGTGCTATCACTCTTCTCTCGGAGGCGGGTCATTTCGCGGTCTCGATGGAAACGTAGCGATCAGACCCGGGGCCAGTGTTCGCAGACCAGAATGATCAGGAAAGCAGGGCCTCAGCCTGCTTCCTTACGGTCGATTCGATCTTTCCCCAGAAAATGGTCGCTGCCACAGGGAGATCGGCGCACACTTCTACCTCTGACTCTTTCACCTGCGCAGTCCCGGATACGCGAAAACCCATGGCCGAAAAGCTGAACGTGCATATGTTGCCCATCCACTCCTCATGCATGTCCTGAACCGTATCGGGGAGCTGCACTCTGGCCTGGCCAAAGAGATTCCTGATGCGTGCGACTGCTTCGTTCTGGGTGAGCCGGTGGGGAATCGTCATTGTTCGTTCGGGCATTTTCTATTCCTCGCTTTCTGAGAACATACGCAGAGACCTCTTTCGACTGATACGATTGAATGATACACAACATTCATCTGTAAATCAAGCCATTTCTTCAGAATGCACGTCGGACCCGTTTTCCTTACTCGGGATGTTCGTGAAATGTGCGCCCTGATTACGCCCGGTCTTCAATCAGATTGTGGGGATATGTTTATTGCCTGCCGGGAACAGGGGTCGCCGAAACGTTCCATGTCATTACAAAAAAATGTAGAATTCAAGATGCATTTCGATTAGCTTCTCAACCGTATAATTGTAGTGACCGGCTTCGTTTGTCTGGAACCATTCGACAGGAGAATCCTCATGTCCTCATCACAAACCAGCCAGCCCTGCACGGATACAGTTACCGAAACCATATCAGCAGGCGAAGAGCGTTTCGACCGGATGCGGCGCACTATCAGCCTGTTTGTCGGCCCACTGCTGTTCATTATTCTTCTGCTTGTTCCCATGCCGGGTCTCAAACCCGAGGCCCATCGCCTCGCAGCCATCGTCGGACTCATCCTGGTCTATTGGATCGGCGAAGCCCTGCCCATCCCTGTGACATCCTTGCTGGGACCGGTGCTGTGCATCATCCTCGGTGTGGCGACGCCGGCCGCGGCCTTCGCGCCGTTTGCCACGCCCATCATCTTTC
>RPRC01000484.1 GCA_003857395.1 Geobacter sp.
GATTGAGCATGACCCGTTCCAGGATCAAATTGGTAAAATGCGCCACACGTTCTATGGCATACTGCTCATCAAGATTCCACTGCCGGGTCTGGGTAGACAGAAACCCGAGCACCATGGCCTGCCCCACAGGGACTTCATTATAAATCCCCCAGAATGTCCCCTGGTGTGGGAATTTTTCTTTCGGGAAGAAGAGGAAATGCCTTTCGACTTGTGGTTTCAAGCGGCGAATCAGTAGACTCTTCTGGTCATGGAAAACCCAGCCGACCAGACCTTCTTCCGTAGAAAATGAGCGTTCGCAAAAAGACTGCGGAACATTATCCGTGGTGGCAATCACGCGGTAGCGGTCCCCCGCACCCTCGGTCAACGCCAGAAACCCGTAGTCCACATCCAGAAAGCGGCTGCACTGAGCGAGGGTAGCCGGGAAATATTTGTCTGGAGAGAATTCGCTGAACGCCATCTGGTCCAGTTGGTGCCAGAGCTTCAAGATGCGGGCGTAATTTTGCTCGCGCACCAGGCGCTGTTCGTGGTGCAGCAATTCATTCAGCAGCGCCGCGATTTCACTGATCCACTTGCGCTGTTTATCATTGAACCCCCAGTTGACCTTGGTATCGACAAATAACAACCCGCTATCGCCGCCGACCGGGGTGATAAAAACCCCCTTGATATAAGACTCGGCACCGCGATAAAAAGGTAAAGCGGTCTCGATATCCTGCACGGCCAACTTATCCATGTGGAGGCTTTGGCCTGATTTGTGGACCTGAGAAAGTATCCCGCTCTCCTCCAGCGGCAGGGAGACGTTCTTTTTCAAGTGTTGGCTGAGGGACTCGGCCGCGACCAGGTTGAGGTGCTGGCCCTTGGAATCGGCAACAAAAAAAGCAACGGTATGAGCGTCCAAAATATTGCTGAGGAGGCGGACCAGTGAGATGTAAGGGTTTGGGGTACGCATAAGGGTTGCACCGCCTCTTCGATTGATGTGAACAATGGTCGTTTTCTGCATAGCGAAAAGCGTGCACTCTGTCAACAAAGTAACCGTTCAGCACGCCAAAACATTTCACCGTAGAGGCGCAAAGGACGCTGAGAATATAGCCCGAAAAAAACATAGCGTAGAATGGTTTAGCCGGTAAGCTATTGCTTCTGTGCTCGTTGTGTCTCTGCGGTGAAAGGAGTCCCCATGGCAAAGATCACCGTGCTTCCAGACGTTGTCTGCAATCAGATTGCTGCCGGCGAAGTGGTCGAAAGACCCGCGGCGGTGGCCAAGGAATTGATGGAAAACAGCATCGATGCCGGGAGCACAAAGATAACGGTTAAGCTTCTGGCGGGTGGCCGCAGGGAGATTGCGGTCCTGGACAATGGTGCGGGGATGAGCACCGATGATGCGCTGCTCGCCATCGAACGGCACGCGACCAGCAAGATCCGCACCCTCGACGACCTGCTCCGACTCCAATCCCTTGGCTTCCGTGGGGAAGCTCTCCCCAGCAGTGCCGCTGTCAGCCGTTGCGAGCTGATCACGCGCGAACCGCATGCCGCCGTGGGCACGCGTATTCTCATCGAAGCCGGAATCCTGAAAGACGTGCGGGAAACGGGCTGCCCTACAGGGACCCGGATTGTGGTCCGCGACCTGTTTTTCAATGTGCCGGCTCGCCGCAAATTCCTGCGTTCCCAGGACACTGAGATGGCGCACATTAATGATCAGTTCCTGCGGCTGGCCATGGCCCATCCCGCGATTCATTTCC
>RPRC01000485.1 GCA_003857395.1 Geobacter sp.
CTCCACGCCGGCGTTAACACCGCCAGGGGAGGGCACCAATGACCCGACACTCTGGCGCTATGATAGCATGGAGCGTGCGGGGCGTCAAATGGTCGTGCCGGAAAGCGCGGCTTATGGTTGAGAGCGTAACACGTTGGGGACAAGGCGCGAGTTGAGCCAACCCGGGAGATAGGGTACAAATGTACCTTGCAAGAATCAACCGCAGGAGGTTGGCTCACATGCAAGGTACCACAAGGCGTCGGGTTGATCAACCCTGGCTGGTCGTGTTGCACGCGCTGGCTGTGTTAAGCCTACTGGGGCTGGCGCTGCTGGGACAAGTACCGGCGGAGGTGGCGGGCTGGCTGGTACCGCCGGCTGTCGCGGCGGGGAGGGTCAGGCCAGGGCGGCTCAGGGGCAGCCCGGCAGGGTGCTGGTGCGCGCACTGGCGGGCGCTGAGCGCCTACCTGCTGCAGAGTTGGCGGCCGGTGCTGTTGCGGGGCCTGCTCTTGTGGGGGCTGTGGGCGTGGAGCGGGGGCTGGGGGCCGGCCTGGCTGCGGCTGGTGCCGTGGGCGTTGTGGTTATGGCGGGGCGTGGGGATGGGCTGGCCGAGATTGCGCCAGCAGACGGCCTGGATGTGGGTGGCGGCGGGGTTGTGGCAGGCGCAGCGGCTGGTGCTGCTCGGGTACCTGGGGCTGGCGCTGAGCCAGCTGCATGCGGGGGACCCGGTGCCGTGGAGCCTGGGGCTGGGCTGCGTGGTCTGCCAGCGGGATGAACCCGGGGTGCACGTGGCCCGCCAGGCCGATGGCAGCTACCAGGCGACGCTGTGTGGGCACTTCACGCTGACGGTGGCCGCCGACCACCCCTTTCGCCTGCGCCTGCTGGTGCTGTTCTTGAGCCTGCTCGACGTGCCCGGGGCCGCGCGGGGCAGCCGGCGGACGCGGGATGGGCGCACGCCGTTGGTGCGGCAGGTGCAGTTGGCGGAGTGGGTGGGCGTGCCGCAGCCGCACATCAGCCTGTGGCTGCGCTACTGGCACAGTGGGGATTGGGCCAACTTGCTGAGCCTGAACAGTCCGCTGGTATTGACGGCGGAACTGGTCGAGCGCATCGTCGAGGTCTGCGCCACCTTTCCGACGTGGGGTGTGGCGCAGGTGTACCAACACCTGCGCCAGCAAGGGGTCGCGGTGACCGAACCCCAAGTGCAGCAGGCCGTGCAACACAGCGGTTGGCAGCGCCTGCAACAGACCCTCCGCACGCGCTACGATCTGAGTGCGCCGGTGTTAGCTTTGCGTGACGGCTGGCTGGTCGGACAGTTGCTGGCACAAATCCGGGAGCTGCTCGGCCGCCTGGAGGCCGGCCAAGCCCTGCCGACCGAAGTGCGCAGCACGCTGGACGACTTGACGGCACTGGCCCACGAAGCGGGTGCGAATGCCCCACCGCCGGTCAAGACCTTGCCCTGGCTGTTACGGGTCGAGCAGCTGCTGTTGGGGCAGTGGCACCTGGTCGCGGACGGCCAGGTGCGCTGTCCCCACTGTGGCTCAGACCAGGTCAGGCGCAAGAGCGCCACGCCTCGCCTGAAGAAGTACTATGA
>RPRC01000486.1 GCA_003857395.1 Geobacter sp.
CGCACGGTGGCGATGTTATCCGTCTGGCATTGATGGAAATGCCATGCCTTCACGATCTGCGGATAAGTGGTGGTCAGATAGATCTGGCCGAACTGCACGAACAACTCGTCATCGCACCTGAGGATCTCCATGACCCGGCCCCGCTCATCCGGCACGACGTTCAACTTCTTGGTTCGCACGCCCTGAATCATATGCTCTGCGGCCGGCGGGGCACTACCGCCCCATCCCGACATATTCAAATCCCAGGTCCCTCATCTTCCCCGGGTCGTACACATTCCTGGCATCGACAATCCTGGCCGCCTTCATCAATTGTCTGAGGCGCGGCATGTCGAGCTCGCGAAACTCGTTCCATTCGGTCATGACGACCAGGACATCGGCTCCTTCCGCCACAGCATATGGATCCTGGCAGAATTCGACCCCTGGCATGATCTTCCTGGCGTTTTCCTGGGCCACCGGGTCATAGGCCTTCACCCGGGCCTTCTGTTCGGTCAGCTTCTGAATGACTGCAATAGACGGAGCCTCCCGCATATCATCGGTCTTTGGCTTGAAGGAGAGTCCCAGTATGCCGATGGTCTTTCCCGCAAGCGGGTGGCCCATCTTGTGGATCTTCTGAAAAACCACTTCCCGCTGATGATCGTTGACGGAGATGGCGGCCTCCACGATCGATACGCGTGATCCGGCCTGCTGGGCAATCTTGATCAGGGCCTTGGTATCTTTGGGGAAGCACGATCCGCCGAACCCGGCGCCGGCATGCAGAAATTTCTTGCCGATCCGGCCATCCAGCCCCATGGCTTTGGCTACCACGTGGACATCGGCACCGACCCGCTCGCAGAGATTGGCGATTTCGTTGATGAAGGAAATCCGCGTGGCCAGATAGGCGTTGGATGCGTACTTGATCAGCTCTGCAGTCTCTATGTTCGTCTTGACGAGCGGTGTCTCGATCAGGTTCAGAGGACGATAGATCTCGGTCATGATCTCCATCGCTCTCTCGCTCGAGGCCCCGATGACGATCCGGTCGGGCCGCATGAAGTCTTCGATGGCGGAGCCTTCCCGCAGGAACTCCGGATTGGAAACGACATCGAACGGAACCGGTTTCTTCTGGTGAGCCCGGATGACCTCAGCCACCTTGGCGCCGGTTCCGACCGAGACCGTGCTCTTGTTGACGACGACCTTGTATTCGGTCATATTGAGGGCGATGGTTTTGGCCACCTCGAACACCTGCGAAAGGTCGGCCTGTCCGTCGGGCAGGGAGGGAGTTCCCACGGCAATGAAAACAACCTCGGATTCCCTGATGCCCCATTCGACATCATCCGAGAAACCCAGCCGTTTCCTGGCCGTATTGCGCTCGATGAACTCCTTGAGGCCGGGTTCGTAGAAAGGGACCATGGAGTTCTTCAACAGTTCGATCTTCTCCGAATCAATATCGACACACAAAACGGAGTGGCCAAAATCGGCAAAGCACACGCCGGTGACCAGGCCCACATATCCGGTTCCAATCATGCAAATTTGTCTCATCTTCCATCCCTTGCTTCAGGTGAGTCCACTCGGTCGGCTTTCTCCAGTTCGAGAGTTCTCGTCACATGTCATCTTGGTCTGCACAGACAGCGGCAGGGCTGCTCCGGACAATTCCGGACAGGATCATGATGTGGACTGCCGCCCGGCTGTCACAAGATAGCCACCGGCACATTCCCCTTCATGTCTGACCTGGTGCTCTCCTCCGTGTTGAACGAAATGCTGGATATGTGAATGGTCCGGCAGCCTGAGCCTTCTCCATGCGCCGTCAAAAATATCATA
>RPRC01000487.1 GCA_003857395.1 Geobacter sp.
TATAATGGAGCTGCTAATGGAGGTGATGAAAGTTATACTATAGGTATTGATTTTTCCGGGAATATTTTTATTTCAGGTAATTCAGACCAGGGTGCTACGAGTGCTGATATTGTTACGATAAAATATACACCGTCAGGCAACGAAATTGTAAGTGTCATCAATCTTCCTAACTTTCAAAGACCAAATGCTTTGAAAATTAATAATAATGGTGATGTTTTTATTGCCGGAATCACTAGAACAGGAGCAAATCCTTCTTTTGATGACTATATAACAATTAAATATAACAATTCTTTAACTTTCCAATGGTCAAAAACATACAACGGGACTGCAAATAATACTGATAACGCATTAGCCTTAGTTACCGATGCGTCGGGAAATGTATATGTTACGGGATTTAGTTATTGGACAGGTCAGTTTTATAATTATGTTACAATTAAATATAATTCAAATGGTGATAGTTTAAACGCCGCAAGCTACAATGGTCCTTTGAATAATAATGATGTGCCTACATCAATTGGTATTGATAATGCAAACAATATTTATGTAACCGGTTACAGCGTGGCAGCTACAAGTCCTGCTTATGTAAACGATTATGCCACATTGCAGTATAATTCATCTCTTGTGCAGCAATGGGTAAACAGATACAACGATACCGGTAATGGTGATGATAAAGCTACTTCATTAGCTATTGACAGATTCAATAATGTGTATGTTACAGGTTTCAGCGCGAATTCACTTTTATTCTACGATTATCTTTCAATAAAATACAACAGTTCAGGAACGCCATTATGTACACTCAGACAAAATGTAGCAGGCTCTAACTTGAATGCATATGCGACTCAAATAGTAGTTGATACAGCGCAGGTTTTCTATTTGACAGGCGCTGCAAACGTTTCGGGTTCCGGATTGAATTATCTGACTATTAGAAATTCTCTTTATCCAGTAGGCCTAAAATCCTTATCAGGCGAAGTTCCTGCAAAATATAATCTTTATCAGAATTATCCGAATCCGTTTAATCCTTTTACAATAATTAGATTTGATGTTTCTGCTGCTTCTATTGTTAAATTGGCGGTATTTGATGTTTCGGGTAAAGAAATAAGTATCCTTGCAAACGAGTATCTAAAACCGGGAGTATATGAATACAGCTGGGATGCTTCGGATTATTCCAGTGGGATTTATTTTTACAGGTTAAGCACAGAAAAATATTCCGAAACAAAGAAAATGGCACTGATAAAATAACCGGAAGAATTTCCGAGAATATTTTTTAGAAGAGTTTATAAATTCGTTATAAGTTCTATACTTCTGCTTTTAGGATTTTTAACGAATTAATAAACTCTTCTTCTATTTTATTAGATAGGCAGTATTTAAACAACCGGTCAGAAAACCTCAATCCCCTTATAAGATGAGATAAAAATTCTCTTTCTCTTGATTCTTTTAAACACTCTTTGAAGTATGTTAAAGCTTCTCTTGTTCTGCCTGTTTCGATATAGTATTCTGCAAGATGGTATGCTATTTGAACTTTGCTGTAATAAAGCAGTTCTTTTTCATAATAATCGTAAGCTAACAGCAGTATTGATTCAATTGTTTCATCCGGCTCAATTTTGTTCTTGATTAAGGATTTGGCAACTGCAAGCTCGATTTTTTCAAGTTCATTGTCATTCACGGTATCCAGTAATGAAAAAGCATATTCATAATATATCTGCGCCTTTTCATAATCTTTCATTTGGTAATATGTATCTGAAAGTAACCGGTAGCTGAGGTACAGGTAATTCTGATGGTTCATTGAA
>RPRC01000488.1 GCA_003857395.1 Geobacter sp.
AATCAGTTGTAGTGAATTCTGGTCTGCCGAATCAGATGCAAAGACAAATGCCTTAATAAGTATATCTCGTACGCTTCCATACTCCAATTCGTGAATTATATTCGATAAGCGTTCCAATGTCTCTTGTTTATACAATTTACTCGCAGTCCAACAAGTGATGAGTGATTTAATAACCGCCAAGAAATATGCATTTTGCAAATAGCGACTATTCCAGTTTTTAAATTCACCGCGTTTCACTTCATTGAGCACGTTAATTTCATTGGTAGTAATGTTTGGTATCTCGGTATTCAAAAATGATGTCAAGATATCTTTTAGTTCTCCAGCCGTAACCGTTTTTAGTCCTGTTGGAATTGAAATGTTGCGTGGGTTGTACAAAACAATATCTTTTAAAACGCCAACCATAGAAGCAGCCATTTGTCCAATTGTGTCTGGTGAGTTGTATTGGCTATTGTATACTCTTACGGTAAACATTTCAATTCTTGAGTTGCAAGAAATTTTTTTATGTCGTTCACACACTATCGCTGCGTCGTCTAAGTATCCATCGGTTAATGTAATCACTTTAATTGCACCGGGTGTTGTATGGCGTCTTTGTTCAAATTTTTTAATTAACTTATCCATTTGCATAAAACCATTATTCATATAAGTAGACTTGCCGTAACCATACTCAAAATGTAAAAATTCTTCGATTTTGTACAAGTCTGCTTCGTCGGTAAATGTAATGACATAATCAACATACTCGCTGATTTGTGTGATGATATCTTTGACAAATGAAAAATCATTGACCATTGATCCAGAAATATCCACAATTACAATAGATAATTTGTCATGATGCCTCGTCGTGAATTCATCCGGCGCTGTGTGTCTTAGTCTGATCATTGTTCTGCGGTTTATGTACTAAACAACAAAACTTCTGTTATCAGTGATGGGTTTTTTATCATTAATTCGTCGTTTGATAACAGCGCAGTTTCGTCGTAAGTGTAATCTATTGTGTTATTTTTTATTCTGCTAAATTTTCCAGGGCAATAAATGGCGTCATATTTATTCTCATCAAACTTGTCACGAAATTCTCGGTTTGTATAGAGAACTCTAATTTTACCAATTTTACATCTTAATACTTGTCTACCAAATTTTTTAGCCTTTCTAAGGCTGGTCGTAAAATAAATACCCCGTCCAAGCATATACCGTTTCCAGGTAGTATCAAAGGTGTCGTGTTTCTGTGGAACGTTTAATGAAAATCCATACTTCAATATACTTTCAGCCGCATCAGTTCCGTGAAAATAATAAAATTCGTCAAAAATATATATAGTCATTCTTAGAATGCAGGTTGATTATTTTCCACGTTATCTTTACAACTCACGGTCTGTAAATACTTTTAACACTATAACACTTTTTGTCGATGACGTTAAAAGATGTTTGGCGTCGCCTAATATTTATTTGTGTCGAGTACATGGTGTATTAAATACAAAGGAATGTGAATTTTGTGATGATTTTTTTATGTCAAATCACAATTTTCTGCTAACCAATAATTTTATAGCTGTATACATACCCCCACCTATAATAATGGCTAAAAATAATCTAAGTTACTTTAAAACCTTTGTCGATAATTTTGTTAAGGTGACCGACAACGAGTCCATAAAACTATTGATCTCAAAGTATAAAACGTTTATGGAAAAGCCTTCGTTTCGAGGGGGACATTTATCAAAACAATTGTCGGGGAAAACTTCATATTTAAAATTAAATT
>RPRC01000489.1 GCA_003857395.1 Geobacter sp.
AAACAATTTAAGGGAAGCTACTTTACCGGTGATGCTGCAATTAGGCTGAAATGTAATTTTATAAAGATACTCGGAAGGGTTGATGATGTAATTAAATCTGCCGGGAACAGAGTCGGTGGATCTGAAATAGAAAAAGTTTTAGCAGTACATCCTTCAGTCAAAGAAGCAGCAGTTGTAAAAAGATCCGATGAAATTATTGAGAACGCAATCGTTGCTTTTGTTACACTAAACAATGCAGAAGGCACACCACTTCTCAAAGAAGAATTGAGAAATTTTATTTCAGAAAAGATAGGCTTAATGGCAAAACCAGATGAAATGATATTTACTACAGAGCTGCCCAAATTAGAAGACGGAAAAATAGATCGGGGCATATTAAGAGAGAAAGCAAAAGAAGGCTTAAAGGAACTTTCAGGCGAAGAAGCAGAGCATCAATCAATTCTTGAAAAACTCAGAAGGGATTACCAGAAATCATACCTTGAATAGTTGATTCATTAGAGTCGGCCGCAACAAATGTTAGTTACAACAATTCTTAACCCCGTTCGATAAATCGTAATGAAAAAAATTAATTGCTATTTGTTTATTAATTAATCTTTCACAATTTTACACAAGGCTAAGTTCAATTTCTTAACATAATTCTAAGGAGACTATTTTGAAAAATCTTATTGGCATTTCTTTGTCTGCACTTCTTATATTTCTTTTTGTCACTAGTGTTTCGGCTCAGCAATGGACTGATGAGCAAAAGGCAGTTTGGGCGGGCGTTGAAACATACTGGCAGGCTGGTATGTCTGATGATCCATCCGGCTTTCTATCATACTTTGATGATTCTTATTTTGGCTGGAATTATCAGAATGAATCCCCTGGGCCTAAAAGTCATGTAGTCAAAGCGATGAACTATTGGTATAAAAAAGGCAAGACAAAGTATTACAATCTAACTCCTGCCAGCATCTGGGTGAATGGTAACTTTGCCTATGTTCATTACTATTACACACAGGTTATGGAAAACTCCGAGGGCAAACCAACAACCGAAAAAGGACGCTGGACAGATATCCTTATGAAAAAAGGTGACAAGTGGATGCTCGTTGGTGATCACGGCGGCGAAATTAAAAATTAGTAGTTCGGATTAATCAAGACGGGGGGCGGAATTCTCTTGCCCCTCATATTATTATAGAATTGGTATCCTGTCATTTCTCACTACCAATTCTGTTAGCCAGAAAAATCCTCAAGCAAATCCGTTTATTACCTAAAAAGTTTTACTGCGCTTGAATTTGTTAATTAACAAAAAATTAATCATAAATAAAAAGGTAAAAAATGAAAAATCTAATCATTTCTATATTCTCATTAATAATCATCCTATTCTTGTCGGAAAGTAGTTTTTCTCAAACCACACATGATGTAACAGTTCAAAATTTTTCGTTTTCTCCCGGAGAGTTAACAATTACGGTTGGTGATGCTGTCAGATGGACGAATATTCTTGGACATCATAATGTTAAGGCAGATGATAACAGTTTTACAAGCGGCCCGGCTGCAGATGCTCCCTGGGAGTTTACCCATACTTTTACTACAGTCGGTCTTCATCCTTACTATTGCGAACCACATGGTGGACCTGGCGGACAGGATATGTCGGGAGTGATTATTGTGCAAAACCCGGTTGGTGTTGATGACGAACAATTAATAGCAGATAAGTATGAGCTAATGCAGAACTATCCTAATCCATTTAATCCTTCAACCA